>JAGCPV010000005.1 GCA_017965475.1 Prevotella sp.
AGTCAACCCAGATACCACCCATCGTGTAGTGGATAGCGGGATAGATCATCATCGGCTTGTAGTACTTCACGCCATTGATCTCGTTGGCCACGTCGCCAGGGAACACGTCGGTGATCTCCTCGTACATCTCGAAGAGGTTACCATAGCGCTGCATGATAACATCCAGACCCAGACGGTTGATAGACTCTGAAAAATCGAGGAACACAGCCAGACCCGTGTTGTTCACGCCGAAGCCCTTGTCGCAACGCTCCTTAGCGGCACGAGAGGCCACGTCACGAGGCACGAGGTTTCCGAAGGCGGGATAACGGCGCTCCAGATAGTAGTCACGATCCTCCTCAGGAATCTCCCAACCCTGCTTGGTACCAGCCTGCAGAGCCTTAGCATCCTCAATCTTCTTGGGCACCCAGATACGACCATCGTTACGCAGAGACTCAGACATCAGCGTCAACTTAGACTGCTTGTCACCATGAACGGGGATACAGGTGGGGTGAATCTGAACGTAAGAGGGATTAGCAAAGTAAGCACCCTTACGATAGCACTGAACGGCAGCAGAGCAGTTACAGCCCATAGCGTTGGTGCTCAAGAAGTATGTGTTACCATAACCACCAGTAGCGATGACGACAGCATTTGCGCTGAAGCGAACCAGCTTACCTGTTGTCAGATCCTTGGCGATGATACCACGGGCGCGACCGTCAACGATCACGACATCTTCCATCTCGTAGCGGGTGTAGAGCTTCACCTTGCCGGCCTTCACCTGACAGCTCAGGGAGCTATAGGCGCCAAGCAGCAGCTGCTGACCCGTCTGACCTTTGGCGTAGAACGTACGGCTTACCTGAGCACCACCGAAAGAACGGTTGGCCAGCATACCACCATACTCACGGGCGAAGGGAACACCCTGAGCCACGCACTGGTCGATAATATTGTTTGATACCTCTGCCAGACGATACACGTTGGCCTCGCGAGCACGATAGTCACCACCCTTTACGGTGTCGTAGAACAGACGATAGACAGAGTCACCATCGTTCTGATAGCACTTGGCGGCGTTGATACCACCCTGAGCGGCGATAGAGTGAGCACGACGGGGAGAGTCCTGAATACACAGGTTGATCACGTTGAAGCCCATCTCACCCAGTGAAGCAGCTGCAGAGGCACCAGCCAGACCGGTACCAACCACGATCACGTCGAGCTTCAGCTTGTTCTTCGGGTTCACGAGACGCTGATGAGCCTTATATTCCTTCCATTTCTCGGGTACTGGACCTGCGGGAATCTTAGAATCAATTTTCTTAGCCATAATTCTTCGGTTTTAAATGATTAACTACACAGGCTCGGAGCGCACTTGAATGCGAAAGCCAAAACAACTACCAAGAAAGCAAGAATCAGCAGCGTCACATAGATGGTGCCGATGCACTTCCAGCGCTGGAACCAGATCTTACCGCTCCAACCGATGGTCTGCAGGGCTGACCAGAAACCGTGGGTCAGGTGGAACCAGAGGGCTACCAGCCAGATGATGTAAAGCACGACGAAGACGGGGTTGGCGAATGTCTGCTCGATCCAGGCGAAACCATCAGCGGGATCAATAGGCTGGACATTACCTACCAACTCGGCAAACATCATGTTGTACCAGAAGTTGTAGAGATGCAGCAGCAGGCCAATCACCACGATGATACCGAGCACGAGCATGTTCTTCGATGCCCACTCCACCTTGCCGGACTTAACCACCGTCGCTACCTCATAGCGGTTGTTACCGCGGGCCGTACGGTTCTGAGCCGTCAGGATGAAGGCAAAGACAATGTGAATCACTGCCAGAGCAGCCAAACCAAGTGTAGCCACAACAGCATACCAGTTGGCACCCAGGAATTCGCAAATCATGTTGTAACCTTCCTCCGAGAAGAGCGCTACCAAGTTCATGCAACCGTGGAAGGTCAGGAACAAGATCAGCGCAATACCCGTCACGGACATTACAACTTTTCTACCAATTGATGAATTGATTAACCACATAAGTTGTTGAATTTTAATGAATTATTGATTGTTTTATAATTATTATTAGGTACGTTCGCACGCGTTGAGGGTACAAAAATAATATAAAATTATGAAAAGCGCAAGTGTTTTAGTAAATATTTTCACTATTTCTTTCTATTTTTTTTCGTAACTTTGCAACCAAATCAACGAAAATATGATATTGAAGTATGATGTCATCGTCATCGGAGGGGGCCACGCGGGTTGTGAGGCAGCCTGTGCCAGCGCCAATATGGGCGCGAAGACCTGTCTGGTGACGATGGACATGAACAAGATCGCGCAGATGTCGTGTAACCCCGCCGTTGGTGGCATCGCCAAAGGACAGATCGTACGTGAGATCGACGCCCTCGGCGGACAGATGGGACTCGTGACGGATGCCACCTCGATACAGTTTCGGATGCTCAATGTCGGAAAAGGCCCTGCGATGTGGAGTCCCCGTGCCCAGTGCGACAGGGGGAAGTTCATCTGGGAATGGCGCAAACATCTCGATGAAACGGAGAATCTTGATATCTGGCAGGATCAGGCGGACGAGCTGATCACGGAAAACATTTCTGGTGAGGCTGGTGTGCGTGCCATCGGTGTGAGGACGATCTGGGGTGCGGAACTCTATGCGAAATGTGTGATCGTGACAGCCGGTACCTTCCTGAACGGTCTGATGCATATCGGCAGGAAGATGGTTCCTGGCGGACGCATTGCCGAACCCGCCGTCCCCCACTTCACGGAGAGCATCACCCGTTACGGTGTGACCTCTGCCCGTATGAAGACAGGCACCCCCGTCCGTATCGATAAGCGGTCCATACACTTCGATGAAATGGAGATCCAGCCCGGCGAGACGAAGCCTTATCAGTTCAGTTACCTCAATCAATTTGGGGCTCTGAAACAGTTACCCTGTTGGACGGTGAATACCAATGCGGAGGTTCATGAGGTGCTGAGAAGCGGACTCGCAGACTCCCCACTCTATAACGGACAGATCCAGTCCATCGGCCCGCGCTACTGTCCTTCGATAGAAACGAAGCTCGTCACCTTCCCCGATCGTGAGAAGCATCCGCTCTTCCTGGAGCCCGAGGGTGAGGATACCAACGAGATGTACCTGAACGGTTTCTCCTCTTCCCTGCCGATGGATGTGCAGATCGCCGCCCTGAAGAAGATGCCTGCCTTCCGCGACCTGAAAGTCTATCGTCCCGGCTACGCCATCGAATACGATTTCTTCGATCCCACTCAACTCCAACATTCGTTGGAATCGAAGATCATTTCCAACCTGTTCCTGGCTGGTCAGGTGAATGGAACAACGGGTTATGAGGAAGCAGGCGGACAAGGAACGATGGCTGGTATCAATGCTGCCCTGAAGGCTGGCAGTGAGAGCGAATCCACCTATAGGCCCCTGATCCTTCATCGTGATGAGGCATACATCGGCGTACTCATCGATGATCTGGTGACGAAAGGGGTCGATGAACCCTATCGCATGTTCACCTCCCGCGCTGAATACCGTATCCTGTTACGGCAGGATGATGCCGATGCCCGTCTGACGGAGAAGGCATACGAGCTAGGATTAGCCAAAAGAGACCGTTATGACTGGTGGTTGGAGAAAAAACAACATATCGAAGAAATCGAGACTTTCTGTCAGAACTTCGCGATCAAACCGAAGCTCATCAATTCCTCTCTGGAAGCCCTCGGCACGACCCCACTCCAGTATGGCTGTAAGTTGATCGATCTAGTGAACCGTCCGCAACTGAATCTGGAGAATCTGTCTGAACTCATTCCATCGCTCAAGGAGGTTCTGGATCGTCCGATTAATCGGAAGGAGGAAATCGCGGAGGCTGCGGAGATCAGAATGAAATATAAAGGATACATCGAACGCGAACGTATTGTCGCTGAGAAGATGCACCGTCTGGAGAACATCCGGATCAAGGGACATTTCAACTACGACGAACTCCAAGGACTCTCTACCGAGTGTCGTCAGAAACTGATGAAGATCCAACCCGAGACATTGGCCCAGGCGAGTCGTATTCCTGGGGTCTCTCCCAGCGACATCAACGTGCTGTTGGTGCTCATGGGCCGATAACGTTCCACGTGAAACAAAAGATCAATAACATATTTATAACTCACTGATTATGAACAACAAAGTACTGATTGACAATCTGCGTTGCATACCAGATTTCCCCAAGAAGGGCATCAACTTCAGGGACGTGACAACACTCTACATGAATCCAGAGTGCGTACAGATTATGCTCGACGAACTTGAGGCATTGTACAAAGACAAGGGTATTACCAAGATCGTTGGAATCGAGAGTCGTGGGTTTGTGATGGCCTCCGCCCTCGCAGGACGACTTGGCTGTGGCATCGTGCTCGCCCGTAAGCCAGGCAAACTCCCTTCCACCGTCATCAAGGAATCATTCACTAAGGAATATGGTGTCGATACCATCGAGATGCACATCGATTCCATCAACAAGGATGACGTGGTGCTCATCCATGACGACCTGCTCGCCACAGGAGGTACGGCGATGGCAGCCTACAAACTTGTGCAACACTTCAATCCAAAGAAGACCTACATGAACTTCATTATTGAGATCAGGGACGAAGGTCTGCATGGCCGTGACGTCTTCAAAGGCATCGACCTCACCACCCTCATCACGATCTAAGGAACGTTCCACGTGAAACACAACTTCCTGAAACACCTATAAACAGAGGGGTTCAGCATGACGAAGGAAGAAAACGAGAAACGTTTGACATACCTGAAAGGGATCGTCAGCAGGTTGCCAGACAAACCTGGCAGCTACCAGTTTTATGACGATACCAAGACCATCATCTACGTGGGAAAGGCGAAGAACCTCAAGTCGAGGGTCTCTTCGTACTTCCACACGGAGGTGGATCGCTTCAAGACCAAGGTGCTCGTCTCGAAGATCTTCGACATCAGTTATACAGTGGTGAATACGGAGGAGGATGCCCTACTCCTGGAGAACTCCCTCATCAAGAAATACAACCCCCGCTATAACGTGCTCCTGAAGGACGGCAAGACCTACCCCAGCATCGTTGTCACCAACGAATACCTGCCGCGTATCTTCAAGACCCGTACCATCAACAAGAAATGGGGCACCTACTACGGTCCCTATTCCCATGTCGGAGCGATGTACGCCGTGCTCGACCTCATTAAAGAACTCTATCACCCGCGCACGTGTATGACGCCTATCACGAAAGAAGGCGTTGAGACGGGTAAATACAAGGTCTGTCTCGACTATCATATCAAGAAATGCATGGGGCCGTGCGTGGGTAAACAATCCTACGAGGACTATCAGAAGAACATCCTCCAGGCCCGTGAGATCCTGAAGGGCAACACGCGTCAGGTACTGAAAGACCTCAAGGACGAGATGCTCCGTCTGAGTGAGGAACTGCGCTTCGAGGAGGCCGAGGAGGTGAAGCGGAAATACATCGCCCTCGACACCTTCGTCAGCAAGAGCGAGGTGGTCAGCCACACCATCAACAACGTCGATGTGTTCTCAATCACCAGTGACGAGAAAATGGCTTACATAAACTTCGTCCATGTCTCGAATGGCAGTGTAAACCAGAGTTTCACCATCGAATACAAGAAGAAACTCAACGAATCCGACGAGGAACTGCTGCAGCTCGGAATCATCGAACTGCGCCAGCGTTTCAAGAGCGATGCGAAGGAGATCATCGTTCCTGAGGAGGTCGATGTAGAACTGGAGGGCGTGAAGTTCACCGTGCCCAAATTAGGCGATAAAAAGACTCTGCTCGACCTCTCGATCATGAACGGCAAACAGTATAAGTTCGACCGTCTGAAACAGGCCGAAAAACTAAATCCCGAACAGAAGCAGACGCGTCTGATGAAGGAGCTGCAGGACAAACTCCACCTGCCCAAACTGCCCTACCAGATCGAGTGCTTCGACAACTCGAATATCTCTGGTACAGACGCCGTGGCCGCCTGTGTCGTTTTCAAGGGAATGAAACCCTCGAAACGCGATTACAAACACTACAATATCAAGACCGTCGAGGGGCCTGATGACTATGCCTCGATGAAGGAGGTGGTGCATCGGCGCTATACCCGTCTGCTGGATGAGGAACAGCCCCTACCCGACCTCATCATCGCCGATGGTGGCAAGGGACAGATGGAGGTGATCCGTCAGGTGATCCAGGACGAGCTCGACCTCGATATCCCCATCGCCGGACTGGCCAAGAACGACCGTCACCGTACCAACGAACTGCTCTACGGCTTCCCACCGTTGAGCATAGCCCTGAAGACGGACTCCGAACTGTTCCACGTGCTGACACAGATCCAGGATGAGGTGCATCGCTTCGCCATCGAATTCCATCGAAACAAGCGTTCTAAGCGCGCTTTACACTCCGAGTTGGACAACATACCAGGCATCGGCCCCAAAACGCGTGACGGGCTCCTAAATGCCCTTAAATCGGTCAAGAAGATACGCGAGGCTAAACTGTCGGAACTGGAGACCGTCATCGGCCCCGCCAAAGCCCGAATCGTCTATGATTTCTTCCACGCTGAAGAAAAGGCTCCGGAGCAAAATTAAGGACTCCTTTTCACCAAATAAGGACTGCTTATTTCCAAATAAGGAGTCCTTAATTTTTGTCCCAAGCCCTGGGACAATCCGTGTGCTGAGACCTGTCCCCTGCGAAGAAAAACTTAGTGCCGGGGCCTGACCCCAGAGATGACAGATGACAGATGACAGTTTTATTTAGGGGCAATAATGTTCAAATGTTCATTTGTTCAATTGTTCAATTTGGAAATTCAATAGGTAATGAGATTTGAATAATATTATTTTATTTATATTATTTATTATAATATATAATATAAATAAAAAGTAATTAGGTGATATTTTGAGCAGATTGGTTTTAGTAAATGAACAATTGAACAAATGAACATTTGAACAATTCCTGAGAAAACTGTCATCTGTCATCTGTCACGGATTTCGGAAAAAACTAACCTCAGAATGCTTGTATATATCAGAATATTATTGTATCTTTGCCGAAAAATCAGAGAGATGAGAGCAGTCATACAGCGTGTCAGTCATGCCAGCGTCACCATCGATGGAACGGTGAAAAGCCAGATCGGACAGGGTTTTCTGATCCTGTTGGGCATCTGTGACGAGGATTCGATGGAGGATGTGGATTGGTTGGTGAAAAAAATCGCGAACCTGCGCGTGTTTGGCGACGAGAACGACGTGATGAACCGCTCTATCCTCGATGTCCAAGGCGAGGCACTGGTGGTGAGTCAGTTCACGCTCTACGCCAGCTATAAGAAAGGTAACCGTCCGAGTTGGTTCCGTGCCGGTTCCCACGAGCACTCTATCCCACTCTACGAGGCTTTCTGCCTTGATCTCTCCGAGGCCATCGGCAAACCCGTAGGTACAGGTGAGTTCGGCGCAGACATGAAGGTCGAACTGCTCAACGACGGTCCTGTCACCATCTGCATGGACACTAAGAACAAGGAATAACACTTTTAAAACTAACAAGTTATGGATAAAAGACAAATCATTAGTTACCTGAACTTTGCCGCACTGATCTGCTACATCATCGGCCGTGTAATAGACATACCCATCCTGATTTGGATCGGCCTCGGTATCATGACCCTTTCCAGCGTCTGGACCATCCTCCACTGGAAGGAGAACGACAAGATGTCGAACTATATCTCCGTGGCCTTCCTGGTGCTCGTCGGACTGTCACTTTTCGGACTCTAAGACATGAAGAGATACCTCAGGGAAATCGAGATAGCAGGTATCATCCTGGCTATCATCGGCATCGTCTGCTCCCTCTTCTGGGGTGCGCTCTACGGCGGATGGCTCTGCGGCATCGGACTGGCGCTGATGCTCCTTGTCTTCCTCTACAAAGCCTTTCACTGGAAGGAGTATGAGCGTGAAAATAAGCAGTATATCGTGATTATCCTGTTGGCAATCTTCATCCTGTTCATTCAAATGTTATTCAAACGATGACCATCAAAGAGGCACAAGAGGCGGTAGATCGCTGGATCAAGGAATATGGTGTACGCTACTTCTCAGAGCTCACGAATATGGCCGTTCTGACAGAAGAAGTAGGTGAACTGGCACGCGTGATCGCCCGTAAATACGGGGATCAGAGCTTCAAGGAGGGTGAGACGGACAACCTCGGCGAGGAGATGGCCGATGTGCTCTGGGTGCTCCTCTGTCTGGCGAACCAGACGGGTGTGGATCTGACTACAGAACTCCAGAAGAGCATCGCGAAGAAGACGCAGAGAGACTCGCTGCGACACATTCACAATAAGAAGTTATTAGCTTAAAAATAAAGGACTTATGGCAGAAAAGACAGTTGAAAAGAGCATCATCGAAGAAGCATTGAGCAAGTACAACCTCAACGTCAGCGATGACGACGTGAAGGCCGCCGTGAAGAAGATCATCACGGAGAAAGTGCATGAGAACGATACCCCTGAGGTGAAGAAATTCCTGATGGGTAGTGTGGAGCTGACCACGCTGAAGACCACCGATTCCGACGAGAGTGTGATGGCCTTTACGGAGCGTGTGAACCAGTTCGACGAGCAGTACCCTGACCTACCCCACGTGGCCACCATCTGCGTCTATCCGCGCTTTGCTAAGGTGGTGTCAGAGACCCTTGAGGTAGAGGGTGTAGAGATCGCCTGTGTAAGCGGTTCTTTCCCCAGTTCCCAGGCGCTCATCGAGGTGAAGACCGTAGAGACGGGCCTAGCCCTGAAAGACGGTGCTACGGAGATCGATATGGTGATGTCTGTAGGTGCGTTCCTCTCCTCGGACTACGAGACCGTCTGTGACGAGATCCAGCAGATGAAGGAGGTCTGTGGTGATAAGAAGTTGAAGGTGATCCTGGAGACAAGTTGTCTGAAGACCGCCACCAACATCAAGACGGCCTCGCTATTGGCTATGTATTCAGGAGCCGACTACATCAAGACCTCTACAGGCAAACTGGAGCCAGCCGCCACCCCGGAAGCCGCCTATGTGATGTGTCAGGCCATCAAGGAATATTACGATAAAACGGGCATCCAGATCGGTTTCAAGCCCGCTGGTGGCCTGAATTCCGTCATGGACGCCCTGATCTACTATACCATCGTGAAGGAGGTGCTGGGCGAGAAATGGCTCACGAACCAGTGGTTCCGCATGGGAACATCACGAC
>JAGCPV010000006.1 GCA_017965475.1 Prevotella sp.
CCTGAAGACCAATCTGTCAGGCACGCTTGAATACACATATCATCCTGTTAACCAGTCTCTTGATATTAAGAACGAGAACCGAACCTTTAAGGGTTATCTCCGTCAGAACGGTGATGTAGGCATTCGCAACGAGATATGGATCGTACCCACCGTAGGTTGTGTGAACGGCATCGCAGAACGGCTGGCGACACAGCTGCGTCAGGAGACGAACGGCGAAGGTGTCGATGCCATCCATGCCTGGCATCACAACTACGGCTGTTCCCAACTCTCCGACGATCACGAGAACACCCGTAAGATACTCCGCGACATCTGTCTGCACCCCAACGCCGGGGCCGTACTCGTGTTAAGTCTGGGCTGTGAGAACAACCAGCCCGAGACGTTCATGGAGTTGCTTGGCGACTATGACCAGAACCGCATCAGACTGTTGGTCACGCAACAGGTGAACGACGAGATGGAGGCTGGCATGTCGATCCTGCGCCAGCTCTATGAGATCGCCAGACGGGATCAGCGTCAGGAGGTGCCTGTCGCCCAACTGCGCGTAGGTCTGAAATGCGGCGGCTCCGACGGTTTCTCCGGCATCACTGCCAATCCCCTCGTAGGCGCCTTCTCCGACTGGCTCGTCGCTCAGGGTGGCACATCTGTCTTGACAGAGGTGCCGGAGATGTTCGGCGCTGAGACGATCCTGATGAACCGTTGTCGTACAGAGGAACTGTTCCACCAGACGGTCTCCATGATCAATAACTTCAAGGAATACTTTCTGTCGCATGGTGAGCCCGTGGGTGAGAATCCGAGTCCTGGCAACAAGGCCGGCGGTATCTCCACGCTCGAAGACAAGGCGCTGGGTTGTACCCAGAAGTGCGGCAAGGCCCCCGTCTGTGGTGTGATGGAATATGGTGACCGTTTGCAGAGCGCGGGACTGAACCTGCTCTCTGCCCCCGGCAATGACCTCGTGGCATCCACTGCCCTCGCCGCCTGCGGTTGTCATCTGGTACTCTTCACCACGGGTCGCGGCACGCCCTTCGGCACCTTCGTCCCCACCATGAAGATTGCCACGAACCCCGATCTGGCCCTTCGGAAGAAAAGCTGGATAGACTTCTCCGCCGGCCAGCTGGTCGAAGGCCGTACGATGCAGGAGCTGTTACCTGAGTTCATCGACAAAGTACTCCATGTGGCCAGTGGTGAACCCGCCCGGAACGAGGCGAACGGCTATCGTGAGATCTCCATCTTCAAAAACGGCGTGACACTATGAAGAAAGGTCTGTTCGCATTATCGCCATTGATGGTGTTCATCGCCTTCTACCTGGTCACCAGCATCATCGCCGGTGATTTCTACAAGATACCCATCACAGTGGCCTTCATGGTGTCCAGCATCTATGCCATCGTCATCAGCAAGGGGCCGCTGGTCAACCGCGTCAACACCTACAGCCGTGGGGCTGCCACAGAACAGATGATGCTGATGATCTGGATCTTCGTACTGGCAGGAGCCTTCGCCCATTCCGCCAAGGCTATGGGCAGCATCGATGCCACCGTCAACCTGACGCTGAGTCTGATGCCGGCACAGATGATTCTGGCGGGACTGTTTATCGCCGCCTGCTTCATCTCCCTCTCCATCGGCACCAGTGTCGGCACCATTGCCGCCCTGACCCCCATCGCCGCTGGTGTGGCCACAGAGACGGGTACGGACGTCGCCCTGATGACGGCCATCATCGTGGGCGGTTCCTTCTTCGGCGACAACCTCTCCTTCATCTCCGACACCACCATCATGGCGACACAGACGCAGGGTTGCCGATTGAGCGATAAGTTCCGCGTGAACATCTTCATCGTGGCCCCTGCCGCCATCCTGATCCTCATCGCCTATGTGTTCATGGGAACGGAGGTAAACTCGCCCCAACAGGTGCCCGCCGTCGAATGGGTGAAGGTGCTGCCCTATCTCGTGGTGCTCATCACGGCCATCTTCGGCATGAACGTGATGGCGGTACTCACGCTGGGTATTCTCCTGACGGGCATCATCGGCATCCTGACAGGCTCCTTCGACATCTACGGCTGGTTCGGATCGATGGGCGAAGGCATCCTCTCCATGGGAGAGCTCATCATCGTCACCATGATGGCGGGCGGTATGCTGGAGCTCATCCGTCAGCAGGGCGGCATCGACTTCATCATCCGACTGCTGACACGTCGTGTGAACAGCAAACGGGGAGCCGAACTGAGTATTGCGGCCTTGGTGTCGCTCGTGGATATCTGTACGGCCAACAACACGGTGGCCATCCTCACCGTCGGCAGGATCTCCAAGGAGGTGGGCGACCGCTATGGTGTCAACAACAAGAAATGTGCCTCTATCCTCGATACGTTCTCGTGCACCATCCAGGGACTGATCCCCTACGGTGCCCAGATGCTCATCGCCGCAGGTCTGGCCTCGCTTAATCCGATCAGCATCCTGCCCTACCTCTATTATCCGTTCGCACTGGGCATCTTCGCCCTGCTGTCCATCCTTTTCAGATACCCCAAAAGATACTCTTAGGCATTATGGATATCATACAACGAAATCTGTTCCGGCTATTGAGAAGCGGCGCCTTCAACTCTGACGAGAAACTGGAGGCGATGTCGGCATTCAAGTGGGATTGTCTCTACCAGCTGGCCGTCATGCACGAGGTCATCCCATATGCCTATAAGGGTCTTATGAACTGCAAGAACCAGTTCTTCCTCCATCTCACCGACAAGCAATGGAAAGAGTGGCAGAAAACGGTCGAAAAGGCTAAGGGCAACCAGCAGGACATGAACGAAGAAGAGGACGATTTCCTGCGGCCTGACCATCTGACGAATCCCGTGCTGAACCATAAGTTGCAGGATATCCTCGACGATGAGCACTCCGACATCTCGACCCGTCACCTGCTGCTCCTGCTCATCAGTATCGTACGACACATACTCAACGAGGGCATGCCCATCCACCAACTGCTCCAGTTGGGCGTTTTCCTGCGGCAAGAGGGTTCGAAGGTGGATTTCGAGACGTTGGGGAAATGGATATCAAGCCTGAACCTCTCCCCCATGTGCCAGTTGGAAGGCCAGTGCCTGATCCTGCTCTATGGTTTCCAGAGCGAGGAACTGCCGTTCCTTCAGGACAAGAAGGACAAGCGTGTGGAGGCCATTGCTCAGGAACTGCTGGAGTTTACGAATACCCGGTCACAGGACTGGTACTTTTCACAGGATGCCGACAGTATCTTCGTCCACAACAGCAACACCTCGGCCATGTTCAGTCACATCCGCAGGTCAGCCCGCTATTTCCGTTACTTCCCCTCGGAAAGCCTCACCAATTTCTTCGCCTCCTTCGTTCACTCCCTCTCCCATATCGAGGAATGATCACTGTAAAGCCTCTATCTGCTCGGGGGTCAGTTGGCCGGAGTCAATATAAGACTGTTTGATGGCATAGAGCTTCTGCTGCAAGTCCTCAGTCATCGAGTAATCCCACAACTTTGCCTCTTCATTGGTCACGCGCTTACCACCGTTGTTGTGGCTGTTGTCAATACAGTAGAACGGCATTTCGGGATAATGCTCCTCGATGTATTCCACCCTGCCATCGAACTGTGGGAACACCGCGATATAGGCCTCACAAGTCACGGCACGATTCGAATGAATCAGTCGCTCCATGCAGTTGGTATAGCCCGTCTCGGCGTCGTTATATACATAAAGAAGGCTGGGCTCAAATCCCCTCGCACCACTTTTCTCCACCATCTCGTCGAAGTATTTCACATTGTTGTAAGCACCTTCGGAGACCACACCTACCTCATCGGCTAACTTCTTCAGTTCTGGATTATTGTTAATGCTCGTCGTCTTACCGCATCCGTACATTCCCATCGTGAAGAGGATGGTCTTGTTGTTAGCCTCGGCGGCACGGTCCATCAGTCGGATGAACACCACACTGTCTATCACCCAGCCGGCTTCCCTGTAGTCGAGCACATTCAGGCGTGTATAGCCGATGCACTTCAGCAGGTCTCTCGTCATATCGGGATCCAGCAGATTGCCGCAGGAGGCCATATATACGTTCACCAGTGAGTCGAGATGGTCCTTTGTCCACGCTACGGCAGCTTCGCCTTTGAGAATGAGTGGCTGAGGCTCTGGTGGAATGACAGGGTCGTCCTTGCTACACGACGTCAGGACTGTCGAGCTGCATATTGTCAGGATGATGGCCAACATCCACAGTTGGATTTTCTTCATTGTTTTTGTTTTCATGACAGTAACTTTATAGTTTCCTGCTGCAAATTTACGAAAAAATTTGGAATTAAAAAGAAACAATGCGTTTTTTTCTCTGAGCATGTTCACCATAACCTATGCCACAGAGGCAGATATCAACCTCACACCGTGCCTGTGAAATGAACCCGGAAAACCAAATTATCCAGAAGAAAAAACGAGTAATATTTGGAAGTTTCAAATAATCTTCTTATCTTTGCAACCGTTAAGTTTAATTCAAAATTATGAAAGACAAAATTGTATTTATCATTCCCATTAGGATTGGCATCAGGAAGAGCTATTCCGAGATTGTAAAGCGAACCATTGAAAAGGTGTATCAGGACATTCTGCAATATGGATTCACCAAAAGACCAGCATTCCATATCGGCAGGGTTGAACCACGAATGAATCTATTCTCAAGACGGAAGTTGATCCATCTCGAAACGACCAGAATCTACATGAATAATGCCACCCTAAGTCATGCCCGGCGACGCAGCAAGATCGACTCCGGGCATGATGTTCCTATCGAGGAAATTGCTGAATTCCCTCAAAGGAGGAGTAAGATGGACTTGTATTACGACAACAAGTTGCACACATTCCTCTACGTAGGTGAAAAAGCTAAATTTGTCATTAACCCCAAGGGAAAGATCAAACTCCAAGACGGACGAACACATGCTGTGATTTTCATAACGGCTTCAGCCCTGAATGCAGAGGAACATTTCAACGGAAGTCAATATATAAAAATAGAAAAGATGCCCAGCAGGTGGTAGGACTCGAACCCACTCATACGAGTATGTCACCCGTTCTCCGTTCCGGCATCATGGCTCTCCCTGCTGTCATCTTCTCGGTGAAGGCCTGGCAGGTGGTAGGACTCGAACCCACTCATACGAGTATATCACCCGTTCTCCGTTCCGACATCATGGCTCTCCCTGCCGTTTCATCCTTCACGCTGCAAAGTTAGGAAAAAAAACAATAACTTCCAAATTTTCGAGCAGCGAATGCAATAAATGCTTGCATTTTTATTGCTGAGTCGTGAAAAATTCGCCCAATGGGTCAAATGATTAGGCGATTTATTTCAAAAGCCAGACGAAAAAAACGGAAGCCGATATAAAAACTTTGTACTGGGGTCAGGCCCCGACACTAATAGCCTCCACCCCCTTTTTGGCGGAAATGCCTTTAAATACAGGGGAAAAGATAAGAGGAAGGTCCCCCGAACCTCCCCCTTTGCACCCCCTTTAACAAAGAGCTTACTGAAAAAGGGGGACCTATGGGGGAGGTATGGGGGACTGTTTTTTTCGATTATCCCTGTATTTAAAGGCATTTCAGACGATTTGGGGGTGGAGCAGTAAAAATTGGTGCTTCTTATTCTCAATACCAAGGCACTAAACCTCAGATTAGAGCCACTTTTCGCGCGAAAAGGACTCCTTAATTTTCAAAAAGGACTCCTTAATTTTCAAATAGTACCGTTTAATTATCGAAACCTCACACCGTGCCTGTGCCTGACCCCATGTTACCTGATGGATGACCTTTGGAGTTGTAGAGGTGACCTTCAGCTTCCTAAAGGTGACCATCACGCTGCTAAAGGTCACCTTTAGCGACGTAAAGGAGTCCTTTACAAAAGTCCCGATGGCTGGGACAAGAACCAACACCCAACCCATCAAAAAATTTGTTCGCAACGCGCGCACGTACATACACGCGCATTTATAGTTGCTATACTTACTTTTTA
>JAGCPV010000060.1 GCA_017965475.1 Prevotella sp.
AGAATTAAGAATTAAGAATTAATGCGTAACTTTGCAGCGTTTTTATAAAAATTTAGATGAGAAGAAGTCTTTTCGCCGCCGTTTTCCTCCTGTCAGCCCTACTGTCTTACGGACAGGAGAGCCAAACGGCCTACAACTTCCTGCGACTGCCCGTCAGTGCCCACGTGGCGGCCCTCGGCGGAGAGAACATCTCCCTCGTCGAAGACGATGCCACTCTCATCTTTCACAACCCCGCCCTCATCAACGATGTCAGCGACCGCACCATCAACCTCAACTTCATGACCTATATGGAGGGGGCGAAGACGGCCAGTGCCTCCTTCCTGAAGGCTGCTGGCGACAGGGGCACCTGGGGTGTCACAGCCCAGTACATGGACTACGGATCGATGAAGGAGACCACCGCCGACAATCAGGAGCTCGGCACCTTCTCTGCCCGTGACATCGTCCTTGGCGGCACCTTTGCCTACGCCCTCACCAACATGATCAGCGGTGGTGTTACCGCCAAATTCATCACATCCTACATAGGCAGTTACAACTCCATCGCCGTGGGCGTCGATCTCGGAGCCAACTATTACAACAAGGATCTCGACCTTAGCGTCTCTGCCGTTGCCCGTAACCTCGGTGGACAGGTAAAGGCCTACGACGACGAGTTCGAGCGCATCCCCTTTGACCTTCAGTTAGGTGCCACCAAACGGATCGGGCGCTCCCCACTCCGTTTCTCCGCCACACTGAGCCGTCTCCACGACTGGAGCGAGGGTTTCAGCCATCATCTCGCCGTGGGAGCCGACGTACTGCTGGGACAGAATATCTACGTGGCGGCAGGCTATAATTTCCGAAGGGCCAGTCAGATGAAGATCAGCGACGGCGACACCAGCTCTGCTCACGGTGCAGGACTCTCCCTTGGTGCCGGTCTCAGTCTGGAACGCTTCAAACTCCATGTAGCCTATGGCAAGTACCACGTCAGTGCATCATCAATTCTCATTAATATATCTTACGCATTATGAAAAAGATTACCATTGCCATCGACGGCCACAGCTCCTGCGGAAAGAGCACCATGGCCAAGGATCTGGCCCGCGAGGTAGGCTACGTCTATGTCGATACGGGTGCCATGTACCGTTCCGTCACCCTCTATGCCCTCCGCCACGGACTCTTCGAGGCCGACGGCAGCGTGAAGACCGCCGAACTGGAAGCCGAGATGCCGAATATCCATATCTCTTTCAAATTCAATCCCGAGACGGGCCGTCCTGATACCTATTTAAATGAGGAACGCGTAGAAGACGAGATCCGTTCCCTCGAGGTCTCCAGTCATGTCAGTCCTATTGCCGCCGTCGGCTTTGTGCGCACCGCCATGGTCGCCCAGCAGCAACAGATGGGTAAGGATAAGGGCGTCGTCATGGACGGCCGCGACATCGGTACCACTGTCTTCCCCGATGCCGAGTTGAAGGTGTTCGTCACGGCCTCCGCCGAGGTACGCGCCCAGCGCCGCTTTGACGAGCTGAAGGCCAAGGGGATGCCCGCCGACTACGACGATATCTTGAAAAACGTGCAGGAGCGCGATTACATCGACTCCCATCGCGAGGTCAGTCCCTTGCGGAAGGCCGACGATGCCATCGAACTAGACAACTCCCACATGACCATCGCCGAACAGAAGGCGTGGCTGCTTGAGCGCTTCCACGAACGCACGGCATAAATCAACTATTTGTCCGTTTTGTGTAATTTTCTCATCATTTTTTCGGTTATTCACGGTTTTATTGCTACCTTTGCAGCCAGAAACCATTAAGATCGACAAAATGATGAGAAAATTATTGTTTACGGCCCTTTGTGCCATCACATGTTCAGCCGCCTATGCCGGTGGTCTGATGACCAATACGAATTATCACATCGCCTTCGACCGTATGTTCGCACGCGGTGCCACCACGGAGATCGACGCCACCTTCTCCAACCCCGCCGGTCTCGCCTGGGGAAACGAGGGTTTCCAGTTCTCACTCAACTTCCAGAAGCCATGGCAGAACCGCGACATCGAGGCCAACGTGCCCGGTTATCTGGGTTCCAATTTTGACAAGAAATACAACGGCAAGGCCTCAGCACCCATCGTGCCTGCCCTCTTTGCAACCTACAAGAAAGATAACTGGGCCTTCTCCACGATGATCGGCATCGTGGGCAGCGGTGGTTTCGTGGAGTACGACGAGGGCATCCCCATGTTCGAAGTGCCCATCCGTGCCATGCTCGCTCAAAAGGGTGTGATGCCCAAGGATTACGCCTACATCGCCAATATGAAGGGTAAGCAGTATATCTACGGTGGTCAGCTGAACATCACCCGTAAGATCAACGACAACTTCTCTGCCGCCGTTGGCATCCGTGCCAACTACTACGACGGCTATAACCGTGGTTTCGTCGAGGCCATCAGCCCTGCCAGTGTAGGTCCCAGCGACCTCGTCAACCTGCGTCTCGACTGCATCCAGCGCGGCTGGGGCTTCACTCCCCTCTTCAGCTTCGCCTACCACGACGAGCACCTCACCATCGCCGCACGCTACGAGCTACGCACCAAGATCAGCACCTCGAACGATACACAGGAACTGTCCATTTATATGGCCGGACAGGAAAAGCCTACCGATGTAAAGGCACTGGCAGAACAACTGGGTAATGAGAAGACCATCGCCGCCCTGGCACAGGCCATGGGCGAGGATATGGCCGCCAAGGTGCAACCCTACCTCCCCGACGAGGAGACGCGCTACGACATGCCATCACTGCTCACTGTGGCCGTAGGCTACAACTTCACGCCACAGTTCCGCGCCGCACTGGAGTACCATTTCTTCGACGACAAGCACGCCAAGATGGCTGGTGACCGTCAGAAAGAACTGACCCACGGCACGCATGAGTTCCTGGCTGGTGTAGAATACGATATCAACGAGAAGTTCACCGTCAGCTGCGGTGGTCAGCGCACGGACTATGGTCTCTCCGACGGTTACCAGCAGAACACCTCCTTCGCCTGCGACAGCTACAGCGTCGGTCTCGGTGGTGCCTGGAACATCAGCGACAAGATGCGCCTCAACGTGAGCTACTTCTGCTCACTCTACAGCGACTACGACAAGGGTCCCATCCAGAACTATCAGGGTACGCCCTATACAGGTACAGAAACCTACAGCCGCACGAACCACGTCATCGGCATAGGTCTCGACTATAAGTTCTAAAAACTTAGTCCTGGGGTCAGGCCCCAGGACTAAGTTTTTTTATCTCGGGGCCTGACCCCAGACTAAAGTCTGACCACCTCGTTGCAAAGATCACTGACAGCTGTACGGTGAGTGATGAAGAGCATGGTCTTCTGAGGATAAGCGGCGAAAAGACGGCTATAGAGTTCGCGCTCGGTGGGTTCATCGAGCGATGAGGATATCTCGTCGAGCAACAGGATATCACCATTATGCAACAGACCACGGGCGATGGCGATACGTTGCGCCTGACCCTCGCTAAGTCCACTGCCACGCTCACCGAGTTCGGTATCAAGGCCTTCGGGCAGTTCGAGCACGAAGTCAGCACAGGCGATATACAGTACCTCACGCAGTTCATCATCCGTAGCATCGGGCTTCGCCAACTGGAGGTTATAGCGGATGGTGCCGCTCATCAGGGTATTGCCCTGAGGTACAAAACAGAGCGTACCACCTACACTGACCCGTCCGCTAGCAGGTTGGATAAATCCCAACAACAACCGGAACAGGGTGGTCTTACCGATGCCTGTCTCACCCATGATGGCGGTCTTCGAACCGAGTGGGAACTCATGGGTGAAATGACTCAGGATCTGTCTGTCGCCCGTAGCATAACGGAACGACACATCATCGAAACGAACACAAAGGGATGGTTCTTTTATCTTCCGCAAATCCTTCGACACAGATAAGTCGTCCTTCTGTGTCCCCTCCATCTCTTCGAGCCTGTCGATGCTCGCCGTGGCGTGAATGACGCCAGGCACCATGTTCAGCAACTGCAGTATCGGATGCTGGATCATACCCACGAGTTGCAGGAAAGAGGTCATCACACCAAAGGTGATAGTACCATTGCGCAGACCGAGACCGCCCCACACAAACGCCAGCAGATAACCCAGTCCGAAGGCACAGCCCATGATAAGCCGTGCGGCGACGGTAAAGCGCGCACGACGCATGACATTCCCGTGAAGTCGCTGCTGCATGGAGTCGAGACGGTCAGTGACCCACTGCTCACTGCCCAGTGACCGTAACACGGCATTATGTTCCATTCCCTCTTGCACCTGCATCTGGATGCGGCTCTCATCCTCCCGTATATCAAGTGTCATCCGACGCAACCGTCTGGCAATCAGTTTCCCGAAAATGATTGCCAGTGGTGTCAGCAACAGCAGAGCCCAGGCCAGACGCGGATCAAACCACCGCATCAGCAGGAAGGCACCACAGAGCTGTATCATCGTGATGGCCATCTGGGGGACGGTATCAGTACAAACACCACTCACCTGTTCGATGTCCTTTGCCAGTCGTGAGGTGACATCGCCCGAATGCAGTTCCTGTCCGTCGTAGAGCTGACGACGGAACAGACTGCTGAAGATACGCAGCCGCAGGGCGTTGGTCTGCCGCACATTGGCCGTGGTGGCAATCCAGTAGCCCACCTGATTCAGTACTACACCGCCTACGACGGTCAGCACGAGCCAACTCACCATTCTGATCACCTCGTCGGCAGAGCCTGTACGGATGGTCTCGTCGATGAACCTCTTACTGAGCCATACCATCAACAGGCCAAGCACCACCTGCCCCACACCCGACACAACACGTCCAACCATGTGCCAGCGGACGCCACGGGTATTCTGCCAGAACCAAATTACGTATTTCATCTCTCAATCATCTCTATGTTATCATTCATTTTATCTCGTCAGCGAGAACTTCAGCGACAGGCCGAAGTCACGTGTCGTCGTCGGATAGCTACTGCTGGAGAGCAGCGGGGTATTCGTCTGCTGGTCGTAATAGGCAGTGAGGGTGAGCAGACGGCTGAGGGTATAGTCTGCCATGAAGGATATCTTCAGTGCACTGTTTCCGCTGGAGGCTGAGGACACGCCCGAGGCAATGTCACGTGTGATGGAGGCCTGGTTACGGAAGGATACATCGAGTCGCAGGTTCAGGTCGTGGTTCACGCCCTTGGAAGTGGATTTGTCAGCATTGCCAGATTGGCTGGAATCGTCCTTACCCTTCTTTTTCCGGGCCTGCTTGACCTTCCTGTTCACCGAACTATTGAATATCTGCAGATCCTTGATCTTATAGCCCAGTCCGATCACCCAGTCACGACTGAGGGCCTCGTTGATCTGCACACTGGTCATCGAGAGACTGAGCACGCGGGTGGTACGGTACTCGACCTTGGCCGTCAGGTTGTTCTGGAAGGTGGCATCGACACCGAGCAGAGGTGAAAATGACTCGTTGATGCTCACCGTCGAGACGTTATACATCGACGTCGGCGTCAGACCACCTGACGGATCATTGATGAAGCCCAGACCATCCATATATTCCTGCCAGGAACTGTAGGAGGCGTAGCTACCGACGCTATAGACACTCTTATAAGCGTGGTTCAGGTTCAGGCTCTTCAGGTGGTCGCGCACCCATGAGAGACGCGACAGACCATTATACCTGATAGTCCAGTTGGGCAACATCCGTGTGATGGCTGGGAAGATGCTCAACGACTTCCCTGCGCCGACGGTATAGGCGGAGAGGAAGGCGGGCACCAGCACATCGGCACCATAGGAGTTGACATCGGCAAACGTACCCGGAGCACCCTCATACTGTGCCTGCACTTTCTGCTGGAACTCTGGGATGAGCGCACGGAACTGGTCGAAGACATCCGACTGATAGCCAGAGTTGGCATCACCGATTCCAGCCAGGGAGCCCTTCAGTGAGATGGTCGTCATATTGAACGAACCGCTATAGGTCGTCGGCTTTCCCGCGTACATATATTGAATACTCTTCGCCCGGTTGTCCGTCCACGAGGCGTTGAGGTCGATCTTCAGGTCACGCAGAGGCTCCACCACAGCCCTCAACTGGAAATCATTGGTACTATTGATGTTGGCAGGCTGTGACACACTTTCGTTTCTCAACAGCCAGTCATTCTCCAGAGCCTTGTCGATATAACTGTCGCCGATGACACCAAAGGCGAAGTCGAGACCTGGCGACATCACACTACCCGTCCTTTGTCCCAACATATCGCCGACATCCGGCAGGAAGCCCGGCAGTAACATGGAATACTGGTGACGGTAGCTCACGTTAATCGAGCGCACCATCATCAGGAAACGGGCGATACTCTGTGCGGGTTTGTACCACGCCTGATTCTCCAACGGCTGTTTGGCGATGATACTGAGCTTCACCTGAACAGTGTCGCGACTCTTGATCAAGATCTTGTTAGCGTCGATGACCTTATAGGAGATGGCGTAGGGCTTACCCTCTTTCGTTCGGGCAGTCACGATCAGGCGTTTCGAGTTCTTGTTATGGGCCACGGTGATGGTGGTATCGGGACTGAGGGTGATCTCCCGTTGGTAGGAATTCTTGTTCTTAGGAAGTCGCTCCTTGCCAGAATCAACATCATCATCATCGTCATCGTTGTCGTCATCATCGTCATCATCATCAGACTGATTCTTTTTGACAGGTCTATTATTAGCACGAGCTGGTTTACTTTTTCCGATCGGCTTCTTGAATCGTTCATTGGCTTTCTTCAGGAAGGGCACGTGGTTATAGAGTGTTTCCATGTTGAAACTGCCGTTGATGTTCAGGTTACGGTTGCTGTTCACCGTATTACCCAAAGAGGTGCCGTCGTTGCGCTTCGTACCCCTCACCCACGTATATCGGCTGTTGTATGAGGCGTCACTGTTCACCCAGTCGAAGATGGGCAGTTTGTTCAATGGCAGCTGGTAGCTGGCAGTCACCTGCTGCTGGTAGTCGAGCGGCGCACCAAGGTTCTTGATACTTGTCCAGACAGAGTCTTTCCAGGCGGAATACTGATCGGGATAGAGGTCCTTGTTCACCGGTCCGTAGGGCTCCTCGATCTCCGCATGGGTGGCCGAGGTGAAGTTGAAATGCAGGTTCTTGGTGAAATCCCAACGCAGGGAGAAATCACGGTTCCAGAGGAACTGCTGGTCGAAGACAAGGGGCAGGTTCTGGTTCTCAATACTCTCCAGATCGCGCTCCTGCAACTCCCGATAGTCGCGCGTGATCTCAGAGTTGAAGGCGATGCTCTGCGGCAGGTAGTTCAGTCCGAGGGCCTTGGGGAAGTTGAGCCACTTCGACTTACCCTTGAGGTTCTTGAAGGGCTCCCATGTCTTATAGACAGGTGAGTAGCTATAGTTGATGGCGCCCCGCCAGTTGTCATCGGTCTCATAGACGGTGGTCTCGCCTGATGTAGAACGGTGGGAATGGCTATAGCTGAAGGAGAAGTTGGCCGGGTCGTAGGGCATGGGACGCTTCTTGGTCTTCAGTCCCCAGCGTATGTTGGAGAGTGAGAAGTTGGAGTTCGTGGTCTTCGTGACGGCTATCGACTCGATGCTGTCGCGCTCATGCTGATCCGCAGCAGCTTCGAGTGCGTCATCCAGACGCATGTCAGTGTCCAACGGGTTATAGCGCGGACGAACCTCTTCTTTGGTCAGGGAGTAGTAGAGTGGCACACTGACCTTCGCCTTGTCGGGGAAGAACTTACCGAGTTCCAGACTGGTCGTCACACTGTATTCCTTCTGGGTGTCCGTAGAGCGCTGCATGACCCCATCCTCCAGTCCGCCGAAGCCGTCACTGACATAGCGGCCCGCCAGGTTGAGCGTACCAAAGTCGGAAAGCTGGACATTCATCGTACCCGAGGCAGCCCATCCCCCATCATTGTTGCTGTCCATCAGACGGAGCTCATTGACCCACACCTCACCAGACTTCACCTCACTGGAGATGTTCCTGACACCGATCATCATCACCTTCACGTCGCCGAGCGTCGGGTTACCAAGGATGCTGACCTTGTTGTTCGGACGCTCGGGATCATAGTCCGTGAAGAGCTGGTTGAATGAGGCCATACCCTTTCCCTTCGCCTGGTTACGAAGCTTCTTCACATGCGTGAACACGTCGAGATCGACATCGAGCATGTTCTCCTCGGGCCATACCATCCGACGATCGGCTGTCGAGTACTTGCTGTAGTCGCTGCGGTCAGGGGTTAGCACCAGCGGGATCTCGTATTCGTAGTAGTTGTTCTTGTAGTCATTACCCATGCGGATGAACACGGCCAACTGGTGATCCTTCAGGTTGGTGACATCGGGCTCCAGGTGATTGGCATGTACGAACATCTGCATGTGCTTGTACTGGCGGAGGTCGAGGTTGGTATTGCGATAGATGGCCTTCGACTCATTATGCTGCAGTTCCTTCACCACCATGTCCAGGGCCTGCTCGTTGGCCTCTACCAGCTGGGGCTGTGAGGGATCGGTGACACGGCTGATACCCGGCGGCAGCACATAGTTCACAGGTTTCTTGTCGTTGCTCTCTTCAATGTTCACGGCACTCACCGCCATCGAACCGCTCTGGGCACCGCCCATCGAGAGACTCTGCTTGTAGATACGCCACTCACCACGCACGAGATCCAGCGATCCGAAGCGCAGTACGATAGGTTTCTGGAAGCTCGTCATGAACATACGCATGAAACGGACACTGGTGAAGTCGTTGATGCTGCCCACCTTCCGTTCGTACTCCGTCAGGGGGATGCGGAACTGGTACCAGTTAACGGTCGTCGTGTCACCATTGCGTAGCTTCACACTGCTGGTGCGCATATCGGTGATAAAACAGTCGGCTGGCGGCGCCCCGTTGCGATAGGCGTCGAGGATCTCCGGCGAGATACGCACCTTATACTGATAATAGCGTTCAAACTCGTTCAGGGTATGGTCGGCATTGATATCCTCCACATCAGGATTACTCTTGAAACTGGTGTCATAACCCTCTGTCTGCTGCTCGCTGTCGGGCGAGTTGCCCTGTGGGTTGTTGAAGAGCTTATAACGGTCGAGGATGCTCCTTTCCTCCTTGTCGTAGTCAGAGCCTCTGAAGTAGTGGTAGTCATCGCCGGCAGGGTCGTTGCGCCAGGCCTGGATGATACTGTCGTTGGTGATCACACCACTGTTCACCACGGCGTCGAGCCACTCCTTATAGGCACCGTACTCGCGCTCCTCCTCATTGTTCAGACCATTGAAGCCCACATCCTGATATTTGCGCGAGCCACTGGTCGTGACGAAGGCATAGGTCTCCGTCGTCGTGACGCCGACCTTACCCCACTGTGTGGTGGTGAAGGATTCGCTGTCATTCACGGGCATGGCACTCTCGTCAGACTTCTTGCCGTCGCGGAGGATATCCTCTGAGATCTCGCCCAGGTTGAAGTAGAGGTCACCGCTGTAGTCGGAGGCTGTACCGTCCTGACGGGTGTAAATAAAGGGATCGAGCAGCCAGAACTCGATATACTCGATGTTGGCCTGTTCGAAGTCGTTGGTGTCGAGCTTTCGCATCATACCACCCCACTTGGTCTCGGGCTGACGCAGCGTACCGTCGCTGTTGAAGCTGCGCGTCAGGTTATAGGGACCACGCTCCTGAGGATAATAGGCCAGGTTGAGCACGTCGAGTTTGGAAGTGGCACCGTTATAGGTGCTCTGCTGACGGTTGGGATAGAGCTCCTTCACATAGACCTCACGCACATAGTGGTTGGAGAGCTGGTCGAGGTCGCTCTTGATATGACTCGGCGTCAGCGTCGAGGAACGGTTGGTGAAGATGGGATCGACATAGTACCAGGCCAGCAGGGCACGGTTAAAACCACTGGTGACACCCGTCCTGTCGCCCGACTCCGTCATCGTCGAGGGCACACTGGAGAGCGTCCACTCCTTCGGACTCTTCACACTGATATAGTTCTTCGTATTCTCAAAGTCGTCGATATAGGAGGCATTATCCTGCGTACCGCTGGCCGTACCCGCGATCAACTGGGCAAACTCACCCGTGAAAGTGATGTGCGAGGGCTCCTTCACATGCAGGAAGGGGATCTTGTTGAGCATCGAGGTCAGCCACTGCGACTCCTGTTTCCAGTTCACGTTCAAACCCCAGATCGTGTTGCTCAATGGCTCAGAGCCCATCGCCACCTTCGAGGTCAGCGCCTGTTCCGAGAGGTGCATCAGCGTACCGCCTATCTGCAGGTTCTTCGAGAAGTCGTACTCCCAGTTCACACCCAGCATCGTCTTTCGCTGCATGCCGTAGTCAGTGTTCGACTCGAACGAAGCCTTGACATCCGTCTTCGCATCCAGGATGCTCTGGTTGATGATGGTCACCTCACCAGCGGAGTAATCGACGGTGTAGTCGGAGCCTTCCTGTAGTACCACACCGCCCGCCGTGACTGTCACGGAACCCTTCGGCACATTATTGGCACCCAGGGAGATGACATTGGCCGAGGAGCCCCTATACTGACCCGTGAGGATATACTTATCCTTCTCTGCATTCTGCTTCGCCACTGTCTTCGTGGAGTCGTAGAGCTGGGTGAAGGCATACTTCTCCGCCTCAGCCTCCGAGAGCCCCTGCTTGACGAGCTGCTGCTTCAGGAAACTGCCGAAAGGCTCTGAGGCAGGCAGGAACACCCGGCCGTTGCTGACGGTATAGCCCTCCACGAAGTCGAAGTAGCCGTTGGGATTGGTCTTGTTGTTGTTATCCAGACGGTCGCAGCCCATGAGCTTCAGCAGCGTCATGCTCTTCACTTCCGGCTCGGGGATATAGGTCAGATAGACACCCGCCGTATCACTCTGGAACTTGATGTCGAGACGGAACTTGGTCTTCTCCACCGTCGAAGCGAGGTAATACACGTTCTTCATCATCAGTCGCCAGTTGCCCTGCGACGGGTTGTTCGACGTGTTCTTCAGCGACTTCACGAAGAGGGCCTTGTTCGTCTCCGTCAGGTCACTGGCAAACTCACCCACCTGATAGGTCACACCTCCCGAGGTGAACTCATAGGCCACAGCCAGCACCTGGTCGGTCTGGAGACCAGTCTTCAGGGAGATATAGCCCAACGACTTGTTGACGGTGAATTCCGACGATGACAACAGACGGGCACTCGACAGTTTCTCGAAATCCTCACCCACCTCGAAACCGGGGATGGCAGCCAGCACCGCCATCGTCTCGTCGATATCACGGGCCGCGGCATAGTCGTTCACGATGGTCGAATACTCCGTGTTGGCATTGTTGCCCGGGACGGGCTGTCCCGTGAGTCCCCAATAGGGGTTATGCACCTGCTTATTCTCACCCAGGTCCGTCAGGGCCACGATATTACGGGTGTTCGTGGTGTTGCCCGACTTGTTGGTGACCCAGATCTCCACACGGTTGACCTCGATACCTGTCATCAGGTCGGGCAGCGTCGCCATCGACTGGTCATACCGCTCACGGAAATAGTGGGAAAGGAAGAAGTGGCGGTTCTCCTCGTAGTCGGCCACATCGAGTTCGAAGGGCGTGGTCTGGGTACCGCCTTTCGACGAGACGCTCTTCGTTGAGGATTTCTTCTGCGAGATCACCGTCTGCAGCTTCAGCCTGCCGAACTGCAAATCAGTACGGAGACCGAAGAGACTGCTGGCACCCCTCACCAGTGAGTTGTTAGTGGGGAAGCTGACGTTACCGCCCTCCACGAGTTTGATGATCTCGTCTTCCTTACCCTCGTATTTCAGTTTCAGGTTCTGCGTGTCGAAGTCGAAGGTGGCATCCGTGTTGTAGTTCAGGTTCATGTTCACCTTATCACCCACCTTACCATTCACGTTCAGGTTGATCTTCTCGTCGAAGTCGAAGGCGGTCGTCTTACGGTTGCGGATAGGCAGCGAGGGGTTGTCGATATCCTTCATCGTCACACCCAGCTTCAGCTCCGCCGTTCCCTGCGTCTTGATGCGCACACCACCAGGACCGAAGATCTTCTCCGCAGGTCCCAGGTCGAAATGCATGTCGGAGAACGAGAACTTGTCCTCACCCTTGTTCTCGATATTCTCCGCATTCTTGCGATAGAAGAAGTCGTGCAGGGCGCGCTTCTCCACCCACTGCCGATACTCCTCGGGAGTCATCAGTACAGGGGCGTTCAGATAAGAGTCGCCGATCTTTGAGCCGACGTAATAGACATTCGCCGAGTCATCGTACTCCACCGTCTGACGGATATTCTCCGGCATCCTCAGGTCGAGGACCGACGAGTCGAGATCCTCCACGAGTACGGGGGCAGTCTTCTGGATACGCCAGCGCGCGCGTAAAAGAGAATCGGGGATGGACTCATCCTCGACCATGGGCGCCGACGCTGCCTGGGGCTCGTCCTTAGCCTGTCTGGTCTTATCGTCTTGCGGAGGGACGGCCAATGCCGCCACACTCAACAAGACCAATATGAGATATACGACTCGTCTGCTCAAAACTCATTTGATTTGTTTCAGGGCGAGCTTCACCACCTGTTCCACAGGGGCGTCGGGCTGCTCCTTCAGGATGGCTACCACCACCTTCTGCGACGGTGCCGGCGCGAAGCCCAGCATCGTCAGGGCAGCGACGGCCTCATCCCTTACGGCCGTGTTCACGGGCGCCTCCACCGTACCGCCCGCAGGAATCTCCTCGGCGATACCCAGCGCCACAATCTTGTCACGCAGATCGACGATGATACGCTGCGCCGTCATCTTTCCGATACCCTTGATACTCTGTATCAACCGCGCATTACCCGTCGAGATGGCGTTGCACAACTCCGCAACACTCATACCCGACAGCATCATCCGCGCCGTGTTGGCACCTACCCCGTTCACCGTGATCAACAACAGGAACATCTCCCGCTCCTTCTTGTTGATGAATCCGTACAACTGGTAGGCATCCTCCCTGATAGCTTCATACACATACAACTTCACCTCCTTCTTGCTCTGGATGGCACTGAAGGTGTTCAGCGAGATATTCAGGCCGTAGCCGACACCAGCCGCCTCCACCGTGGCCATGGCGGGCGTCAGATCAGTCAGTTCTCCCTTAATATATTCAATCATAAAAACCTTTCCTTTTTACAGTTTGACTTTTTTACCTTTCTTATAACGCACGGAAGTTACAATTTATTGTATTTGGGGGATCAATCCTTGCAGATTGTCACAAAATGACAGAATTAAGATGATTTTATCGGGCAAAATGTCACGCGTTTCGGTGAAATGTATTACTTTTGCAACCGATTTCGAGCAAACAACCATCAAATCATATAGCATTATGAAGAAAATCAGAGCAGCCGTCGTCGGTTACGGCAACATCGGACAGTATGCCCTCCAGGCCCTGGAGACGGCACCCGACTTTGAAGTTGCAGGTATCGTGCGCCGCAATGGTGCAGAGAACAAGCCCGCAGAACTGGCACAGTATGACGTCGTGAAGGACATCCGCGAACTGAAGGATGTCGATGTGGCCATTCTCGCCACCCCCACGCGCAGCTGTGAGGAATATGCCAACCAGATACTGCCCCTGGGCATCAACACCGTCGATTCCTTCGACATCCACACGAATATCCGTGGCTACCGTGAGCGTCTGATGAAGCTCAACCAGGAGACGAAGACCGTCAGCGTCATCGCCGCAGGCTGGGATCCGGGTTCCGACTCCATCGTGCGCACCCTGATGCAGAGCCTCGCCCCCAAGGGCCTCAGCTATACCAACTTCGGTCCTGGCATGTCGATGGGTCACAGCGTCTGCGTACGCTCGAAGAAAGGTGTGAAGAACGCACTCAGCATGACCATCCCCCTCGGTGAGGGTATCCACCGCCGTATGGTATATGTCGAGCTGGAGGAAGGTGCCAAGCTGGAAGATGTCACCAAGGACATCAAGGCCGATCCCTACTTCGCCTCCGACGAGACCCACGTGTTCCAGGTGGAGAGCGTCGATGACGTACGCGACATGGGTCACGGTGTGAACCTCGTGCGCAAGGGTGTCAGCGGCAAGACGCAGAACCAGCGTCTGGAGTTCAACATGAGCATCAACAACCCCGCCCTGACAGGTCAGGTGCTCGTCAACGTCGCCCGCGCCTCCATGCGCCTGCAGCCCGGCTGCTACACGATGGTCGAGATCCCTGTCATCGACATGCTCCCCGGCGAGCGTGCAGACCTCATTGAACATCTCGTATGAACATAGCGATCTTCGTGTCGGGCAGCGGCACGAACTGTGAGAACCTCATTAAGTATTTTGCTGACTCCGAGAGCATCCATTGTGCTCTCGTGGTCAGCAATAAGTCTGATGCGCAGGCCCTGGAACGAGCCCAGCGCCTCGGCGTACCCACGGCCGTCACCCCCAAGGCCGACCTCCACAATCCCGACATCATGCTGCCGTTGCTCCAGCGCTACGACATCGGCTTCATCGTGCTGGCAGGATGGCTGCCGCTGATACCCGACTTCCTCATCGAAGCCTATCCCCATAAGATCATCAATATCCACCCTGCCCTCCTGCCGAAGTACGGTGGCAAGGGCATGTGGGGCCATCACGTCCATGAGGCCGTGAAGGCAGCCGGAGAGACGGAGACGGGCATGACCGTCCATTGGGTGACGCCCGTCTGCGATGCCGGGGAGATCATCGCCCAATACCGCGTGGCCCTCTCCCCCGACGACACCGTCGAGGACATCGCCGCGAAAGAGCACCAGCTCGAAATGACCTACTTCCCACGCATCGTAGAGGAAGTCATCAACCGCCAGGACTGACCTCGCGATACACGCGCGCACAATAGTTGTTATAAGCCAAAGACAACCTACACTTCCTACACCCCGATAGTTTTGGGTAAGGTGCAAGGAGTGTAGCAAGTGTAGGATAAAAAGTGGATATAGCAACTATATACGCATGCACGTACATATACGCGTGTGCGTATTAGGAGTGATTGTATGAACATATCGGTGTCACATAACTATCCTAAACTACACCTGATCTGTAGAGGTGACCTTCAGCTTCCTAAAGGTGACCTTTAGCAGTGTGATGGTCACCTTTAGACTCGTAAAGGTTACCTTTAGAAATGTCCCGATGGCTGGGACAAACGCTGGGTTCGGGACTGGCCCAAATGCGGATGTCTCCGACTCCGCAGAGGGGCCTGTCCCCAGTAGGAGCGCTCAGTGCTTCCCTGAGAAATACCGTTACTCGCTTAGCAATGCTCAATCCTTCTTCAAGATCTTTTTGCCATTTACGATATAGATACCATTGGGCAGACCGTCGAGCGAAGTCACTTGGTGACGTACCTTTCGGCCGCTCAGGTCATAGACATCGAAGGGCTCTACGACAGCAGGATCATCCATGATTTCATCCTCGATACCTGTCACCTCGTCATCATCGCCATCCAATGAACGAGTGCTTGAAGAGGCTTTAACGGTCACTGTACAAGTGGCACTCAGGCCCGTTGCCTTGGAGGTACAGGTAATAGTCACCGTACCAGCCTTCATGCCCTTCACCTTACCAACGCTCGTCACAGTTGCGATCTTCTTGTTTGAGCTCTCCCATGTCACACTCTTGTCAGACAATGACGAGGGATAGACCGTAGCTTTCAGCGTCACCGTCTTGCCCGTCTTGACCGATGCCTCAGTCTTGTCGAGCTTCACATAGCCGACGGTCACCTTACAGGTGGTCTTCAGTCCTGTCGCGTTGGAGGTGCAGGTGATGGTGGCCGTACCGGCCTTCACGCCCGTTACCTTACCCTTGCTCGACACCTTGGCTACTTTCTTATTTGAACTCTTCCAAGTAACTTTTTTGTTAGACAATGATGAGGGATAGACTGTTGCTTTCAGCGTTATCGTCTTACCCTTTTGGATAATAGCTTGAGATTTATTGAGTTTAATCTTTGCTGAATCATCTATTTTTTTGAAAAGTGACCAGCCTGTAGTTTTCTTATATGTACTTTTTTTACCTGTTGGAACATAGAGTGTTGCATTTGTATAAATAGAACTCTCAAAAACAATGTCATCAGAGTAAAACTTTTCTGGCTCTTCTGCGTGTGATGTGACGGAAGTTATAGCTTCACAATTTCCAAAAGCATACTCTTTAAATATTGGTTTGCCACGAACTATCACAGAAGAAAGTTTACGACAACTTCGAAAAGCACCTTTTCCTATACTTTTTACACCTTTTGGGATATCTACCGAGAGTAAATTATAGCAAAACGAAAACGCTCCTTGTCCAATTGTTGTTACACTACTGGGAATTTTAACACTTTTCAGAGATGAACTATAAAAAGCATCAGAACCTATACTTTTTACAGTGCTAGGTATGCTAACAGAAGTCATATCACTGTAAGCGAAAGCATTACCTTCGATACTTGTAACAGTAAAGTTTATTCCATTATGTTTAACTGTCCCCTGAATCACGTAATCACCCTTAATATCATCGCTATCGATTATTTTAACAGTGTTGTTTTTGAACAGATTTGCATATTTTATTCCATTCTCAGTAAAATAAGGTTCATCTTTAATTGTCAAGGTACCCTTCTCATACTCAATATCATAATTCTTTGCCTTGGCTCCAGAAAAGACGACATCATAAGTGCCAACAGGAGAGCTCTTCTTTGCTTTGGTTTTGGCCGTCGGTTTTGTGGTCAACACATCATCCCTCTCCTTATTCTTGAATCCTCTATACGATGGTTCAAACTTTGGGTTCTTCTCTCCAAGGTATTTCGTATATTCCCCTCCAACGACAGTCAAAGGAGCTTTCACGATGGTCAATGTACCATTAACTAACGTAACATCACCAGTATTCGAAATACTACCTTTTGAAATAACAATGGGGTAAGTACCCACAGGAGAGGTCTTTGTGGCTTTACATGTAATCTTAGGCTCACCTTCCAGATTACCGCCTTCACAGGTATATTTAAATTTTGGCAGAGATTCTCCGTATTCGATGGTATAGTTCTTGGCTTTAACAATGACAGGGCGTTCTTCGGGCATCTCCTCAATCATATCAAACTTACTCCAGCTATTTCCTTGGGTTTGATACTTATATTTCGTCCCAGAAGGAACATAAAGGATAGCGTAATCATACGACCCACTAAATACAGACCAATTTATAGCGAAAGGCGTCCTAACCATTGTTTTAACGGTTTTTAAGCCATAACAATCATAAAAGGCAAAATCTTTAATTCCCTTAACTGTTCTTGGAATTGTGACAGAAGTCAAACCCTCACAATTAGAAAAAGCATATGGCTGAATATACTGGACATCATCAGGAATCACAAGATCTTTAACCTCTTTTCCGTTCATAAATAAATGCTTTGCAATTGAGAGGGGATTAGAAGATTCAAGGTTTGAACCACCCATACTGAAAGAAATGTTACACCAAGCAGACAAGTCCACTATCTTAACAGAACTTAAGGCATTACAGCCGCCGAAAGCATTTCTATGAATTGCCGTAACCGTTTTTGGGATTGTAACAGAAGTTAAGCCAACACAGTTATAAAAGGCACATTGTTGAATTTCTTGGACACCATCTGGAATAACGAGGTTTTTTACTTCTTTACCATTTATGTATAAATGCTTTGCAATCGAAAGGGGGTTAGAAGATACATCAAAACCATTAGTAACAACGTTATTAATGGTACTTTGCCACCCATAAGGATGAAAGGAAATACTGCACCATGCAACCAAATCAGAAATATTAACAGTGGTCAAAGCGTTACAGTCATGAAAGGCATCCTTTCCTATGCTATTCACTTTGTTGCCGATAGTTACGAATAACAAGTTGCTACAGCCATAAAAAGCGTTATCCCCAATGGAAGTTACCTTGTTGGGAATTGTGACAGAAGTCAGGCCGCTACAACCGTAGAAAGCATTTTCTCCTATACTTGTTACACGGTTGGGAATTGTGATAGCAGTTAGTTTTTTACATCCAGCGAAAGCAGAACCGCCGATTTCAGTCACGCTGTTGGGGATGGTCACGGAGGTCAATTTTATACAGTCAGAGAATGTACTTTCTCCTATACTTGTTACACGGTTGGAAATTGTGATGGCGGTTAGTTTTTTACAGCCTTTGAAAGCCCAATTGCCGATGGAAGTAACACTATTGGGGATGGTCACAGAGGTCAGAGCACTACAACTCTGGAAAGCAGAACCACCGATTTCAGTCACGCTGTTGGGGATGGTCACGGACTTTAAGGCGCTACAACCAGAAAAAGCAAAACCGCCGATGGAAGTAACACTGTTGGGGATGGTCACAGAGGTCAGGCCACTGCAACCAGAGAAAACACCATCCCCAATGGATGTCACGCTGTTGGGGATGGACACCGAGGTCAGGCCACTACAGCCTTTGAAAGCCCGATTGCCGATGGATGTCACACTGTTGGGGATGGTGATGGAGGTCAGAGCACTACAATCATAGAAAGCCTCATAGTCGATGGAAGTCACGCTGTAGGTCTTCCCATTGTAGGTAATGGACTTTGGAATAACGATAGTTCCTCTGTAACTATTACTTCCATTCCAACTATTATATCGGTCAGCTCCATTAGTAACTGTTGCATTCGATAAAGAGAATGAGTAATAGATACCGTTCACTTTGGTATCATAATAAGCAAATGCCTTTATGCCAACCATGCTCATGAGCATAGTAAGTAGGAAAGAAAGTTTATTCTGTTTCATCGTTTTGGCTATCTGTAAGGTAAAATTACCCAATTTCATGTTTGTTTTCATACAAATAAATGTTTCATGCCTATAGCGACCCAGATTCAGCGGTTAATAGCATTAATACGGAAAGACGTTGGTGCTCTACTTCGCCTATCCCACGCACGGACTCTCACATTGTCTATACCATGACAAGCAACTCGGTAGCCCACACTGAGACATATTAACAACACTCAAATAAAAAGAGCAGAGTACAATACACCCAAAGTGAACGTTTTAGTTGCGTATCTTCTGAGGCCAGAACTTGAGAGATTCGACGGTCGAAGATAACGTTTAGTAAACGTCTTTTTACTACTAAAATTCGACCCGCCAACCCTTTCAGGCTATTCGAGTCGGTGCAAATATATGAAATATTTCCGTAAGTTCCAAATAATTCGCCGATTATTTGGCCTTTATCACACAAAAGAGGCTTTTTGTGCAATAGAATAATATATACAATGTATAATTTGTATTTCTTACACAACCTGCACTGATAGTAAAACAACTTGTTTTACTTTCTAAAGTGCTCCTTATTCTGGGAAAAGGAACCGCCTTTGTAGGTAAAACAAGTTGTTTTATGTGTTAGAGGTGTAACCTTTTTTTGCTTAACCCTATGGATGGGTAGCGAAATCAGTCTTTCTTCAATACCTTACGGCCATTGACGATATAGACTCCATTGGGCAGCCCGTCGAGCGAAGTCACCTGGTGACGCACCTTACGGCCGTTCAGGTCATAGACATCAAATGGCTCAACGGCAGCGTTCATCTCTTCGATGACGGTTGTGTCATCATCATCGCCATCCAACGAGCGAGACTCAGAGGTTGATAATACCGTCACTGTACAAGTGCCCTTCAGGCCAGTAGCATTGGAGGTGCAGGTAATGGTGACAGAACCTGCCTTGATGCCCTTCACCTTACCTTTGCTTGTCACTGTGGCAATAGTCTTGTCAGAACTTTCCCATGTCACACTCTTGTCCGACAATGACGAGGGATATACAGTAGCAGTCAGCGTTGCCGTTCTACTCTTCTTAAGGAAAATTTCGGATATGTTGATGACAACTTTTCCGACGGTCACTTGGCAAGTGGCACTCACCCCCGTTGCTTTGGAGGTGCAGGTGATGGTGGCCGTACCATACTTCACGCCCTTTACCTTACCTGCGCTCGATACTGTAGCAATACTCTTGTCCGAACTCTTCCAAGTCACGCTCTTGTCCTCCAGATCAGTGGGAGTAACCGTAGCCTTCAGCGTCATCGTCTTGCCCTTCTCAACATAAGCCTCGGTCTTGTTGAGAGTAACAGAACCATTAACAACAGTCACTTGGCAGGTAGCACTCACACCCGTAGCGTTAGAAGTACAGGTAATAGTGGCTGTACCAACCTTGACGCCCTTCACCTTACCTGCAGTTGTCACGGTGGCAATCTTCGTATTTGAACTCGTCCAAGTTACGCTCTTGTCTTCCAGTGTAGTGGGTTCGACGGTGGGGGTAAGTGTCACCGTCTTACCCTTTTGAAGGGTCACCTCGGTCTTGTCGAGAGTAACACTACCTTCAAAGACGGTCACCTTACAGGTGGCCTTCGCACCCGTTATTTCAGAAGTACAGGTGATAGTAGCCGTGCCAGCCTTGACGGCTTTCACCTTACCTGCACTTGTCACTGTGGCGACCTTCTTATTCGAACTCTTCCACGTTACGCTCTTGTCAGGAAATGTTGAAGGAGAAACCGTGGCTTTCAACGTCACCGTCTTGCCTTTCTCAAGGGTAACGTTGGTCTTGTTGAGTTTCACCTTGACTGTTTCAATTGCCACAATTTCCTTGAATCCGTTCCAAGGATATTTTGCATTGTATGCATCCACGCTACCTGCCGACGCATGGAGAGTGACGTAATCAATATACGAATTATTGAAGGCATAGGAATAGGTACTAGGTATATTCTCTGCAAAACAATAGACATCGGTCAGTTGTCCACAATTTGCAAAAGCGTAACTATAGATATTTCTTATTCCATTACCAAGCGTAACAGTAGCCAGATTATTACAACGAGCGAAAGCATAACTACCAATGGATGTCACGTTGTTGCCGATAGTCACCGAGGTCAGGCCGCTGCAATCATAGAAAGCATAACCACCAATGGATGTCACTTTGCATTCGATATTTTAAAAGTAATGGTTTTGGGAATAACAATGCTTCCCGAATAAGAACCGCTTGATTTACTGATAACTGTAGCAGTTTTAGCTTCTGGGTCCACATCGTAATTGATACCGTTGATCTCTAAGGTCTCTGCACTTGCCACTAATGGCAGGAGCATTGTCAATATTATTAGTAATAGTTTTTCCTGTTTCATATTTTTTTTGATTAATAAATTGCACCTTCTGTTTCGCCAGGACACAAAAAGAAAACGTGAACTACTTACTGCGCTTACGTTTTATTCTTCTCGTTGCCATGTTACCATACGCAGTTTGTTTTGATTAGTTATACATACGACCGCAAAAAATGAAATATTTCCATAAGCACTACTGTCCCGTTAAAGTGGACTAATCATTCTTTGAAATAATTGATATTCAGTCTTTTATGAGCAGTTTTGCGAGTCAACGGATTTGATTTTGTATCTTTGCGGTCAAAACAACAGATCGCATATGAATCAAAACAAATACGTTTTTGCTCAGCTGGTGGCATTTATCGACAGGAATCACTTCAACTATCTGGCTCGCAAATACTCTGGTGACCGTTATGTCAAGCACTTCATTTGCTGGAACCAACTCCTTGCTCTGATGTTTGGGCAGCTTGGAAATCGCGAAAGCTTGCGTGACCTGATAACCGTTTTGGAGGCTCATGAGTCCAAGTGTTACCATCTTGGTCTTGGCAGAAAGCCCGTCCCAAAGACCACCTTCGCCACAGCCAATCAGAATCGAGACTATCGCATCTTCGAAGAGTTCGCTTTCTACATGATGGACCTCGCTCGCAGCAAACGTGCGACAGACATTTTCAAGCTAAAAGGCAAAGTATTTGCGTTTGATTCTACAACAATACCTCTATGCCTGTCAGTCTTCTGGTGGGCAAAGTTTAGGAGACACAAAGGAGGAGTCAAGGCTCATGTCCTGTTTGATACGGAATCACAAGTGCCTGCCTACTTTCATATCACCACAGCGTCAGTCCACGATTCGAAGGCCATGAAGGAAATCCCTTATGAATCAGTCTCTTACTATGTTTTTGACCGAGGTTACAATGCCTTTAAGGAACTCCATCATATCCATCAGTTTGGATCTTTCTTCGTTGTCCGTGCCAAGAAGAATCTACAATACAAGTGTACTAAATGGCGGAGAAGAATGCCACAGAATGTGACGACTGATGCAGAGATTATTCTGACGGATTACATCACTTCAAAGAAATACAAGGAGAAGCTCCGGCTGGTAAAGATCTACGATGAGGAGAAGGGGCAAGAACTAGCCTTCCTCACCAATGCTTTCCACCTGACCTCACTTGAGATTGCCAATCTCTACAAGAACAGATGGCAGGTAGAGTTATTCTTCAAGTGGCTGAAGCAGCATCTTAAGATCAGAAAATTCTGGGGCAAAACAGAGAATGCAGTCAGGATTCAGATCAGTGCAGCTATCATTGCCTATTGTCTGGTTGCCATCGTACAACATGATATGCGATTGGAGCGTTCGACCTATGAGGTCTTGCAAATCCTCAGCATGTCATTGACAGACAAAACTCCTTTGAAGGAACTGCTTGAAAAGACTAAATTCAATGATGTCAAAGAGCAATTTGGTCCCCTTATTCCAGGGCTATTTGATTAATATTTAACTCGTCCCAATTTTAACGGGACACTAATGTTCCATAAGTTCCAAACAATTCGCCGATTATTTGGCCTTTATCACACAAATGAGGCTTTTTGTGCAACAGAAAAGGCACTCCGCTTTATCTTATCTGATATTGCTGAGCAACTGCGCGGTTGGGGTCTCCTGCATCCGGATGTAGGCAAAGAGTTTCTTGCCAGCGTTCTTCAGGCTGGCACCAAACACATAGACCATATCGTCGATGATCAGAAAGCGGTCGTGGTTATTCATTTCAAGGTTGAAGTATTCCACTTGATAGTTTTTGCCATCTGCGGCAGTTGTCGCAAATTTTGCGCCAACTGGTTCTTCTTTCAATTCTTCCTTCAAAGCATTATTGATATGTTTGCTGACCGTCTTAATGTCTCTCGAAAAGAGATCCGCGATTTGTTGGCGATTCAGCCAGACGGTTTCTTCCTCAACTCTCACTTCCAGCCTGATGGTCTCATCCGGCTGGTACATCACGATCTCACCTTTTGTGGCTTCAATGTTTGACATAGTTTCCAAAATTTAAGTGTTAATACTC
>JAGCPV010000061.1 GCA_017965475.1 Prevotella sp.
ATATGGAAGGCTTCCGGACACGTGGATGCCTTTAATGATCCCCTGATTGATAACCGCGACTCTAAGAAGCGCTATCGTGCTGATGTGCTGATTGAGGACCAGATTGCCAAGTACGACGAGAAGATCCAGAAGGAGGTCGAGAAGGCCCGTAAGCGTTTTGGCGACAGCTTTGATGAGGCTAAGTATCTGGAGACTTCTGAGCGCGTGAAGGAGACCAAGGAGAAGCGCGACGCCCTCCACGCCCGCTACGCTGCTGCCATGCAGGGTCCAGATCTCGACGAGTTGAAGCAGATTATCCTCGACGAGGAGATTGTATGTCCTATCAGCGGAACCCGCAACTGGACCGATGTTCGTCAGTTCAACCTGATGTTCTCTACCGAGATGGGTGCCAGCGCTGATGCTTCGATGAAGATCTACCTGCGTCCTGAGACCGCTCAGGGTATCTTCGTGAACTACCTGAATGTGCAGAAGACCGGTCGTATGAAGATTCCTTTTGGTATTGCCCAGATTGGTAAGGCTTTCCGTAACGAGATCGTGGCCCGTCAGTTCATCTTCCGTATGAGAGAGTTCGAGCAGATGGAGATGCAGTTCTTCGTACAGCCTGGCACAGAGCTGGAGTGGTTCCCGAAGTGGAAGGAGACGCGTATGAAGTGGCATCAGGCCCTGGGCTTTGGTGCTGAGAACTACCGTTTCCATGATCACGATAAGCTGGCTCACTATGCCAACGCTGCAACCGATATCGAGTTTAAGATGCCGTTTGGCTTCAAGGAGGTGGAGGGTATCCACAGCCGCACGAACTTCGACCTCTCGCAGCATGAGAAGTACTCTGGCAAGAGCATCAAATACTTTGATCCTCAGACCAACGAGAGCTACACCCCGTATGTGATCGAGACATCGATTGGTGTGGATCGTATGTTCCTGAGCATCATGTGTCACGCCTACGAGGAGGAGAAACTCGAGAACGGTGAGACCCGCGTGGTGCTGAAGTTGCCTGCAGCTCTGGCTCCTGTGAAGTGTGCTGTGATGCCGTTGGTGAAGAAGGACGGTCTGCCCGAGAAGGCTCGTGAGATCATCGACCAGCTGAAGTTCCACTTCAATTGCCAGTATGATGAGAAGGATTCTATCGGTAAGCGCTATCGTCGTCAGGATGCTATTGGTACACCGTATTGCGTCACCGTCGATCACGACACGCTGAACGATGGTTGCGTGACCCTGCGTTTCCGCGACACTATGGAGCAGGAGCGCGTGAAGATCGAGGAGCTCAATGGTATCATCGAGGATAAGGTTAGTATCGCAAGTCTGCTGAAGAAACTCCAATAATGAAGGTATTCAAGTACATATTCGCACTGATGATGCTGCCGCTGGCGGTGGCAGTGTCATCGTGCTCTGAGGACAGCAACGAGGTGGATGAGTTTGAGAACTGGGAGGAGCGCAATAATGCAGCCATCACCCAGTGGTCGAACAACAGCGCGCTGCGGAAGATCAAGAGCTATACGAAGGACCAGATGACGGGCGGCACGAGCAGCGACTATATCTACGTGGAGGTGCTGGAAAGCGGTAGCGAGACGGAGACGGAGAGTCCGCTGTTCAGTGACAATGTGTGGGTCGCCTACAGGGGAAGGTATATCCCCACGGTCTCGTATCCCGAGGGCTATATATTTGACCAGAGCTACGAGGGTGAGTTCGACTGGCGGACAGCTGACATGATAGAATTCAGCGTGAGCGGGGTGGTCACCGGTTTCTCGACGGCACTGATGCAGATGCACCGTGGCGACCGCTGGCGCGTGTATATCCCCTATCATCTGGGCTACGGCACCTCGTCATCGACGTCCATCCGCGGCTACAGCAACCTGATCTTCGACATCGCGTTACTCGACTTCTGGCATCCCAACGAGGATCATCCGATATCGTTCAAGGCCAGGGAATAGAAACATCAAGAAAGGAGGAAATATGGCAAAGTACGCCAATTACATCAAGCGCATTGAGATCGACTCGCTGTGGAGCGGGAAGAAACATGTGGTCTGGGAGTTGAACCGTCAGGTGAACATCCTCAGCGGCAGTAATGGTCAGGGCAAGAGTACGATCCTGAACAAGGTGGTGAGGGGTCTGTCGGCCGGTGGCGAGTTCCCCTCGCACATGCTGAAGGGTGTGAAGCTCGACGTGGAGCCCGAGGATGCGAAGTGGATCCGCTACGACGTGATCCGTTCGCTCGACACGAACATCGCCCAGACAGTCTCGGAAGGCGAGAACTACCTGCGGCAGGCACTCCCGACATTAGGAGCCGTGGGAGGCGGCTTCTCCCTCCTGGATTTCCAGCTGTATCACCTGCAGCGGAAATTCCTCGACTATCAGGTGAACATCGGCAACCGTATCATCGCCGAGCTGCAGCAAGGGAACACGGACGCCGCCCAGCAGCTGTCGGTACAGAAGAAGCGTTTTCAGGACATCGTCGATGACCTGTTCTCGGAAACGGGCAAGAAGATCATACGCACGGAGAACGAGATCCGTTTCACACAGATCGGTGAGACGCTGATGCCATATCAGTTGTCGAGCGGTGAGAAACAGATCCTCGTCATTATGCTGACGGTGCTCGTGGAGGATAACCAGCCCTACGTACTCTTCATGGACGAGCCCGAGGTGTCGCTCCATATCGAGTGGCAGAAACGGCTCATCGATCTCTGTCTAGAGCTGAACCCCAACGTACAGATTATCCTGACGACCCACTCGCCCGCCGTGGTGATGAACGGCTGGGTGGATTCGGTGACGGAGGTGAGCGATATAACTGTATAATTAGTAATTAGGAATTATGATTACTAATTATGGGCAGAAGGCTGAAGGATAATCTCAACAGCAAGTATTTCGAGGCGGCAAACGCCTTGACCTCGAAGAAAGCACGGCACAGGATCGTCGCCTATGTCGAGAGCTATGACGATATCTACTTCTGGCGCACGGTACTCTCTGAGTTTGAGGATGACAAACGCTATTTCGAGGTGATGCTGCCGTCGAAGGCGAACCTGACGCGCGGCAAGAAATCGGTGCTGATGAACTTCCTCGAAGGGGAGCCGCTCGGCAAGGACATGATCGCCTGTGTGGATGCCGACTACGACTATATGATCCAGGGACGTACGGCACAGTCGAAGCGGGTGCTGGGAAGTACGTATGTTTTCCATACCTACGTCTATGCCATCGAGAACTACCAGTGCTATGCCCCTTCGTTGCATAATGTCTGTGTCTCCGTGACGCTCAACGACCATCGCATCTTCGACTTCCGTGAGTATTTCCAACAGTTCAGTGAGGCGCTGTTCCCCCTCTTCGTCTGGTCTGTGATGTTCTACCGCAACGGCAACTATCCGAAGTTCTCCATCACAGACTTCAACCGTATTGCCGACCCCGGAGGCTTCAACGTGCAGGATCCGGAGCCCTCGATCGCGAATGTCAGGCGGAAGGTGCATACGAAGATCAACGAACTGCAGCGCCAGTACCCTGACGCCAAGGAGGAATATCTGGCGACGAAGGAGGATATCAAGGCGCTGGGTGTGACGCCGCAGACCACCTATCTCTATATCCAGGGGCATCACCTGTTCGATACGGTGGTATCGCCGATCATGACAAAGGTGTGCAACCTGCTCCGTCAGGAACGGCAGAACGAGATCTACCATGCCTCTGCGCACAAGACACAGAAGAGCAACGAGATGTCGTGCTACGAGAACTCGCTGCAGGACATCAAGGTGATGCTCAAGAAGAACAGCGGCTATATGATGTCGGAGCAGTTCCGCCGCCTCCAGGAGGACGTGAGGAAATACCTGGAGAAGGGTTAACTACACAAATGTTTCCAGAAACTTAATGGTGCCTTCGACTCTGACCTCACTGGCTGTGGCGGGGAGAAGGATGGTGTCACCCTTGCGGAATGACTGTTCCTCACCGTCGCAGATGAGTTTCCCCTCGCCCTTGACGGCAATCAGGATGACGAACGAGTCGAGATCGGAGTAGTCGAGTGTCATCGGCTCCGTCAGGTCATAGACAGCCGTCGTGAAGTAAGGACACGTCACGAGCTGCACACCCTCATTCTCTTGGGGCTCGTAACCCGCACGATAGTTCGGCAATACGGTGTAGTCGATGCTCTCGGCCGCCTCCTGGGTATGGAGTTCACGGTAATGGCCGTCCTTGTCCTTACGTTTGTAGTCGTAGATGCGGTAGGTGACATCGGAGGTCTGCTGGATCTCCGTCACGAAACAGCCAGCACCGATGGCATGGATACGGCCAGCGGGGATGAAGAACACATCGCCCTCATGTACCTCGTAGCTGGCCAACGCCTCCGTGATGGTGTCGTTATCCACCATCTCCTTATACGCCTCGGGAGTGATCTTCTTCTTCAGACCATTAAAGAGGGTGGCGCCTGGCTCTGATTCCAGACAGTACCACATCTCCGTCTTACCACGGGACTTACCCTGACGACGGGCTGTCTCATCGTCGGGATGCACCTGGATAGAGAGATCCTGACAGGCGTCGATGAACTTGATCAGCAAGGGGAACTCATTGCCGAAACGCTCATAGTTCTCCTGCCCCAGGAGTCTTTCCTTCTCTATGCTCACCAGTTCGTTCAGGGTCTTGCCCATGTAGGGGCCGTCGGCCACGATGGTCTCATTGTCCTTGACACCTGAGATCTCCCAGCTCTCGCCAACATGGTCCAGTTGGGTATCCAGATGTTTGAAGGGGATAATCTTGTCACCTCCCCAGAGTGTTTGCTTCAACAGCGGTTTGAATCTATACATTGTTTATAGTAGTTAGTTTTCCTTCCAGAAGCTGCGGGTAAACAGCACGAGCACCGTCATGATCTCAAGACGACCCATGAGCATCAGCGGACAGAGAATCCACTTGATGTAGTCTGGCAATATCGCCCATGACATGACCGGCCCGATCTGGGTACCCAGCGTTGGACCCACATTACTCACGCAACTCAGGGCAATGGTGATGGCATTTGTATTGTCGATACCTGCTACAATCATGATGGTAGCCGTAACGAGTGTCATGAGCATCGTCAGCGTGAAGAAGGCAAATAGTGCCACGAGTTTCGACTGCGGTATGCTGATTCCATTGATCTTTACCGGGAGAACGGCATTTGGATGCAGAATCTGTCGGAAGTTATTGCGTATCACCTTCAGCAGCATCACACCTCTGATGCATTTGAAACCACCACTCGTGCTACCTGCACAGGCTCCCAGATACATAACGACACCCAATATGACCCATGTAATATGTGGCCATGTACCCGCATCGTCGTTAAACATACCTGTTGTGGTAATAAATGAAACTACTTGGAAGAGTGCACACCTGAAAGACTTCTCTAAGTCGTAGTCCATACGTGTAAACAACAGGTACATAATCCAAAGCGTTGCACCTACTACAATGCTCAGATAGAGTTTTAATTCTGAGTTGCGGAAGAGGGCTTTAATCTTCCCCTTAAAAATACATATATATAATAAGGTGAAGTTGATACCCGACAAAAATTGAAAGGTGATAGAAATATAGTCAATAGTAGGAGAGTGGAAGTATTCGGTACTCTCGTTGTGGATGGCAAAGCCACCAGTGGCCGTAGTTGTCATCGAGTAGTTTAGTGCCTCGTACCAATTCATACCAGCCAGAAAGAAAGATACGCCGCAACCAATGGTCAGGAAGAGGTAGATGCTCCAAATCCATTTTGCAGTTGTCGAAAGACGTGGGTGCATCTTGGCCTTGATAGGTCCTGTGGCCTCTGCTGCAAACACCTTCACACTACCACTGACGAGCGAGGGGAGAATGGCAATGGTAAAGAACAGGATTCCCAAACCACCTATCCACTGCATCAGTGATCGCCAGAACAAGATGCCATGGGGCAGGCACTCCACATCGTCAAGGATGGTGGCTCCCGTAGTGGTAAAGCCCGAGATGCTCTCGAAATATGCGTCTGTCAGATTCGTGATACTGCCATGAATCATAAAAGGGAAGATGCCGAAGAGTGAGAAGATGAGCCATACAGCCGTTACCAGCAGATAGGCATCTCGCCGACTCAGTGAGTTATCGGCATTTCTGCCCAGGAAAAGGAAAAGAAATCCGCATCCAAGAGTGATCAGCAGCGACATCAGAAAGGCAATCTGGTCATCCTCGTTAAAGTAGAAGGACATCACTGCACACCAAGCCATGAAGAAAGCCTCGATGAACAGCAGCGACCCGATGATCTTGCTGATGATACGGAAGTTTACCATATCGTGTTCTTTTTGAAGTATTTCTCGATATTGTTCAGTTTCTGCTCATGGCAGAACACCATGACGGAATCACCAGCCTGGATCTGTGAGTTACCGTTGACAAGCATACCGACGCCTTTGCGCACCAGACCACCAATGGTCGCTCCAAAGGGCAGACCCAGGTCCTTCACGGGTTTCTTTGTCACCCTCGAACCTTCGGCAGCCGTAAACTCTGCCACCTCTGCATCCACGAGCATCAGCGAGCGCAGGTTCTCCACGTCGGCATCAAGCATCATCTGGAAGATATGGCTGGCAGCGATGGTTTTCTTGTTGATAATGGTACCGATGTCCAGACTCTCGGCCATCGAGACGTAGTCGAGGTTCTCCACCATGGCCACGGTCTTTCTCACACCGAGTTTCTTGGCTGTCAGACAAGCCAGGATATTGGTCTCCGCATTGCCCGTCAGGGCCACGAAAGCCTGCGTGTTCCTGATACCTTCCTCCTCAAGCAGTCCTAAGTCGCGGCCGTCACCGTGGATGACCATCGCCTCATCCTTCTCCAGCAACTCGTTCAGTTTCTCACAACGCTGGGCATCCTTCTCGATGATCTTCACGCTCATGTAATTGGGAATGGTCAGAGCCGCACGGACGGCCGTCTTACCGCCACCCATGATAATGACGTTCTTCACATCCGTATAATGCTCTTTGCCGACGATCTTACGGATATAGGGGATATACTCCTTGGTGGTCATGAAATAGACCAGGTCGTTCACACGCAACTCATCCATACCACCAGGGATCAGGGTGTCGCCGTTACGTTTGATAGCCACGACATGATAAGGATCATCCGGACCGCAGAGATTACGCAGTGGCTGATTCAGAATCTCCGCCGCCTCACGTAACTTGATGCCGAGCAGGATAAGTGCTCCGTCGTGCACGTCCCATCGCTGGCGTACCCAGGAGAGTTTCAGGCCATTCGTGATGTCGATGGCAGCCAGCACCTCCGGGTAGATCAGTGAATCGACGCCGAGGTTCTTGAAGAAGGGCTGCAGTTCCTGAGAAAGATATTCATAATTATCGATACGGGCCACGGTCTTCTTCGCACCGAGGGTATGGGCCAGAATACAGGCATTCAGGTTGGTGCTCTCCTCGGGCGTCACACCGACAAAGAGGTCGGCATGGTCTGCACCGGCTTCCTTCAGCGCCTGAATGCTCGTGGGCGAGGCCTGATAGGTCATCACGTCATACTCGCTCAGCGTGCTCAGGCGCTCTTCGTCTGCATCGATCAGCACACAGTCCTGATGCTCACGCGACAACAACTTTGACAGATGAGTACCTACGGCACCTGCACCGACAATGACTATTTTCATATCTCCTTGATCGCTTTGATGATACCGTCCGTGCCAATACCCACAATATCCTGCAGTTCATCCACCGTACCGTGCTCCACGAACTCGTCAGGCAGACCCAAACGCACTATCTTCGGCTGGTAGCCGTGGTCGTTCATCCATTCAAGGACGGCAGAACCCAGTCCACCTTTCCTGACACCGTTCTCAACGGTGATGATACGCTTGAACTTCTTGCCGACCTCTTCGAGAATCTCCTCGTCGAGCGGTTTCAGGAAGCGCATATCGTAATGGGCGACGCTAGGTGAACTAGCTAATTTAGCGATCGCCTCTGTGACATTATTACCTATCGGACCTATGCTCAGAACGGCTACATCGTCGCCATCATGCAACTTCCTGCCCTTGCCAACAGGCACCTCCTCGAAAGGACAACGCCAGTCTTGCAATACACCACCACCACGCGGATAACGGATCACAAACGGTCCTTTGTCCGGTAACTGGGCAGTGAACATCAAACGTCGCAGCTCGTGTTCATCCATAGGTGACGAGATGACAAGATTCGGAATAGGACGCAGGGCTGCCAGATCGAAGGCACCATGGTGCGTCGGTCCATCCTCTCCAACTAATCCGGCACGGTCGAAGCAGAGTACCACATTCATGTTCAGCAAAGCCACATCATGGATGATATTGTCGAATGCCCTCTGAGCAAAAGCACTGTAGATATTACAGAAAGGCAGCAGTCCGTCCTTGGCCATACCACCTGAGAAGGTGACGGCATGTCCCTCGGCGATACCCACGTCGAAGGTGCGCTCCGGCATCTCCTTCATCATGATGTTCATGGAACAACCCGAGGGCATCGCAGGCGTCACACCAACGATCTTCGGATTCTGCCTTGCCAGTTCAAGAAGGGTATGTCCGAAAACATCCTGATATTTCTGCGGTTTCTTGGGATCGTTATCGACGATTCGTTCACCTGTGTCAGGATTGAACTTGCCAGGGGCATGCCAGATGGTCACATCCTTTTCCGCCGGGGCGTAGCCATGCCCCTTCTGGGTATGCAGGTGCAACAGCTTCGGACCCTTCATCTCCTTGATCTGTCGCAGGATGCGAACCAGTTCCTTCACGTTATGGCCGTCGAACGGTCCGAAGTAGCGGATATTCATACCCTCGAAGATATTCTGCTGATGAGAGATGGCACTCTTCAAGGCATTTGACAGACGGATGATACCGTTCTTCCTGTCATCGTTGAGCAAACCCTTGCGGTTCATCCAGCGGGACACGCGGAAACGCATGGCGTTATAGGTCTCGTTGGTGCTCAGGTTCAGCAGATACTGTTTCATGCCGCCTACCGAACGGTCTATCGACATGTTATTGTCGTTGAGGATAATGAGCAGGTCGTTAGGTGATGATGAGACATTGTTCAGGCCCTCGAAGGCCAGACCTCCCGACAGGGCACCGTCGCCGATGACGGCCACAACATGGCGTTTATTCTTCCCCTCCAGTTGTGCGGCTACGGCCATACCTAATGCTGCCGACACGGAATTGCTCGCATGTCCGCAGGCAAACGTGTCGTACTCACTCTCCGTGGGGGATGGGAAGGGTTTGATACCACCCAACTTACGGTTGGTACAGAACTGCTCACGCCGTCCTGTCAGGATCTTATGGCCGTAAGCCTGATGGCCCACGTCCCAAACAATACGGTCTTCAGGCGTATTATAGACATAATGAAGTGCAACGGTTATCTCTGCCACGCCAAGGCTTGATGCCAGATGGCCAGGGTTCACTGCTACCTCTTGCACAATATCTTGTCGGAGCTCATCACAGAGCTGAGGCAACTGATCTACCTCCAGGTGTCTAAGGTCTTCAGGGGACTTTATCCCATTCAGTAGTGTTAATTCTTTTTTGTCCACTTTGAATTGTTTATGCGTGCAAAGATACACCAAAATTAATAAAATACAAAGATTTTATGCAAAAATGTTTTGGGTTTGTGATATTATTCGTATATTTGCAGAAAAATCATCCTGATGAAATACGGAATTATAGGGACAGGAGCTATCGGCGGCTATTACGGCAGCAAACTGGCATATAGCGGGCAAGAAGTACATTTCTTGTCGCACAGTGATTATCAGTTTGTGAAAGAACATGGTATGCAGGTGGATTCCTGTGACGGCTCTTTCCATCTCGACCATGTGAATGTCTATCAGTATGCGACAGACATGCCGAAGTGCGATGTCGTAATTGTGGGACTGAAGACCACCAACAATCATCTACTTGTTGACCTCTTGCCGCCATTGTTACAGGAGCATACCGTAGTGGTGCTGATACAGAATGGCATCGGAGTGGAGGCTGATGTGCAACAGATGTTCCCCGACTTGCAACTAGTGGCCGGACTGGCCTTTATCTGTTCTGCCAAGACGGAACCAGGACGCGTGAACCATCAGTGCTACGGCAGCATCAATCTTGCCAACTACTCGTGCAAGGACGAGAGTGTCTTCACAGCGATCCTGAATGACTTTAAAAATGCCAATATCCAGGCAGGTTCTGTTCCCTACGACGAAGCCCGTTGGAAGAAAGCTGTGTGGAACATGCCGTTCAACGGGATGACGGTGGCACTTGACACCCAGACAGACTTGCTGCTGAAGAATCCCGCTACCCGTCAGCTCATCCGTGAGCAGATGATGGAGGTGGTCGGTGCAGCCAGACATCAAGGTATCCAGGGACTGGACGAGGCCTTTGTCGATAAGATGATTGAGATGACGGACAACATGACGCCCTACTCTCCCTCGATGAAGCTCGACTACGACTTCCACCGGCCAATGGAGATCCACTATATCTATAGCCGTCCCATCCAGATTGCCCGTGAGGCAGGTTTCCCCATGCCGAAGCTGGAGATGCTGGAGGCTGAGCTACGCTTTAAGGCCGCAGCACAGTAATTATTGACAAATCATTTAAAACAAATAACTAAAGATTGAGAACTATGAGAATGTATTTTGTTCATGTAAAAGGAAAGCAGTATGGCCCCTATGACGAGGCCAAGGTAAGATCATTGAATTTGCCTCCCGACACACCTATATGGACGGAGGGAATGCCTAACTGGGCTCCCATGTCACAGGTACTTCCAATGGGTAGTAACCCTAGACCTATGCAGTCTCCGCAGCCACAGCCACTTTCCCAACCAGTTCAGCCGCAGCCCACCCAACAGGCAAGACCTGTTCAGCAACAGCCCGTCCAACAGGCCCAGCAACAGACTCAGCAACAGGTTCAGCAAACTGTTCAACAACCGACTCAGCAGGCCTATACACAACAGCCTGAGTATCTCAGTCTGTGGGGCTACTATAAGAAATGCTGGCGCAAGTATGCCACCTTCTCAGGTCGTGCCCGCCGCAGTGAGTACTGGGGATTTGTGCTTTATAACTTCCTAATCCTTCTGGCTATCAACATCTTAGTGGCTCTGGCAGTGGCGCTGATCGTCATGGCATCCAGTGATAAGGAGGCAGGTTTCTTTGCAGCATTGTTTGCAGCACCGATCGCATTAATTGTGGTGACGTCTATCTATAATCTGGCCGTCATCATTCCTGGACTGGCAGTCTCCTCACGCCGTCTTCACGATACGGGAAGAAGTTTCTGGTGGTTCCTGCTCGTTCTGACATCCATCATCCCGATCATAGGTATTATCGGTCCCATCGTTCTGATAGTCTTCTACTTCATGGACAGTGAGCCCTTTGAAAATCGTTTTGGTCCGAATCCGAAGGCTTTCGCCTAAGACATGACGTATATCACCCTGCCATCCGATGAAGTGCGCCGTCTGTCGTTCTATCTGGCGATGGAGGAGTACGTAGCAAAGTGTTTGGATGAACCCGACTGCTTCTTCATGTGGCAGGTGGAACCAAGTGTGATCTTCGGGCGCAATCAGGTGGCAGAGAACGAGGTGAACATCGACTACTGCCGTGAACAGGGCATCAAGATCTACCGACGGAAAAGCGGGGGCGGCTGTGTGTATGCCGACATGGACAACCTGATGCTGTCGTATGTCACTGACGGCGACAACGTGGGTTTTACCTTTAATCGGTTCATCCAGATGATCCTGCTGGTGTTTCGTAAACTGGGCATCGAGGCCACAGGCACCAGTCATAACGACATCATGATCGGCGACAGGAAGGTCTGTGGCACAGCGTTCTACCAGTTGCCTGGACGTAGCATCGTACACAGCACCATGCTCTACGACACGAACATGCAGCACATGCTGAACGCCATCACACCAGGCCCCGAGAAACTGGAGAAGAAAGGGATTCAAAGTGTGCGCCAGCGCATCACCCTGCTGAAGGACTATACGTTGCTCAGTCTGGAGCAGTTGAAGACCTTTATCCGTGAGACACTCTGTGACGGGGAAAAGATGCTGACACCTGCCGAGGTCAAGGAGATTGAACAGATAGAGGAATCGTATCTGAAAAAGGATTTCATTAACATATTACTACAATAACCAATGGCTATCAAACAAGAACTGGAAAAGAAAATCAAACGTACCTGTCTCTTCGACAAGCATGTTTCCTTAGGTGCTATGATGGTAGAGTTCGGAGGTTTCGACATGCCCCTGCTGTACCAGAATGCGGGTATCGCCCCTGAGCACATGGCCGTGCGCGAGCATGTCGGACTCTTTGATGTCTCTCACATGGGAGAGGTGACTGTGAAGGGCAAGGATGCCGAACGCTATGTGCAACATATCTTCACCAACGATGTAAAAGACATGCCGACAGGAAAGATTCTCTATGGTATGATGTGCTACGAGAACGGCGGCACTGTCGATGACTTGCTCGTCTATAAGATGGGTGAGAACGATTTCTTCCTCGTCATCAACGCCGCAAACATCGACAAGGACTGGGCCTGGATGCAGGCGCAGGCTGAGGGTTTCGACATCGACCTACAAAACCGCTCTGACTACTATGGTCAGATTGCCGTACAAGGTCCTGAATCGGAAGATGTGATGGAACACGTGCTGGCTCTGCCATGCAAGGAACTGACTTTCTACACCTGTAAATCCATCGGAGATACGATCGTCTCCCGCACAGGCTATACGGGTGAGGACGGCTTCGAGATCTATGGTTCACACGACTATATCAATGACTGTTGGGACAAACTGATCGCCGCTGGTGTGCAGGCCTGTGGTCTGGGTTGCCGCGACACCTTGCGCTTCGAGGTGGGACTGCCCCTCTACGGTGACGAGCTCTCGGAGGAAATCACCCCGATCATGGCTGGTCTGGGTATGTTCGTAAAACTCGACAAGCCTGAGTTTATCGGCAAGGAGGCATTGGCCAAACAGAAGGCCGAGGGACCAGCGAAGAAACTCGTGGGTATCGAGCTCTTCGACAAGGCCATCCCCCGTCACGGCTACACTGTACTGAATAAGGACGGTGAGCCCATCGGTGAGGTGACCACAGGTTATCATACCCTGTCATCGGACAAGAGTGTCTGCATGGCACTAATCGACAGCCAGTACGCCCAACTCGACACCGAGGTCCAGATCCAGATCCGTAAGAAGGTCTTCCCCGGCAAGGTGGTCAAGAAGCAGTTCTATAACAAGAACTATAAAAAATAAAAAGGAAAAAGGTAAAACTATAAGTATTATGGCAAAGGTAATTGAAGGACTCTACTACTCGGAGTCGCACGAATATGTGAGAGTAGAAGGTGATTTTGGTTTCATCGGTATCACGGACTATGCACAGAACGCCCTGGGCAATGTGGTGTATGTAGATATGCCTGAGGTGGATGACGAGGTCGAGGCCGGTGAGGAGTTTGGTGCCGTGGAGAGTGTCAAGGCCGCCAGTGACCTGTACGCACCCGTCAGCGGAACCGTCGTGGAGATCAACGAAGCGCTGGAAGACCAGCCCGAGCTCATCAACCAGGATGCCTTCGAGAACTGGATCATCAAGGTGGAACTCTCTGACAAGTCGGAGCTCGATGCACTCATGAACGCCACTGCCTATGCAGCCTTCTGCGAGAAATAATGTTCAATGAACCATGTTCCATGAATTATAAGTATTTCCCCCATACCCAGGAGGATCTTCAGGCGATGATGGAGAAGGCGGGCGTGACATCGCTCGACGGACTCTACGCCCAGATTCCCGAGGATGTCCGCTTCCGTGGCGACTACCAGATCCCTTCGGAGATGAGTGAGATGGAGGTGCGTGACACCTTCGCCAAATTAGGTTCGCAAAACGAACAGCTCACCTGTTTCGCGGGCTATGGTGTCTATGACCACTACACGCCCTCGGTGATACCCTGTCTGCTGCAGCGCTCCGAATTCCTGACCTCCTACACCCCGTATCAGGCCGAGATCTCACAGGGCACGCTCCATTATATCTTTGAGTATCAAAGTATGATGGCTGAACTGACGGGCATGGACATCTCCAACGCCTCGATGTACGACGGTACGACTGCTGCCGCCGAGGCTATGATGATGGCCGTGGCCGCCGGCAAGAAGGTAAACAAGGTGCTGGTGTCGGCCACAATGAATCCCAAGACTCGTGAGGTACTTGACACCTATGCCCTGCACCAGGGCATAGAACTGGTGACAATCCCCATGAAGGATGGTGTGACCTCAAAGGCCGACCTCCATGCTCTGCTTACCGAGGACGGTGTGGCTGGTGTAATGGTTCAGCAGCCTAACGTCTATGGCATCGTCGAGGACTATACGGACTTCGCCGAGGCTTGCCACGACAAGAAGGCCCTCTTCATCATGGACAGCGTCGCCGCTGATCTCGCCGTGCTGAAGACCCCAGGCGAATGGGGTGCCGACATCGCCATAGGCGACGGCCAGAGCCTGGGTATCCCCATGCTCTTTGGTGGCCCATACGTAGGCTATATGTGCTGTACGGAGAAACTCATCCGTAAGATGCCAGGCCGTATCGTCGGTATGACGAAGGACAACCGCAACCAACGGGCCTTCGTGCTCACCCTTCAGGCCCGCGAACAACATATCCGCCGTCAAAAAGCAACCTCGAATATATGTTCGAACCAGTCGCTGATGGCTCTCTTCGTGACGATCTATCTGTCGTTGATGGGTAAACAGGGCATGAAGGAGGCTGCCCAACTATCCTATGCCGGTGCACATTATCTCTGCGACGAACTGTTGAAGACAGGCCGTTTCTCCTTAGCCTACGACCAACCCTTCTTTAATGAGTTCTATGTGAAGTACGATGGTGATATCGACACCCTCTATCAGCGTTTCATCGATGCCGGTTTCCTGGGTGGTGTGAAGTATGATGATGGTATCCTTTTTGCCGTCACCGAGAAACGTACGAAGGAAGAAATTGATAACCTCGTAAAACTGGCTGCCTTATGAACAATAGACTATACGGCAATCTGATCTTCGAACTCTCGAAGGAGGGTCGCAAAGGCTACAGTCTGCCAAGGAATAATTTTGGCAGTTACGAGATACCAGCAACGATGAAACGTTCTGACGATGCAGAGTTTCCCGAGTGCGACGAACTGACGGTGGTGCGCCACTACACGAACCTCTCCAATAATAACTTCGGTGTCGATACGGGCTTCTACCCCCTCGGATCGTGTACAATGAAGTATAACCCGAAGATCAACGAAGAGATGGCTGCCCTACCACAGTTCCAGAACCTCCATCCTGCACAGCCTGCCAACACTACGAAAGGTGCCATGGCGTTGGTATCACTGTTGGAGAAATCACTCTGCGAACTCACGGGTCTGGCCCACTTCACCTTCAAGCCCTACGCTGGTGCACATGGTGAACTGACGGGTCTGATGACCATCGACAACTACCACCGCTCACGTGGTGACATGACCCGTAAGAAGGTGATCGTCCCCGATTCTGCCCATGGCACGAATCCCGCTTCGGCCGCCGTCTGCGGACTAGAGATCATCGAAGTAAAATCAGATGCTAGAGGTCTAGTCGATCTAGCCGATCTGGAGAGGCTAGTCGGGCTAGAAGGAGAAAACATCGCCGCCATGATGATGACCAATCCCAATACCCTCGGCCTCTTTGAGACCCGCATTCCGGAAATCGCAAAGCTTATCCACAATTGCGGCGGTCTGATGTACTACGACGGTGCCAACCTAAACCCCATGTTGGGTGCCTGTCGCCCTGGTGACATGGGGTTCGACGTCATGCACATAAACCTCCACAAGACTTTCTCCACACCTCATGGTGGTGGCGGTCCAGGCTCTGGTCCTGTGGGTGTGTGCGAGGGCTTGCAGGATTATTTCCCCGTGGTGTCACCCTATTATGGTAACTTCGGCGTGATGATGCGCGCCTATGCCTATATTCTCTCGTTAGGTCGTGAGCATATCAAGGAAGTCGGTCCGCTGGCCACGCTCAACGCCAACTATATCAAGGAGTCGCTGAAAGATGTCTATGAACTGCCCATCGATGGTCTGTGTTGTCATGAGTTCGTGTTCGACGGACTAAAAGACAAGAGTACGGGTGTCACTACGATGGACGTGGCCAAACGTCTGCTCGACTATGGCTATCATGCGCCCACGATCTACTTCCCATTGCTCTTCCACGAGAGTCTGATGATCGAGCCGACAGAGAACGAGTCAAAGGAGACGCTCGACGGTTTCATCGCCGTGATGCGGACGATTGCCGAGGAGGCCAAGACCAATCCAGAACTGGTGAAGTCTGCGCCCCACGACACACCCATCGGCCGCGTTGATGATGTCCTCGCCGCCAAGCATCCTATCACTACTTATAAACAAATGATCAATGACAACAACTGATCTGATTATCATCGGTGCTGGCCCTGGGGGTTACCGCGCCGCTGAATATGCCGCCAAGAACGGCCTGAAGGTTGTGATTTTCGAGGGCTCTGAGGTGGGAGGTACCTGTCTGAACGTGGGTTGCATCCCTACGAAGACCTACGTCCATAGCGCCACGTTCGACGAAGCGCGTCAGCGTATGTCTGAGGTCATCCCCCAACTCCGTCAGGGTGTTGAGGGCATCCTCTCCCACCCCAACATCACCCTCGTCCGCGAGTGTGGCAAACTCACTGATGCGCACAGCGTCAATGAGTTTACAGCCCCAAATATCATTATCGCCACTGGTTCTGAGACCAAATGGCTCCCTATCGATGACATCAAGACCGATCCCCGTGTGGTCGATTCCACTGGTCTCCTCCAACTCGACGCCCTCCCTAAGCGTCTCACCATCATCGGCGCGGGCGTCATCGGCATGGAGTTTGCCAGCGTCTTCCATCGCTTCGGCTCCGAGGTGACGGTCATCGAATATCTGAAGGAGTGTCTCCCTGCTCTCGACAGCGACATCGCCAAACGCCTGCGTAAGCTCTTAGAGAAGCATGGCATCACCTTCAAGATGAAAACCGCTGTACAGTCCCTTACCGACATCGATGCCGACGTGATCCTCATGGCGACAGGTCGCAAGCCCCGTGTACAGCCAGATTTCGCGATGGCTGGTTTTGAGTATGATGAGCGCAAGGGCATCACGGTCGATAACAATTTCGAGACCACGGTCAAAGGCATCTACGCCATCGGCGATGTGAATGGTCGTCAGATGCTCGCCCACGCCGCCGAGATGCAGGCCGTCCGTGCCGTGAACCATATCCTCGGCAAATCCGACGGCATCCGCTTCGACATCATGCCCGCTGCCATCTTCACGGAACCTGAAGCCGCCAGTGTCGGTCCCACGGAAGACCAGTTGAAAGAACAGGGCATCCCCTACGAGTGCAGGAAATCATTCTGGCGTGCCAACGGCAAAGCCCTTGCCATGGGTGAGACCGAAGGACTCCTGAAACTGTTCGTCAGTCCAGAGGGACTGATCCTCGGCTGTCACGCTTACGGTGCACACGCAGCCGACATCGTGCAGGAGGCGAGTGTCCTCATGTGCAAACACACCACACTCAGCGAACTCGCAGACATGGTGCACATCCATCCCACTCTCTCAGAGATCCTCAGTACCATAGCATAACGAGGTCTCAGGGACATAAGTAATTGGAACGTATAAAAAAGATCCCGCTTCTCATATGGATGAGGAGCGGGATCATTATGATAATCTGGTCCGAACCTTAGTTGAACAGGTAACGGATCGTGAACTGGAGGCGATAGGTAGAAGCCAGAGCCTCGTAGTTCTGAGAAGTGCTCAGGTGGCGCTCACCATTCACGGTGTTATACGTGTACTTACCATCCTTGTAAGTCAGCAGGGCATTACCTGTGATCTGCTTGTAGAGGCCCCAGTCCTTGCAAAGGAAGTTGAGCACATTCTCCACATCCAGGCCAAGCTGCAGGCTGTGCTTTGTCTGACCAATCTTGATGCTCATATCACGCAGATACTTGAAGTCGAGCTGATGATGCCAAGGCATTTTGGCGCCACCGCGCTCTGCATACATACCCTTACGATCCTTCAGGTAGTCATCCTGATTGATGAAGGCCCAGAAGTCGTCACGCTGCATATCGGCAGAATAAGTAGCACCAGCAACACGGCTGTCGGCGAAATCCCAACTGTTCAGTTCTTGACGAGATGCAGGCACATAGATGAGGTTACCTGGTGCTGATGGGTCGTTGTTCACATTACCCGTGAAGATGTAAGAGTAGCGGCTGTAGGAATAAGAACCGAGATAGCCGTACTGATAAGCATCATAGACAAGGCTGAAACGAGAGGTGGCATTCTTTGACTCCTTCAGCTCATAGCTGGCAGAGAGAAGGAAGCGGTTCGGAGCTACGTAGGTAGCGTAACCCGTCTCATTGTCGTTGACAGCATGGATAGAGTTACGATAGTTGTTGTAGGCTGATGATACCTGGTCACCAATACCCTCGGTATAGCTCTTGGCTTTGGAAAGGGTGTAACTGGCAGCGAGGTTAAGACCAAAGTCGAAAGCCTTGTGCAGCTGGAAGCTCAGTGACATATAGTAAGCCCTTGAACCTGCGTTCTCCAGCACGTAAGCGCTCTGCTTGTTATAGGTTGACATCTTGTGACGTATATCACCGTGGCCAAGGTCAACGGTAGAGGTGCCATCCCAATAGACATTGGCGTTAGACACAACGACAGGGTTCAAATCCTTGTTGAAGATACCCTCGACGGTGAAATCGATGTCCCAAGGCAGCTTTGCATCGAATGCCAAAGAAGCTTTCCAAGTCTTAGGCATACGCAGATCCTCACTTAGGATTGTCGGACTGCTGGGGATAGAGGTAGAACTGGTGGCATTGATCTGCTTCAGCATATCCTCCTGACTCATGGTGAACGACGGCAGAACGTTGCCATTGTCACGGGTTGCCCAATAGGTGGTCTGACCCATACCAGAGTTACCCACGGCAGATACAAGCCATACGAACGGCATACGACCTACGAAGAGACCCGTACCACCACGGAGGATGTACTTACGTTCACCACTGATATCCCAGTTGAAACCGATACGAGGAGAGAAGCTCACGCTGGCATCGGGCACATTATCTGTGCGGAAGTGACGGCCTCCGAAGTCGAGGGCATAATAATCAGCGTTGTAGTTGTTTTCCAATGAGGGATAAGAGGGCAGTTCGAGACGGGCACCAATGGACATACGGAAGCGCTCGCTCCAACTGATGTTGTCCTGGATATAGAGCGACCACTGGTTGGTACTCATCTCAGAAGTGAAGCTGGAGTGGGTGGCGTTGTTGCCATAGGTGACACCAAAGGCACGGGGACCAGCAGCGAAGACCTCATCCCAGCTAGCATTAGCAGCCTGCTCCTTGGTAGCCTCAAAGACATAGTATCCAGCGGCTGCCTGGGCATAACCATTGGCAGCGAAGTTGTGCTCGTACTGGAGACCTGCAAAGAGGTTGTGCTTACCCAGTGTAACGTTGAGCTCGTCGGTAATCACAGTGTTCTTCGTCTGAGCGAGGTTAATGAAAGTGAAGATATCACCAGTGAGTGCCCATGTAGGATAGTGGTCCTGACCATCGTTCATCACGATCTCCACCACAGGAGCAGCATCATTGTACTCCGTAGAACGGGGCTGATCCTGGAAGGAATAGGTTCCACGCAAGGTATTATTGATCTTACCGAACTTCGAGTTCAATTCTGCTGCAATAGAGGTAAAGCGATACTCTGAATAGTAGCGGCTGGAAAGCGCGCTCATACCATAGTTAGTATTGCTACCGTAGTCGTTATTAGAACCACCATAGATATCGTTAGACCTGTTAGAGCCCACAGAACGAGAAGCGGAAGCAGGACTGGAACCCTTACGGTTAGACTTGGTAAAACGTACATTGAACTTATGGTTGTCAGTGATGTTCCAATCGACACGGGCGAGGATACGGTAGGCCGGGGTCTTAATGTTGAAGCCCTCCCAAGGACCCGTTGACAGACCGTATTTACCCTGCAGATAATTAGAGAGACCCTCCAACTCATGCAGTTGTGGACGACGGTTAGTCGTGGTGTAAGGAGGTTCGCCTGTACCAGCACGGGCCACAGGACCGGCAATCACATTGTCCTCATACTCTCCATTGACGAAGAAGAACAGCTTATCCTTGATGATCGGGCCGCCGAAGGTAGCACCGTAAGTGTTGGTATGACCGTCATCGACATCGAACACAGTGTTACCTACACGGTTACCCTTCAGTGAGGTACTGGTCAGGTAAGTATAAAGACTACCCTTGAACTCGTTGGTACCACTCTTGGTAACGGCGTTGATACCACCACCGGTGAATCCGCTCTGACGAACATCGTACGGGGTGATGGAGATGGTCATCTGATCCAGAGCGTCGAGCGAGATCGGCGTGCCACCACCAGGCAGCGGACTGGAACCCAGACCAAAGGCATTGTTAAATGCGGCACCATCGACAGTGATAGTCGATTGACGGTAGTTACCACCACCGATAGCCAAACCACTGGCGGAACTACTCTGCGGGGTGAGTTTCATGATGTCGGTCATCGAACGGCCGATAGTCGGCACATTCGCCATCGCATTGGCATTGATGGCCGTTACAGCACCGGAACGATCGGAACGCATCGTGTTGTTGGCATCGGCCGTAATCACAATCTCCTGCAACATCTCACTACCCTCCTGAAGGGCAGCGTCAACCACAGCGTTCTGTCCCAGAGCAAGGTTGACACCTGTCATCTTCGTCGTCTGATAGCCGATGTAGCTGATTTCTACCTCGTAAGGACCACCACTACGCATACCCGTGATGGTGTAGCGTCCGTTCACATTGGTCACGGCACGATAAACAGATCCCGAAGGAACGTGCTTTGCCGTAATGGTAGCACCAATGGCCTCCTCGCCACTGGCAGTTACGATACCCGTTATACCAGACGTCGTAACCTGAGCTACGGCTGCCAGCGACATGGTCAGCAGCGTAACAACCAGCAAGAACAATCTTTTCTGCATAAAATAAACTGTTTTAATTAATTATATCACTCGGTCAGAGACCGAAGTTTTCTTTTTCGGTTGCAAATATAAGCAAAAGAATTTAGATATTGTTATAAATTAGCAAGTTTTTTTTTAATAAGCCCCAAAAACTTGTTAAATGCTAATGAAGGACAATTCCTGTCAGGATACGCCCGGAGTCCGTCCCCAGTCTGCGCGCAGAGAAATAGTCATCGAAATGGTCGTAGGTACAGATGCCAGAGATCTGTATGTTGTCACCCTTTAGTCCCACATCTTCCAACTGCAGACGGCAACAATGCCAGAGGTCGATGTGCCATTTCTCAAAGCGACGGGCGATCTGTTCCATCGGATAGCCTGCGACAGCAAACTGCTCATACACCTCATCGCCCACCTCGAAGTTCTGCATCGAGATACCCGGGCCGATGATGGCCTTCAGAAGCTCTGGCCGTGAGTGATAGGCCATCTGCATGGAGGTGACGGCGACACCTGCAATATTAGCCACCGTCCCGCGCCAGCCACTATGCACCACAGCAGCGGCATGGTGTTCAGGGTCATAGAGAATGATGGGGATGCAATCGGCAGTGGAAACACCGATACAGATATCGGGCATGTTCGTCATTAGGGCATCGATACCTTCCATCACCTGTCGGCGAACCTCGTCGGATAGTTTGAAGAAAGTCTTGCCGATCTGTGCGATACCCGTGGCATGCACCTGATGGGGCATGACGAGACGGTCACTACCGATCTTCAGCAACTGACACAGAGCCTTACGGTTTTTCTCAATATCCCCAGGCTCATCACCACAATAGAGGTTCACATTGAACTCACCATGATGACCTTGACTATAACCACCATGACGAGTAGAACTGAAAGCGGTCACGCTCTCGGCAATGTCATAATAAGTCAGTTGGGGCTTAAGGAGTTTCGCTCTCATACTCAAAGTCTTCGAGGTCATCGATATCCTCTATCTCGTCATCGTCAATATACTCGATATCCTCGTCTTCGCCTTCATCGGCAAGTTCCTGGGCAAAACGGCTCATATCCTTGTCGCGGTGCACGAGGGTATCCTCGGCGGTGATGGTAGCGAGCTTGTTGCTCTCGGCATTCAACTCATACCAGAGCACATCTTTCAGTTCTTCAAGACCGAAACCTGTCACAGCGGAGATGAAGACGACTGGCAGATCACTTGGCAGCGTTTCCTTAAGCATCTCGATGAGCTCTTCGTCCAGCAGGTCGCACTTCGTCACAGCCAGCACGCGGTGTTTGTCAAGCATCTCTGGATTAAATTGAGACAGTTCATTGAGTAGGATCTCATACTCGCGTTTGATATCGTCGGTATCGCCCGGCACCATAAAGAGCAACAACGAGTTACGCTCAATATGGCGGAGAAAACGGAGCCCAAGTCCCTTACCTTCACTGGCCCCCTCGATGATACCCGGGATATCGGCCATCACAAACGACATATTGTCACGGTAGCCCACGATGCCCAACGAGGGTTCCATCGTAGTGAAGGGATAGTTGGCAATCTTAGGCCGAGCATTTGAGAGGGCGGACACCAGTGTCGATTTGCCCGCATTGGGGAAACCCACAAGACCGACATCAGCCAACAACTTCAGTTCGAGGATGATGGTCATCTCTTGCATCGGCTCTCCGGGCTGTGCATAGCGCGGGGCCTGGTTCGTCGCCGTACGGAACTGGAAATTACCCAGTCCGCCACGACCACCTTTCAGCAACAGCACTTCCTGACCGTCATAGGTGACATCGCAGACATACTTGCCCGTCTCAGCATTATAGACCACCGTTCCACATGGCACGTCGATATAAACATCCTTGCCATCGGTGCCGTGACATTTGTCCTTACCACCGTTGCCGCCGTGTTCTGCGAAGATATGACGCTCGTATTTCAGGTGAAGCAGTGTCCAGTAGTTATGATTGCCACGCAGATATATGCTACCACCCTTACCGCCATCGCCACCGTCAGGCCCCCCGTTAGGGTTGTACTTCACGTGGCGCAGGTGCATAGAGCCCTTGCCGCCCTTGCCTGAGCGACAATAGATCTTCACATAATCGACGAAATTAGATTCCATCTATCACTGCACAGATATCTGCAAAAATGCGGTCGAGTTCTCCTAAGCCATCAATGTGATAGTGCAGACCCTCCTGCTTATACCATTCGATAAGAGGCTGTGTCTGAGAATGATAGACCACAAGGCGCTTCTTGATGGTCTCCTCGTTATCATCGGCACGACCACTCTGCTGGCCGCGCAGAACAAGACGCTTCATCAGTTCGTCCTCGGGCACATCGAGTTCGATCATGGCAGCCACCTTGTCGCCACGCTCTTGGAGCATCTGCTTCAGGGCCTCAGCCTGCGGGATCGTACGGGGGAAACCGTCGAAGATCACACCCTTATGCTCCCGTCCGAAGGAATCATAGACCGAGGCGAGGATGCTCACCATCAGGTCATCGGGAATCAGCTGGCCGTTGTCGATATAGCCCTGAGCGGTCTTACCGAGTTCTGTGCCTTTCTTGATCTCACTGCGAAGCACATCACCTGTGGAGATGTGGTTCAGTCCATACTTCTCTATCAGTTTGTCGCTCTGCGTTCCCTTACCGGAACCGGGAGCACCGAAAATCACTATATTCTTCATATCAATAAATCTTTTTACCTTATTATTTTTTCCCCTTCTACTCTTCTACAATCGTATAAACGTCCTTCAGTTCACGACCCATTCCATCGTAGTCCAAACCGTAACCCAGAATAAAATCGTCGGGAATGCGGAAAGCCACATAGTCGATCTTCAGGTCTTCCTTCAGCTTCTCAGGTTTGAAAAAGAGGGTACAGATATGTACCGATTCGGGATTACGAGTACCCAACGACTCGATCATCTGCTTCATCGTCTGACCGCTCTCCACGATATCCTCCACGATGACCACCGTACGGCCACTCAGGTTTTCATTGATACCGATGACCTCCTTGACCTTACCCGTGGATGTCGTACCTTGGTAGGAGGCCAGTTTCACGAAAGATATCTCACAGGGGATCGTCATCTCACGCATCAGGTCGGCAGCAAAGATAAACGAACCATTCAACACACCGAGGAAGAGTGGGGTTTTACCCTCCATATCCTTGCTGATCTGCTTGGCAAGGGCTTTTACACGTGCCTTGATCTCCGACTCAGGGATGGACGGTCTGAATACCTTGTCCTTGATTTTTACAATACCCATACGCTGAAAACATTAAATTTTCTGCAAAATTACAAAAAATCTGCCAAACTCTGCCATTCGTTAGCATATTTTTCGTATTTTTGCACCTATGAAAATATTTACAAGCGCCCAGATACACGAACTGGACAAATATACCATCGAGCACGAGCCCATCAAATCCATCGATCTGATGGAGCGTGCTGCAAAAGCCTTAACCCAAGCCATCACGGATATATGGAGTACGGCCACGCCCATCGTTGTCTTTGCCGGCCCTGGCAACAACGGCGGTGATGCACTTGCCGTGGCCAGAATGCTGATCGAGAGAAACTATGACGTGAAGGTCTGGCTCTTCAATATATCCGATCATCTCTCCGAGGACTGCGCCACCAACAAACAGCGGCTGGCGGATAAGCGCTCAAAGGCTCTTGTAGAGGTGACACAGGAATTCGAGCCGCCACAGCTGGAGGCTAATATGCTTGTCATTGACGGTCTCTTCGGTTCCGGCTTGAACAAGCCGTTGGCCGGAGGCTTTGCCTCGTTGGTGAAATATATCAACGCATCGCCCTCGAAGGTTGTCAGTATCGATATACCGTCGGGACTGATGACGGAAGACAATACCTACAATGTGCGCGCCAATATCATTCGTGCGGACATGACCCTGACCCTCCAGCACAAGAAACTCTCGTTCCTCTTTGCGGAGAACCAGACCTATATCGGACAATTGCGGGTACTCGACATCCGTCTGAGCAAGGAGGGTATCGAGAAGACCGACTCCAACTACACCCTGCTGGAAGAGAGTGACATCCTGCCCCGACTGCTGAAACGCGATCCCTTTGCCCACAAAGGGAAGATGGGTAACGCCCTCATCATCGCTGGCAGCTATGGCATGGGCGGCGCCTCCGTACTGGCCACCAAGGCCTGTCTGCGCGCTGGAGCAGGTAAGGTGACGGTCCACACGCCCAAGCGTAACAACGTGATCATGCAGATCAGCGTACCCGAGGCCATCATCCAATTCGACAAGGAGGAGACCATCTTCTCCGAGGCTGTCGATACCGAGGATTTTAATGCCGTGGGTATCGGACCGGGATTAGGTACCAGTGAACAGACGGGCATTGCCATTATTGCCCAGATGCGTCGTACGCAATGTCCGTTGGTGGCCGATGCTGATGCCATCAACATCCTCGCTAACCATCGTGCATGGCTCCAACAGTTACCAAAAGGAATCATCCTGACACCCCATCCGAAGGAGTTCGACCGTCTGGAAGGCAACTGCACCGACAGCTACGAGCGTTTGATGAAGGCCCGCGACCTCGCTGAGCGCATCCAGGGCTACGTGCTGCTGAAAGGTCATAACACCTCCCTCTGTCTGCCCGACGGACATATCATCTTCAACACCACTGGCAATGCCGGTATGGCAACGGCGGGCAGCGGCGATGTGCTGACGGGTATCATCACGGGACTGCTGGCCAGAGGCTACAAACAGGAGGATGCCTGTGTCGTTGGTATGTACCTCCACGGTCTGGCTGGCGATATCGCCGCCCGTGAACTCGGTGAGGAGAGCATCATCGCCAGTGACCTCATCCAGTACTTACCCAACGCATTTAAACGGCTCCATGAATGAGTTAGTAATTAATAATTAGTGATATATAATTATGATTACCTGGATATACAGAAAGCGCTTGATGGTTTTATCATTGGTCGTCTGTCATTTATCATATGGCGTTGCTCAGACAGCCAGCAGCTACTACCAGCCAGGCGTGACGGCAGAGGGAGCCATCTATTTCCTGCCTAAGACCGCCATCCAGATCACGGTACAGATAGAGAAAAGCACCTACACCCCGGGTGATTTCTGTAAATATGCCGAGCGCTACCTGCGTATCAAGGGTGTCTCTCCTACCCCTTCCGTCAGCTATCGTATCACAGCCATCCGACAGGAGGCCATCGCCGTGGCCGACACCACCAAGGGCTTTGCCGTGAAGTTCGATGCCAAGACCTCCGCCACAAATGTCCGTCTCTCCGATGACGGCATCCTGTTGGCCATCAATGCCGAACCGAAGAAACTCGATGCCCCACAGAAATACACACCTGCGCCCCGTTCCGCCGCCATTAACCCCCGCCAATATATGAGTGAGGAGATCCTGGCTGCGGGCAGCACCGCCAAGATGGCGGAACTCACGGCACAGGACATCTACGAGATCCGTGAGAGCCGTAACCTGCTTGTGCGCGGACAGGCCGACAACATGCCCAAGGACGGCGAACAACTGCGGTTGATGCTCAACCAGCTCGACCAGCAGGATCGTGCGATGACCAGTCTCTTCACAGGTACTACGGTCAACGACACCACGGAACACACCATCACCATCGTCCCCGACAAGGATATCAACCGTCAGATCCTCTTCCGCTTCTCGCAGAAACTTGGTCTGGTCGATCAGGACGACCTCGCAGGTACACCTTATTATATAACTATAGAAGACCTGAAGACAGTCCCGGCTCCAGAGCCCGTCGATCCCAAGAAGAAAGGTAAGCAAGTACCGGGTGTTTATGTGAACATCCCCGGACGCCTGCGCTCCACGGTCTCCAATGCCAAGGAAGCACTCGTCACGGCGGAGTTCCCCGCCGGGCAGTTCGGCAACGTGGAACTGCTCAGTGGTGCCCTCTTCAACAAGCGCTACACCACCCGTCTGTGGCTCCATCCTCTCTCGGGAGCCGTTGAGAAACTCGAAGCCGAGCAACCGAAATAGAAGAAAACAAAAGCCCCGCCATTGGCGGGGCTTTCTTGACGATCATTTATTTGATGACGACCTTCTGGTGTCCATGGATATACACACCCTTCTTCGTAGGCTTGGATATCCGCTGACCACTCAGGCTAAACCATAGGTCATCCTCAGGCGCTTCAAAGAGGACTCGCTCGATGCCACTACTTCCCTTACTCTTGTAGGTGACCTTGCGGACGCGCACATCCACGGCAGCCTTCTTTCCACGGGTACCAGAGACATCACTATCCTTGCCGCCATTCCACAGATAGACATACTCCTCTATATGGTTTTTACAAGGAATACTATAGTCTTCCAACTCAGGCAAATTGATGGCGACGGGCTTTGCATCGCCAATCTGTACCATTAAATTGACACCCTTCGCCTCCTGAGACGTGATGATCAGTTCACCCTCGTCTTCATCTTCAGGTAATATAAACACAAGACCTGTGAATGCGGCTGCCCACTCTTCGCTACCGGGGATGATGCCCTTGTCCAACAATTCTATGGCATTACCTATCCCTGTCACGGTATTAATGACGAGACTCTCCAGATCCGGATCATAACCATCACCCAAAGGTGAGTCCTGATTCTTCATGGTCACGATGAAATGGTTTTCGATCACCGCATTCGACAGATTCATCTCGGTGCCATCCGGATTGACAAGCTTTGTTGTCTCGAACGAGTATTCCGCATCCGGATCGACGGGGTCGAGATCCATTGGGTTGATTTCATTCTCACCCAGCACTGTCAAGACGTAAGAAGCTTCAGCATGATGATAGTTGGTTGAGCCCTTGAATGTCGCCGTGATCGTAGCCTTTCCGGCTCCTTTCAGGGAAACAACGCCCGTATTGGTATTCACCTTTGTCACCTCTTCATCTGACGAAGTATAGACTATCTCTAAACCGGGGTCATTGGGAGATACGCTGGCCTTGGGAGAATCGAAGTCCTTACCCATCTGGGCAACATAATGATCCATGGGGAACGATACTGTTGCCACAGCCTTGTCGATGGTCAGGATGTAGAAGACCGTACTGGCCGCATATTCGCTGTTACCGGCAAAGATGGCAGAGATGATGGTCTGACCAGCATTCTGGATGGTCACCTGACCCTGACTGTTGACTGTAGCCACTCCCTGAGCACTGCTGCTCCAGACAATTGGGCTCAGATCAAGAGGGTTCTTCAAGGTCGGGGTAGTCACCGACTCATCGCCATAAGTGGCGGTCGCTGTCGTACTAGAGAAGCTGATCTGCGGATCCTTCAGTTCCGGGTTCGGATTACCAGCCTTTGATACCGTCAGGGTGTAGCTGGCGGAAGCGGCATTGTAATTATCGTTACCTGCAAAGGAAGCCGTGATCGTTGTGGATCCTTCTGCAACGAGCGTCACAGTACCCGTAATGGCATCGACGGTTGCCACAGACGTAGTGGACGAACCGTAGGTCAGCGTCAGACCTGACGGAGTGGTTGTGGCCGTCGGGGCAATAAAGCTCTCGCCGATCTTAGCGTTAACTGTCGCGGAGGCAAACGCCACCGTGGCTGCTGCCTTATTGACTGTCAAGGTATAGCTGATGGTCGCAGCCGAATAAGTATCGTTTCCGGCAAAGGCGGCGGAGATCACTGTCTTGCCTGCACCGACTATAGTCACTACACCTGAGTTATTAACCTTAGCCACTTTCTTATCACTACTGGTCCAGGTGAGGTCCACCTGATGAGGATTGCTCAATGTCGGTGTGGTAACAGAGGCATCACCGTATGTGGCTGTAGCCGTCTGAGAAGAGAAACTGAGTTCTGCACTCACTGCATCGGCCTTAGAGACATTCAGTGTATAGCTGCCTTCTGCCGCATTATAGTTGGTATTGCCAGCGAAGGAGGCCGTGATCGTGGTAGAACCTGCGCTCTTCAGCGTCACAGCACCCGTAGAGGCATCGACGGTTGCCACAGACGTAGTGGACGAAGCGTAGGACAGCGCCAGACCTGACGGAGTGGTGGTGGCCGTCGGGGCAGTAAAACTCTCGCCGATCTTAGCATTAACTGTCGCAGAGGCAAAAGCCACCGTAGCAGCTGCCTTGGCGATGGTAAAGGTAATGGTTTTGTCAGCGGGCAGCTTGTAGTTAGTATTACTCAGTGCCGAAGCCGTCGCCGTATAACTGCCGGCATTGGTCTGCGCACCGTCAACTGTGACAGAGCATTTATCAGAGCCCACGAGTCCCGTAGCTGTGGCCGTCGGCGCATGAGCCTTGCCATCGTAGGTAAAGGTCGTCGTCCCCCATTCTATTCCCACTTCCTTCTGAGCCACCGTCAGCGTGTAAGAGACAGACCCAGGCTTGACATTGTCATTTCCCGCAAATGAGGCAGATATGTCAGTTGAACCTACACTAACAATCGTTACCCGACCAGAAGCATCAACGGTGGCAACACGCGGAGCGGATGATGAATATGTATAAGACGCATCTTGCGGCATCTTTCCCATTTCCAAAGAAGGCGTATCCACCGTGGCATCGCCATAAGTGGCATCAGCCGTTGACGAAGAAAAGTGCAAACCCAGAACTTCAACAGTATAGCGATCATCCGTATAAGTCAGCGTATATTCTGCGTAGGAGGGGAAAAAAACGCCTTCCAATCCATCATAGGATGCAGAAATGGTCGTTGTTCCTGGAGCTACTGGTGTAATAACACCGTTTTCATCAATCGTTGCGACACTCTTGTCAGAAGAGGAGTAATCAACATCCACTTGGCAATTATTATCAAGCACAGGATAAGTCCCTGTCCTCTCACTCCAGTTCATCGTCCATGTAGTAACCTCTACCATATGAGTCTGAACAGTAGGATCTTTGAACTTCAAAAATGGATCGATGGTATTATCCTGCGCAAATATACCTAATGGCATCAGCAACAATGCCAATGCCATCAAGTAACGGTATGGCTGGTTGATTAGTTTTCTCATTTTTCCATTGAATTCAGATTGTCTATGTTTTACAACTTATCAAACTTCTTCAACAGATCCTGCAGACGAGCCACGCTGTCGGGGTCCTTGTCGTTCTGAGCGATCAGCTCCAGATGATGACGGATATCAGCCATCTTGTCGAAGAGCAACAGGGCCTGCTCATAGCCCTTACCGATGTTCTCGAAGTTCTTGGAGAGAGAGTTATAGTCCTCCAACAGACGCTGGAGTTCATCCACACGTCTCTGATAGTCGTTTAGCAACTGCTGTCCATCCTCAGACTGCTGCTTGGCGGCCTTCACCTGGAAGAAGAGGGCCACTGCCAACACAACGACGATAATCACCAGTATGATTACAACGTATAACATAATCCTTAAGCTTTTTTCTGTTCAACTTTCATAAACTTGGTGAAACCCGTCATAGCGAGCACCTTGTAGATCTCTGGGCTGACATTAGTCATCTTGAACTGGCCACGCAACTGCATCACCGTACGCATGGTCTTCTGGATAATACGCAGACCAGAGCTAGCCATGTAAGTCAGATCCGTGCAGTCCATCTCCAGATCCACACCACCGTCCTGGAGGGCAGGCTGGATGTCGGCCTCAAACTGATTAGCATTCATCGTGTCGATACGACTACCTGTCTTAATGATGGTCTTACCACCTTCTTTCAAAATCTGTGTCATAATTGTAATGTTTTTATTGTTAATATTATTGATCTTCTATTCCTTTGGTCATGGTCAGCAGGTTTTTCCCATCCAGACGCTGGTAGGTCACCTTATTCATGATGTTCTTAACGATAAAGATACCCATACCACCTAAGTCACGTTCTGCAGGGTTGGCATCCATGTCGCTGTCCTCCTTGGCAGTTGGGTCGAACTCGCGGCCCTGGTCACTGAGCACGAAGGTCAACTCCTTGCCGTCGCTCTTGGCCAACAGTTCGATATCGGCCTCTGACCCCTCCGGATAGGCATAGGAGATGACATTGACAACCATCTCCTCCATCACCAGGTTCAGATTCATCTGCAACTCCATGCTGAGTCCCAGTTCTTCCCCGATTTCCTCAATGAACTGGCCCACCTTCTCCAGTTCACTCAGATGATTCTTGATTAGAAGTTCCTTTCTCATAATTTTATCGTTTGCGTTCTTAGTTATTTCCTATGATCTTCACACAGAGCATCGTCAGGTCATCGCTGGGCTCAGCACCGTCACGATGTTTCTCCACTTCTGCATGCATCAGTTCTATCGTCTGCTGACAACTCTCGAAGGGCGTCGTCTCCAGCAACTCCAACAGACGTTCGTCACTGAACTGCTTCTTCTGACGATTCTCGGCCTCGTTCAGACCGTCGCTATAGACAAACAGCGGGGTGTTCATGATGCTCTCCAGTTCCTCACCTTCATATTCCAGTCCAGGCCAAAGGCCGATGGGGGCATTGGGTTCCATCTCAATAAACTCGGCCTTGCCGTCCGAAACCAGCACGGGCGGGTTATGTCCAGCGTTGCAGAAATGCAGATGACCAGTCTGAAGATCGGCCAATCCAATGAACATCGTCACGAACATGCCCGTCTCATTGTCCTCACCCGACAGTGCATCATTGATACGTGTCGCGATCTCTGCGGGCTTCATCTTCTGGGCGGCCAGCGTACGGAAGAGGCGTGTAGCCTGGGCCATGAAGAGCGAGGCAGGCACACCCTTGCCGCTCACATCACCCAGACAGAAATACAACTGGTTGTCTAACAGGAGATAGCCATACAGGTCACCTCCCACCTCCTTGGCAGGCTGGATCAAGGCGAAGAGATCGAGGTCTTCACGGTCAGGGAACTGACTGGGCACCATCGACATCTGGATATTACGGGCGATACGCAGGTCACTCTCAATACGCTCCTTAGCAGCGGTAGTCTCCTCCAGTTGGTCGTAGGCCGTCAACAGGTTACTATGTGCCTCCTCCAGTTCCTCGTGAGCCACCTTTAGACGCTTGGCAGAACGCAGACGGAAATAGATAAAGATAACCAACGAAAGCACGACGATCGAAGCAATGATCATAATACCGAGACGCTGCTGCTGGGCCTTTTCTTTTTCCATTACGGCCTGTTTCATCTCCAGCTCATCGACATTGAACCGGGCATTCATCTCTGCCAACTGCCGCTTCGTATCACGGATATTGACAGAGTCGGTGATCTGATAGATCTCACGGTAGAGTTCTGCCGCCGCCTTGTCCTTACCCAGACGGGTCATAATCTCTGCTCGCTGCTGTTTCACGCGGATCAGCTCAGCCTTGTCATCGATAGCCTCCACCAAGGGGAGTAACTGTGTGTTGCAGGAAAGCGCCTCCATGACAGCACCTTTCTGCATATAATACTTCACCTGATAGAAGAGCCATGAGCGATAGGGATCACTCTCTTCACTGGGAATATGTCTCCTGGCCTCACTGAGCATCTTGGAAGCTTGATCCAGATGTCCCAGACCGAGTGACGCCTGAGCACATCCGATATAATAATAAGCCCAGTTCTGTATGGTCCCGGGAAAATCAGCTGGCTGTTCCCAATCTATGATGAACTGATCGATCGCTTTTTTCCACTGTACGGTCAGTTGGCGCAGTTTCTGATATTCATTCAACCGCTCCAGTGCATCACACTGAGAGGAGAACAGGTTGGGCACATCTTCCGGTATCGGACGGATCTGTATCAACTGTTCGATAGCCTTCTGATACACCACGGAGGCCTCCTCGATATTATGCATGTTAAAATAGGCATTTCCCATCGCCATATAGGCCAGGCCCTGCCCCAATGAGTCCTTTCGCGTCTTGGCAAACTCATACATCGTCTGAGCCTCTTTCAGACCAGTGGTCAATGAGTCGGTATAGACATATGTGTTGGCCAGGAAGTACCACAGACGATAGAATTCCGTCCACTGCCTGTGTTCTTGTATATAGTCGAGATCCTCGCGGGCATAACGGAACAGGGAGTCGTTCTCGTCATAGTTATAGAAAAGGGTCGCCCTCGTCAGGAGGTCAGCACATTCTTTCTTCGCATTCCCCTGACGACGCGTCTCATTCAAATGGTCATACAGGCACTTGATCTGCATCTGATAATCATCGCCCTCCATACTAATATCGAACAAACGGCTGAGGGCATCCAGTTTCCCCTCCCCCGACAGTTGGGGCAGTTTCTTTCTAATCTCTTCGGCCTCGTCGCCGTAGAGAGATGTTGCGGAAAGCAACAGAATGGCACATATCAGAAACTGGCGTATGCCCATTGGGGTTGAGTGATTAATCAGTCAATGCTGCAAATTTACACACAATTTTTGAATTAACCAATAAAATAGGAGGAAAAAAGCCAAAAAGGCACAAAAACACATAAAAAAGAAATGGATTCCCTGAAAGGGAACCCACTTCTTTGGTTATTTTTCATCTCTTACAGCTTACTGCTGAGCCAATTTACCATCAGAACCGAGCACATTCACAATCTTGTGGATGTACATCTTCTTCATGTTCTCACGAGCTGGCTTGAGGTACTGACGTGGGTCAAAGTCACCAGGATGCTCAGCGAGGTGCTTACGGATAGCAGCAGTCATAGCAAGACGAGAGTCAGAGTCGATGTTAATCTTGCAAACAGCGCTCTTAGAAGCCTGGCGGAGCTGCTCCTCTGGAATACCGATTGCAGCCTCAAGCTTACCACCGTACTTATTGATTGTGTTCACTTCGTCCATTGGAACAGAAGAAGAACCGTGGAGCACGATTGGGAAGCCAGGAAGCTTCTTCTCAATCTCAGCGAGGATATCGAATGCCAATGGTGGTGGAACGAGTACGCCATTCACCAAAGTGCACTGTTCTGGAGTGAACTTGTGAGAACCGTGAGAAGTACAAATAGAAATAGCGAGAGAGTCACAACCAGTGCGAGTAGCGAAGTCGATTACCTCTTCTGGCTTAGTGTAGTGAGA
>JAGCPV010000062.1 GCA_017965475.1 Prevotella sp.
AGATGCTGTTCTGCGACCATGCCGCTGACGATTGCAACTTCCTCACTACACAGGTCATCGAGGCTTATGTAGGCGACAATGCCTCACTCGATCTCTATTGCCTGGAGGAAACCCATGCCAAGAATGTCCGTGTGAGCAATGTCTATATCGACCAACAGCGTGACAGTCGGGTGAACCACAACGTGATCACCCTGCACAACGGTACGACACGTAATAAACTCGATCTGACATTCTCGGGCGAGGGAGCCGAGTGCCAATGCTATGGCTGTGTGATTGCCGACAAGCAGCAACATGTTGATAACAATACGCTGATCATCCACAAGGTTCCTCATTGTACCTCAAATGAGCTCTATAAATATGTGCTCGACGATCAGTCTGTCGGTGCTTTTGCAGGTCGTGTGCTGGTAGAGCATGGTGCCCAGAAGACCGCTTCGCAGATGACCAACCAGAACCTGACGGCCACGAAGGAGGCCCGTATGTTCACCCAGCCTATGCTGGAGATCTATGCCGACGACGTGAAGTGTGCCCATGGCTCTACCGTTGGTCAGCTCAATGATGCGGCCCTTTTCTACATGCGTCAGCGTGGCATCTCACTCGATGAGGCTAAGCTCCTGCTGCAGAACGCTTTCATCAACGAGGTCATCGACCACATGCAATTAGAACCGCTCCGCGACCGTCTCCATTATCTCGTGGAGAAGCGTTTCCGCGGTGAACTCAATAAGTGTGCAGGCTGCAAATTATGTAAATAAATGAAATATGAGGAGGATTACACGTTTTTTGCCCTTGGCCGTCATGCTGTTCTTCATGACGGTATCCTGCGATAAGGTGTCAATACGGGAGCCGCAGGCCACCGTGGCTGACAGCCTGATCTTCGACATCGGCGTGCATAAGGAGTATGAGCGCATGCGTGAAGTGACGGACAGCTTGGAGATGGCAGGAAAACTGTCTGCCATTGATGCCAACCGTTGGCGGGGTGTGTCCTACTATCGTCAGGGACAGTACCTGATGGCAGAGGTCTGCTATCGCAAGGCCCTCAACTGTGAGGTGAAGACGGCGCTGGACCAGCTGAGTTACAACAAGTCGGCCCGTCGTCTGTCAGAACTCCTGCTCGTCCGTGGCGACTATGAGGGAGCACTCATGGTGGCCATGCCCGCTGTGGCCAAGATGGAGAAATCAGGCATCGGCTCCGACATCGACTATGCAATCCTCCTGAACAATATCGGTTGTTGTCAGCTGAACCTGGGGCATGACAAGGAGGCCAACGAGAGTTTCCTCACCGCCCGTGAGCACTATGCCGCCCGTTGGCAGTCGGATACGACGAGCCGAGGTTTCCAGGAAGCCGTCATCGGTACGGTCTATACCAGTATGGCCTATATCAACACCAAGCGCTATGCCGAGTCGATCTATTGGATCGACCGAACGGAGATGCTGCTGGGCAAATACAGGCAGAAGTCCGACGCACGCCGTGAGTACTTCGATGAGTACCAGGGACGTATTGAGATCATGCGGGCTGTGGCCTTACAGGGCCTGAACAAGAAGGAAGAGGCAGCCAAGGCCTATCAGGCATTCCTCCAGACCAACTACTCGAAGACGGGAGCCGGCAAGATCAATGCCAACGACTATTTGGTGGCTGCACAGCGCTATGCAGAGGCTGCTGATAACTACCGTTATTTGGACAAGACACTGAGCGACTGGGGCATGGAGATGTCGCTCGACAACATCCAACTCTACCTGTTGCCCAAATACCATGCGAATGCCGAGGCTGGGCGACAGGACTCTGCCAAGTTCATCGGCAACCAGATCCTCCACATGCTCGACTCTGCCATCACGGCCCAGAAGAACAGTACGACCGTCGAACTGGCCACGATCTATAACACCCAACAGAAAGAGGCTGAGATTGCCAAGCAGCAGGAAGACCTCATCCGTACACGACTGATTGGCACGGGTGTGGGATTGGTGCTGGTCATGGCCTTCTTCATCATCTATACCTTACACCGTCGTGCGGCTACCCAGCGTCTCGCAGCCGCTCACCAGAAACTGGAGGAGGCGCATGGTGAGTTACAGACGGCTTACGACCAGCTGGAAGAGACGACAGCCCAGAAGGAGCGTATGGCCAGTGAACTGCGTATCGCCCGTGATATCCAGATGTCGATGGTGCCAAGTCACTTCCCTATACTGTCAGACTTCGATCTCTATGCTGCCATGACACCTGCCAAGGAGGTGGGAGGTGACCTTTACGGTTATCTCCTGATCGGACCGTCTGAGAAACCAGATGTACCCGACCTGTTCTATTTCTGCATTGGCGATGTGTCTGGCAAGGGCGTTCCCGCCTCACTGTTCATGGCACAGGCCACCCGCTTGTTCCGTACTCTGGCCACCCAGCGCATGAGGCCTGCCGAGATAGCCACCCGTATGAATGCCGCCCTGTCGGGAGAAGACAATGAGCACGGCATGTTCGTCACAATGTTCATCGGACTGGTCAATATGAAGACTGGCCATCTCGATTTTTGTAATGCCGGTCATAACCCTCCTGTGTTGAAAGCGGGCTCCGACATCTCTTTCATCGACATGCTTCCCAATGCGCCCATCGGTCTCTGGCCAGGACTGGAGTTCGAGGGCGAAGAGATAGACACTATCAAGGGCAAGTCGCTCTTTATCTATACCGACGGTCTAAACGAGGCCGAGAACCGCCAACAGGAGCAGTTTGGCGATGACCGTCTGCTAGACATCCTGAGCAATATGCATTTTGATAGTGCCCAACATGTGATCAATCATCTGCAGGAGGAGGTCGCTCAGTTCAGGGATGGTGCAGAGCCGAATGACGACTTGACGATGATGTGTCTGAAAGCCAAGAAATAAAGAAACTGTTATGAAGATCTACGATATCAATAAGATACGGGAGGACTTCCCGATCCTGGCCCGTGAGGTCTATGGTAAGCCGCTAGTCTATCTTGATAATGCCGCCACCACGCAGAAACCGCTCTGTGTGCTGGATGCCATGCGTGATGAGTATCTCAACGTGAATGCCAATGTGCACCGTGGCGTGCACTATCTCTCACAACAGGCCACCGATCTGCATGAGGCCGCCCGTGAGAAGGTACGTGCGTTTATCAACGCCAGGAAGGTCGAGGAGATCGTCTTTACGCGTGGTACGACGGAGGCCATCAACCTCGTGGCTTCCTCTTTCTGTGAGAGTCAGATGCAGGCGGGCGACGAGGTGATCGTCACGGAGATGGAGCACCATTCGAACATCGTCAGTTGGCAGTTGCAGGCTATGAAACGGGGGATCGTTGTGAGACATCTGCCCATCACGGATGATGGCTTGCTCTGTTTGGATCAGTTGGAAGGGCTCATCACGGAGAAGACAAAGATCATCAGCATCGCTCATGTGAGTAACGTGCTGGGCATCGTGAACCCTGTCGAGGAGATCATTAAGACGGCCCATGCGCATAGTATTCCCGTCATGGTGGATGGCGCCCAGAGTGCGCCCCACTTCCAGGTTGATGTGCAGGCGATGGACTGCGACTTCTTTGCTTTCAGCGGTCATAAGATGTACGGTCCTACGGGCATCGGTGTGCTCTATGGTAAGGAGGAGTGGCTGGAGAAACTGCCACCATATCAGGGTGGCGGTGAGATGATTGACAAGGTGACTTGGGAGCGAACCACCTTCGAGCGCTTGCCTTTTAAGTTTGAGGCGGGCACGCCTGACTATGTGGCCACTCACGGCTTGGCCAAGGCCATTGAATATATCGATTCCATCAGCTTCGAGACCATCCAACAGCATGAACAGGAACTCACCCGTTACTGCATGGAGCAACTCCAGACCATCCCCGATATGCATGTCTATGGTCCAAACTTAATACTGGGGTCAGGCCCCGATACTAAAAAAGACGCTGTCGTTTCTTTCAACGTAGGTAATATCCACCATCTTGATATGGGCACGCTACTCGACCGTCTCGGCATTGCCGTCCGTACTGGTCATCACTGTGCCCAGCCCCTGATGGATCGTCTTGGCATCTCCGGTACCGTCCGTGCCTCTTTCGCCCTCTATAATACCAAGGAAGAGATTGATACCCTCGTGGCTGGCATCCGCCGCGTGGCTCAAATGTTCTAACGATATGTTGGCATCGCATTATTACAAAGGAAAGATTGAGGCTGGTTGCGACGAGGCTGGGCGCGGCTGTCTGGCAGGAAGTGTCTATGCAGCGGCTGTCATTCTGCCAGAAGACTATCAGAACGATCTGCTCAACGATTCGAAGCAGTTGACGGAAAAGAAGCGCTATGAACTTCGTGAGATCATCCAGCGTGATGCCGTAGCCTGGGCCGTGGGCATCGTCACGCCTGAGGAGATCGACAAGATCAATATCCTCAATGCCTCAATCCTGGCCATGCATCGGGCCCTCGACCAACTCCAAGTCCGTCCTGAGGCCATTATCATCGATGGCAACCGCTTCAAGCCTTATAAAGATCCTGTTGATGGCAACCCCTTGCCACATACCACCATTGTCAAGGGCGATGGTAAGTACCTCTCCATAGCCGCAGCGAGTATCCTTGCGAAGACCTACCGTGATGACTACATGAACGATCTCGCAAAGGAATACCCCCAATACGACTGGCTTTCCAACAAGGGCTACCCCACGAAGAAACACCGCGATGCCATCCGCCAGTATGGCATCACGCCCTATCACCGCAAGAGTTATAATCTCTTGGGTGATGGGCAGTTGAGCCTCGACTTCGGCGAGTGAATAATACGTTACTTCTTCAGCACCTTTTTGCCATTGACGATATAGATGCCGCCCGTCACCTTGCCGATGGTGTTGGTGGCATAGCGCTTGCTCACGTCAGCGCACGGCTTGTTACCGTGGCACCTGTCATGGCATCCACGCCAGTGCCGTTGGCCTTGATGATCTGGGGTATCAGTTCGTCGAACACGATGTCGCTGATATGGGGTGTCCAGGATGGCGGCCATCATTCGTAATAGATTCTTTTTCATTATTAATGTAGTTAATTGTTTTTTGTTATTGTCTGTCATGCCCCAAAATTACGAAGTATGAAAGAGAATAGTTATTTTCTAATTGTTCGATTGCACCTTATACCGGCGTTGAAGCGCTACCAAGATGCTGCGTTCGGCCAAGGGATTCAGGCCGCGGAAGGTGGTGCGGCGCTTCACTATCTGGTTAGGATCGATCTCCTCGCCTGTACCAATTTCCATATAGATAAGCGTACCCTGCCAGAAACCGTTCTCGATGACCGAGGTGCTGCCGTCTTGGATGATGAGCTTGTGACTTCCCGAATGCAAGATAAACTCCTTGCCGATGCTGTTGACAAGCCTTGAGGTAGTGTAGAGCCCAAACCCCATGCCCTTACCGTCGGTAATGTTGTCCTCCAAACATAGCTTCAGCGCTTCCGGCTCAGTGATGTCTTTAATTTCTCGTTCTCAGCGAGTGATGCCCTGATGCCCATCCCGTCGTCGGCAATCAGAATGCGTAGCACCTTACGCTCATCATCATAGTGTGTCATAGCGGTGCCAAGGGGTTTACCGGAATGGATGTGCACGTTGTCCATCATCTCGTACAGACAGTAGCTCAACGCCTGCAGCACGCTGACCTCGATTTCAAGGTGAGAGGTCATGGCGTTGATGACATCGCGATAGACAGCATTCAACGTCTGAGCGTCGAACACGTCTATTGAAACGTCTGCCGTTCCCTTGAAATACTTGTCCAGAATGAAAGCGACATCCATAACGTTTTGAGTTTCACGCTGCAAAGATACAACTTTTTTCTTACTCTACGTCGTTTATTGCTAAAAAGTTGTATTTTTACATGCCAAAGGGAACAATAACAAGAACGATATGCCTGGAGTAGTCGGGGGGGAGCAGGCACCTGGGCTAAAATAGAGTCACACTCAGGTGCCTCTTACCTTTGCACCAGATTATAGATAATGTTCTAAATGTCCGATGTTAAACATCGTATAAGTTTAGGACTTACGGCTATGATTTTGTAGTTTTGCTAGAGATTATGGCCGTGGGGAGTGAGGAGGCAGATGCCTAGAT
>JAGCPV010000063.1 GCA_017965475.1 Prevotella sp.
AGTTTTGTTCTGGCCTCCATCCTGACAGCTGCTGCCGGACAGCTGGCCAGTACCTTCGATGCCATCGTCCTGGCACAATTCGTAGGCGAGGAATGCGTTTCCGCTCTCAGTCTGGTGATGCCAGTCACCACCTTCATCAGTTGTCTGGGTCTTTTGATCGCTTTTGGAGCGAATGCCCTGGCAGCCCGCGAGATCGGAAGTCACAACCTCGAAGGCGCTTCTGAATTCTTTTCCACTGCCGTTTGGTCTATCCTGACTATCGGTGTTGCCTTCTCCCTGTTGATGTACGCGGGCATCCCTGTCATCATGGATATTATCACCGACGAAGAGGCGCTTCGCGACTTGCCTGCCGAATATCTGAGTGTTTACGTGTTAGGTGCCTGGCTCGAGATGCTTTCCTACGCCCTCTGCCTCTTTGTGGCTACCGACGGTCATCCGCGCAGGGTGATGATGGCGGTCTTTGCAGGTGTACTGGTCAATGCCGTCGTTGATGTACTGGCTGTCGGGGTTCTGGATTGGGGTATGAAAGGTGCCGCATGGGGCTCGTTGGCTCAGTACGCCGTCAATATCCTATTACTGACGCTCTACCTTCGCCAGCCTGCCTGCTCCTATACTCTGAGGTGGCCAGGACGAAAGGGCTTCCGGCTTTTAGTAGAGAACATCAAGGAAGGTGCGGCTGTGTCCATCAGTAACATCCTGATGGCTGTCACCGTGCTCCTTATCAGTAATATCATTTTCAATGCACTGGGCAAACCCGGGCTCTTCTGCTGGTCTGTCTGCCTACAGATGCTTTTGGTGTCAGTGGTCTTTATCAATGGTGTGATGGAGTCACTTTTTGCCATTGGCGGTGTGATGCTTGGTGAACACGACTTGAGAGGCTTCGATCTGCTTTCGCGAAGGGCACTGATCACTGTCAGCCTACTGGTATTGGTGATAGTTGTCCTGATGTACATCCCTGGAGCCGTTGGCCTGCTGTTTGGAGTCAAGAACCCTCAGGAACTCGCAGTTCTCGACCACGTGTTACGTATTTACTCCCTGGTCATGCTCCCCTTTGCCTTTACATTGGTGCTAGTAGCTGTCTATCAGGTGCTCGAAATGATAGTGCCCAGTGTCATCTGTGCGATAGGCCAGTTGACTTTAATTGTTATCAGTATATGGCTTTTTGCCACTTACGCACCGTCGCTTGTATGGTGGGGATTCCCTGTGGCATCCTTCCTTTTTCTCTTGGGGCAGTTGCTCTTGTCCTTTATTTACAGCCGCCGTCGAGGCTGTCGTGTCTCAGCTCTTACCCTGATTCCATACAAGGAGGGTGGTCGTACATTCGACAGTTCTGTGCACTATAAGTCTGATGAGGTATATACCGTACTGCAAAATATCGACGCTTTCCTTCAGGAGTCAAAACTTAGTAAACATAATCTATTCTGTCTGAACCTCTGTTGCGAGGAACTCATTACAAACATTGCACAGCACTCTCAAGGGCATATCGTCCATCATTCATTCGACGTTCACATCTATTCCGATGACGAAGGAACCTGTGTGGCACTGAAAGACGGCGGAAAACCTTTTAACCCGCTTTCAGCGGGCAAGATGGCAGATCCAGACATCGGTAAGGAAGGCTGCGAGCATCTAGGCTTGCGCCTGATTAACAATCTCGTGGAGGATATCTCCTATAAATATATGTATGGTTTGAATATTGTTTTAATTAAAGTATAAGACAAAAAAGCCCCATCCTACAAGTGTAAGATGGGGCCATTTGCTTGTAAATTGCTTTTTACTTCGCCTCTCCACTACCGTAGATGAAGCCAAAGGCACCGCTGACATATTCGAAAATCTCGTCGTCACGGAAGAAACGCTTCAACTCTATCTCGGCATTCGACGTAGAGTCGCTGGCATGTACGATGTTCTGCTGATTGCTCATTGAGTAGTCGCCGCGGATGGTTCCTGGCGCTGCCTCACGCCCGTTGGTCGATCCAGTCATGGTGCGTACAACCTGCACAGCATCAACTCCCTCCAAAGCGAGGGCCACTACAGGCGATGCCTGCATGGATGCTGCCAATGACGGGAAGAAGGGACGATCCACAAGGTGAGCATAGTGCTCACGCAGAATCTCGTCAGAGAGCTGCATCATTTTCATGCCTGCCACACGGAGTCCACGACGCTCAAAACGGTTCATAATCTCACCAATCAACTGTCTTTGTACACAGCTGGGCTTCAGTAATACAAGGGTTTTCTCCATGTGATTACTTCTTATTGATAGCGAGGTCAATAGCAACAGCTACAGAAACGGTAGCTCCCACCATCGGGTTGTTACCCATACCGAGGAAGCCCATCATCTCAACGTGAGCAGGCACTGAAGAAGAACCTGCGAACTGAGCGTCAGAGTGCATACGTCCCAGGGTATCAGTCATACCATAAGAAGCAGGACCTGCGGCCATGTTATCTGGGTGCAGTGTACGACCTGTACCACCACCAGAAGCTACAGAGAAGTAAGGTTTGCCAGCGAGCACGCGCTCCTTCTTGTAAGTACCGGCTACGGGGTGCTGGAAACGGGTTGGGTTGGTAGAGTTACCAGTGATGGAGACGTCAACATTCTCCTTCCACAGGATTGCTACACCCTCACGTACATCGTCAGCACCATAGCACTTCACCTTCAGACGATTGGGGTTGTTGCCATAAGGAACCTCCTTAACCACATTCAGCTCACCAGTGAAGTAGTCGAACTTGGTCTGTACGTATGTGAAACCGTTGATACGGCTGATGATCTGGGCAGC
>JAGCPV010000064.1 GCA_017965475.1 Prevotella sp.
ATGCTCGCTACGCCATTCCGTAAGGAGATGCTGTCGAATCCGGACTATCAGGCCCGTGTCTTGGCTCGTGAGGAAAAAAAGATAGTCAAGCGCAAGGCTGAGATAGAGGCACGCGACGCCGCGAAAAAAGCCTTGCGAGCGGAAAAGAAAGCTAAGTGGAAAGAGATCACCCGTGCCCGCGAAGCCCAGCGACGCAAGAATAAGAAGAGGCAGGAGTAATTACTCCTGCCTTTTCATCGACTTTTCCTTGATGTGCTCCTCGTACTCGGCGAGTTCGCGCTCGCCGATATGGGCGAGGCCGTAGTGCTCATCGTGCTGTGAAAAGTCGAGACCGACCTTCTCGCTGAAAGCAGAGACACGCATGGGGATCAGTTTGTCGATCAGCTTATAGCCCAGCCAGCTCATAGCAAAGGTGTAGGCAAACACAATGACGATGGCCAGCAGGTGGTAGAGGAAAATCACGAAACCCTCCCATGTGCCGGCGATGAGACCCTCCTGGATGAAGATACCCGTCAGCACCGTACCGAAGATACCACCCGTGCCATGCGTCGGGAACACGTCGAGGGCGTCGTCGATCTGGGAGTGCGAACGCCAATAAACGGCGACGTTACAAATCAGCGTGATGACGAAGGCAATGAAGATGCTCTGGCCCACAGTGACATAACCAGCCGACGGTGTGATGGCCACCAGACCGACCACACAACCCACAGCGGCACCCATGGCAGAGGGTTTGCGACCACGCAGACAGTCGAAGAATATCCACGTCATCATGGCCGTAGCCGAGGCGGTGTTCGTATTCAAGAACGCCTTGATGGCCTGTCCGTCGGCATGCAGCGACGAACCGGCGTTGAAACCGAACCAGCCGAGCCACAGCATGGCGGCACCCAGCAACACGAAGGGGATGTTGGCAGGTTCGCTCTTACGCGTCTCCGCCTTGCGACGACCCAGGAAGATGGCTCCCGCCAGGGCTGCGATACCCGATGAGGCATGTACCACGATACCACCGGCGAAGTCGATGACACCCCATTTCATGAACAGTCCTTCGGGATGCCAGGTCATGTGTGCCAACGGACAGTAGATCACGAAGAAGAAGAACATCATGAAGAACATATAGGCCGAGAAGCGGACACGCTCGGCGAACGAGCCTGTGATCAACGACGGCGTGATGATGGCGAACTTCATCTGGAACAGGGCGAACAGTGCCAATGGGATCGTCGCGCCACCCAAGACGTTGCCTGCGGGTGTCGTATAGACCTCACCACCCACACCCTGGAACATCAGGAAGGTCAGCGGATTACCGATCACACCGCCGATATCGTCACCAAAGCACAACGAGAAGCCGATCACCACCCAGAGCACTGAGATCAGTCCCATGGCGATGAACGACTGGAGCATCGTCGAAATGACATTCTTTGCTCCCACCATACCGCCGTAGAAGAACGACAGTCCTGGCGTCATCATCAACACGAAAATCGTGGCCGTGATCAACCACGCCACATCGGCGGCCGAGATCACCGACCAGTCACACTCAAACGACGGTTCTCCCACCGCCAAACCTGCAACAGCGATCAAAGTCATCGCCGTCATCAGGATGATCCAACGTTTCTTAATCTTCATATCTTTAGTTATTTGATGGTTTGCGAATGAAAAAAGAGTCCTTGGACTCACGGCTGTAGCGTGAATCCAAAGACTAAGTATGCCTTCTGTGAACAGGGGTTACCCACCACCTGTCCGAAGACGGGGATCGAGAACGAGTCGGTCACCTTGATCTCCTTCGTCGCCCTCAGTGCGAGGTTGGTGACGGCGAAGCCCGTCGTTCCGTAGAAGTCTGTGGCGAATGGGACGGCACCGGCCGTAGCAGTCCAGTCAACAGAAGCAAGTTTGAATGGGACATTAGCCTCAACATAACTGCTGTAAGCCCGCTTGCCGTCCTTGTTCAGCCCGTCGTTGCCGGCAATGTTCGTGTACCACTGCAACGAGACCAGTCCGAAGTCGTAGCCGGCCGTTGCCTCAAACACGTGGTTCGTGCCATGGGCATCATACTTGAAATAGCGGTTCTCAGGGTCTTGGCCTGCATTGAACCAATAGTCAGTGATGCCGATATTAAAACCGCCTATCGAATAGGCAAGTGTCAGGTCAAACTCCTTCGTATCGGCGGGATCCACGATGCCGTAACTACCCCAGGCTGTCAGTGACAGGCCATTATACCCGATACCCAGCGTCGGCTGGATGGCAGCACTACCCAAGTCCTGACCACGCCAGATATAACTACTTACCACGTCCGCCGCAACGGTTGTCTCTATCTCCTGTGCATGGGTGGTCGCTCCCGCAACCAGACCCATGACTAATAATATCATCTTTTTCATCATTTTCAATCTTTTAATGTTCAATACTCCATGTTCAATTTAGTTATAACACATCTCTCCGTGCTCATAGACATCCAGACCTTCTTCCTCGATGCGCTTATCGACACGCAGGCCATGGAACTTCTTAATGCCATAGAAGAGGGCGAAACCACAGGCAGCTGCCCAGAGGTCGATGATGAGGACACCGAAGCACTCAGCACCGAAGAATCCCCAGCCAAAGCCATAGAACGCACCGTTAGTGGTAGAGAGCAGACCCGTCATCAGGGTACCGAGGATACCACAGACACCGTGTACAGAGCTGGCACCCACAGGGTCGTCGATGTGCAACTTATGATCGATAAACTCGATGGCATAGACAAGGACGAGACCACAGACGAGACCAATGATCACGGCTCCCACGGGAGAGACAAGGTCACAACCTGCCGTGATACCTACCAATCCGGCCAGCACACCGTTGAGTGTCAAAGAGAGCGAGGGCTTGCCGTACTTGATCCATGTGAGGAACATCGTAGCACAACCACCGGCGGCAGCAGCGAGGTTGGTCGTCAGGAACACATGAGAGATGGCGATACGGTTCACTTCACCAGAAGCAGCGAGCTGAGAGCCCGGGTTGAAACCAAACCATCCCAGCCAGAGGATGAACACGCCCAGAGAAGCCATAGCCAGGTTGTGACCAGGAATAGCGTTACTCTTCTTATCAGCATTGTACTTGCCAATACGCGGACCCAGTGCCAAGGCACCGATCAGTGCTAGTACGCCACCTACACTATGCACGATGGCCGAGCCTGCGAAGTCGTGGAACACATCACCGAAGGTGCTCATCATGAAACTGTCGGCAGCATCGTTGCAGAGCCAACCACCACCCCATGTCCAGTGTCCTTCGATGGGATAGATGAACAGGGAGATGACCGCACTGTAAATCAGGTACATCGAGAACTTCGTGCGCTCAGCCATCGCACCAGAGACGATCGTGGCGGAGGTGGCACAGAAGACGGTCTCGAAGATCAGGAAACCCTCTACGGGCAGGTCACCCTTATAGAAAGAGAGGTCGCCCCAGTTGGGCATACCAATGAAACCAGCGCCTTCGCTTCCGAACATGAAGCCGAAGCCGACGAAGAAGAACAGCAAAGAGCCGAACATAAAATCGACGAAGTTCTTCATCAGGATGTTGGCCGTGTTCTTACTACGTGTAAAACCAGCTTCACACAGCGCGAATCCCGGCTGCATCCAGAAAACCAACATGGCTGCCAATAGCATCCATACGGTATCGAGTGATAATCCAATTTCGTTCATAATCATTTTGTGTTTGTGTTGTTATCCTATTTAACTTCTTCTCTATTTCTACTTCTTATCGCGGAGCACCGTATCGCCGTTCTCGCCCGTTCGTATAGACCATGTATCTATCACGTCGCTCACGAAGATACGGCCATCACCGACCTCGCCCGTATGGGCCACCTTCAGCAGTACCTTGATGGTAGGATCAACGATGATGTCGCGACAGACAATGGAGATGGCTACGCGCTCAATCACATCGGTACTATACTGCACACCACGATAGATTCTTTCCTGACGGCTCTGTCCGATGCCGTGGACGTCGTGGTACTCAAACCAGTCGATGTCTGATGAAAGCAATGCGGCCTTCACCTCCTCGAACTTGGTCTTGCGGATAATTGCTTCAATCTTTTTCATACCTTTTTAATTTTTAATTGTTACCTTTTTCTTTTTACCTTGTCTCTCTCTGAACTTTAATGTGACACTTTGTTCGTTTCTCGGTGCAAAGGTACGACATTATGAAAGCAAAACAAAGGAAAAAGTTGTCATTTTGGAGATAAATATCATATTCTGTTACCCTTTTGATTTCTTTCACATATTTTTGCTTACGATTTGAAAGAAACATAGGGTGTTTTGCTTACGATTTGTTACCATTAGCCGAAACGAAGATGTTTTTATGAAAGATTCTTTGCATTTTTATCCATATCGCCGTACTTTTGCCGTCGTAAACAAGAACAATATGAAAAAGAAAGTACCATTCACCAAGATGCACGGAACTGGCAACGACTACATCTACGTCAACACCATCACAACCCCCGTGCCAGACCCCGAGAAGGCGGCCATCGTCTGGAGCGACCGTCACAAGGGTATCGGCAGCGACGGGCTGGTGCTGATTGGAGAGTCGCCTGTTCCGGAGGCAGACTTCTCGATGCGTATCTTCAACGCCGACGGCAGCGAAGCCATGATGTGCGGCAATGCTTCACGCTGCATCGGGAAATACCTGTATGAGAGAGCCCTGACAACACAAACACAAATCCGACTGCTCACACTCTCCGGCATCAAGACACTGGATCTCCATGTCACACCAGATGGTATCGTGGAGAGTGTTACCGTTGACATGCTTGAACCCGTACTTGAAAATGAAGAGCAATTCATTCCATCACGAAGCATCGGCAAAGGTACCTTCGTCTCGATGGGCAACCCCCACTATGTCATCTTTACAGACGACATCGATCAGGTGGGTGAGACAGGACGTATCCTGGAGCTCCACCCAGCCTTCCCCCAGCGCTGTAACATCGAGTTCGCACGCATCGAGGCCGACGGTAGCATCCGTACCCGCGTCTGGGAACGGGGCAGTGGTATCACGATGGCCTGTGGCACAGGTGCCTGTGCCACGGCCGTGGCTGCCTGTCTCACGAAGAGGGCTGGTAGGAAAAGTCGCATCGTAATGGATGGCGGTACCCTCGACATCGAATGGCGCGAGAGTGACAACCATGTCTATATGACCGGTCCTGCCGCCTTTGTCTTCGATGGCGAAATAGAACTTCCTTAACCTTTATGCTTTCAATTTGTAAGCAAACGGGCGCGATATGATTACAAATTGTTACTTCAGGCGAAAATTAAGATTAAAATGTACGGAAAGGGACGGTAGAAGTTTACAAAATGTCATACCTTTGCCGTCGATTTCTAGCAAAATGAAAGATTAAAACAAGGATAATATGACAAAAAGTAAGCAAACTCAAACCGAAAAAGGACTTTACCAAAGTACGTACGAGCATGACGCGTGTGGTGTGGGTATGATCGTCAATATCCACGGTAACAAGAGCCACGAGCTGGTAGATAACGCCCTGCGGGTGCTGGAAAACATGCGCCATCGTGGTGCTGAGGTAGGAAAAGATGGTGACGGTGCGGGTATCATGATCCAGATACCCCACGAGTTCATCCTGTTGCAGGGCATCCCCGTGCCGGAAAAAGGAAAATACGGCACGGGTCTGGTGTTCCTGCCCAAGGAAGAGAAGGCACAGCAGGAGATTCTGAGTATCATGATCGAGGAGATCGAGCGTGAGGGACTGCAGCTGATGCACCTGAGGACAGTGCCCACGAACCCCGATTGTCTGGGTGAGGCTGCCTTGGGTACAGAACCCGACATCAAGCAGGTGTTTGTGACGGGTGTCAGCGACGATCAGGTGGAAGCCTTCCCACGTACCTTATATATTATCAGGAAGAAGATTGAGAAGCGCGTCAACCATAAGGACTTCTACATCTGTTCGCTGAGCAACACAAACATGATATACAAGGGCATGCTGTCGTCGATGCAGGTAAGACAGTATTTCCCTGACCTGACCAACCCCTACCTGACGAGTGGACTGGCGCTGGTACACTCACGATTCAGCACAAACACATTCCCAACGTGGTCGTTGGCCCAGCCTTTCCGTCTGTTGTGTCACAATGGTGAGATCAACACGATCCGTGGTAACCGCGGATGGATGCAGGCCCGTGAGAGCGTGCTGTCGAGTGAGGCCCTGGGCGAGGCGAAGGCGATATCGCCTATTGTACAGCCAGGTATGAGCGACAGTGCCAGCCTCGACAACGTATTGGAGTTTTTCGTGATGAGCGGTCTCTCACTGCCCCACGCCATGAGCGTACTCGTGCCGGAGAGTTTTAATGACAAGAACCCCATCTCGGAAGATCTGAAGGCGTTTTATGAGTACCACTCGATCCTGATGGAACCATGGGACGGTCCTGCCGCCCTGTTGTTCAGTGACGGTCGTTTTGCAGGTGGTATGCTCGACAGAAACGGTCTGCGCCCGGCCCGCTACACCATCACCAAGAACGACACGATGATCGTGGCCTCGGAGGTGGGTGTGATGGACTTCGACCCCACTGAGATCGCCGAGAAGGGTCGTCTGCAGCCTGGTAAGATCCTGCTTATCGATACGAAAGAAGGAAAAATCTACTACGACGGTGAGATCAAACAGCAACTGGCCAATGAACATCCATATCGTCAGTGGCTGAGTACGAACCGTATCCAGCTGGAGAAACTGAAGAGTGGTCGTCATGTGGAGAACGGTGTCAGTGACCTGTTGAAGAAAGAGGTGATGTTCGGCTACGGTGCCGAGGATATCGACGCCACCATTGTACCAATGGCCGTGAACGGTCAGGAGCCAACTGCCTCCATGGGTAACGACACACCGTTGGCCGTACTCTCTGACAAGCCACAGACATTCTTCAACTACTTCCGTCAACAGTTCGCACAGGTGACGAACCCTGCCATCGACTCCATCCGTGAGGAACTGGTAATGTCGTTGACGGAGTATATCGGTCGTGTGGGTACGGGCATCCTGAACCCTGACGAGACGAACTGTAAGATGGTACGTCTGCCGCACCCGATCCTGAATAACACGCAACTCGATATCCTCTGTAATATCAGATATAAGGGATTCAACACGATCAAGTTACCGACACTTTTCGACGGTGCGAAAGGTGGAGACGGACTGCGTGAGGCCCTCGATGCCCTGTGCCATCAGGCCGAGAAGAGCGTGGATGAGGGTTATAACTATATCATCCTGAGTGACCGTGATGTGGATGCCGAACATGTGGCTATCCCATCGCTGTTGGCTGTCTCTGCCGTTCACCATTACCTGATCTCTGTCGGCAAACGTGTACAGACGGCCCTGATCGTGGAAAGCGGTGAGATCCGCGAGACGATGCATGCGGCCCTGTTGCTGGGCTACGGTGCTTCTGCCCTCTGCCCCTACATGACGTTCGCCATCCTCGACAACCTCGTGAAACAGCACAAGATACAGGAGGACTACGCCACTGCCGAGGCCAACTATATCAAGGCCGTGAAGAAGGGTCTGTTCAAGATCATGGCAAAGATGGGTATCTCGACCATCCGCTCATATCGCGGTGCGAAGATCTTCGAGAGCATCGGCCTGAGCGAGAACCTGCTGAAGACATACTTCGGCACGGAGGTAAGTACCATCGGCGGTATCGGACTGGATAAGATCGCCAGCGACGCCATCGCCATGCACCAGGCCGCTTTCGCCCATAACAACACAGACACAACCTTCCTGCCCAATCTGGGTCAGTTCCACTGGCGCAAAGACGGTATCAAGCATGCCTGGAATCCTGAGACGATCGCTACCCTACAACTGGCCACCAGGACGGGTAACTATGAGAAGTTCAAACAGTTCTCAAAACTCGTCGATGCCAAGGAGAAGCCTATCTTCATCCGCGACTTCATGGGTTGGAAGAAGAACCCCATCAGCATCGACGAGGTGGAGCCGGTGGAGAACATCGTGAAGCACTTCGTGGCAGGAGCCATGTCGTTCGGGGCCCTCTCGAAGGAGGCTCACGAAGCGATCTGTCTGGCAATGAACAAACTCGGCGCCCGCTCAAACACAGGTGAGGGCGGTGAGGACAGTGAACGTTTCCATTCAACGTTCGACGGCATCAGCCTCAGCTCCAAGACGAAGCAGGTGGCCAGTGGCCGTTTCGGTGTGACTGTCGAATACCTGGTGAATGCCGAAGAGATACAGATCAAGGTGGCCCAAGGTGCCAAGCCAGGAGAGGGCGGACAGTTGCCCGGCTTCAAGGTGAATGAGGTGATCGCCAAGACACGTCACTCGATTCCGGGCATCTCACTCATCTCACCCCCACCCCATCATGACATCTACAGTATCGAGGACCTGGCCCAGCTGATCTTCGACCTGAAGAACGTGAACCCGAAAGCGGCCGTCAGTGTGAAACTCGTCGCCGAGAGTGGTGTGGGAACGATTGCCGCAGGCGTCGCCAAGGCCAAGGCAGACCTCATCATCATCAGCGGTGCTGAGGGTGGTACGGGCGCCTCGCCCGCCAGCAGTATGCGTTTCGCAGGTATCTCACCAGAGATCGGACTATCAGAGACACAGCAGACACTCGTCCGCAACGGTCTTCGCAGCAATGTTCGTCTGCAGGTCGATGGACAGATCAAGACAGGTCGAGACATCGTACTGATGGCACTGCTCGGCGCTGAGGAGTTTGGTTTCGGTACAGCAGCACTCATCGTACTCGGCTGTGTGATGATGCGTAAATGCAACCTGAACACCTGTCCGATGGGTGTAGCTACGCAGAACGCAGAACTAAGAAAGCACTTCGTAGGAAGATACGAATATCTCGTCAACTACTTCACATTCCTCGCCCAAGAGGTGCGCGAGTATCTGGCTGAGATGGGATTCAAGAGCCTCAACGACATCGTGGGTCGTACGGACCTCATCGAGACGGGTGCATCCGTACTCGACTTCGACAGACTGCTGAATAAGGAAGATGGTACGCTCCACTTCACAGGCGACATGACGAAACCCGCCGTGCCACTGGGTATGCAGGGCACTATCCTCGACCAACAGATGATCGAGGCCGCAGGGAAAGCCATCGACCAACAGAAAGAAGTATCGCTCGACTATGCCATCAAGAATACAGACCGTGCCGTAGGAACGATGCTGTCCGGTACGGTGGCAGCGAAATACGGTCTGGCAGGTCTGCCCGACGACACCATCAACGTGAAGTTCAAAGGTTCGGCTGGTCAGTCGTTCGGTGCTTTCCTCGCCCATGGCATCAACTTCAAACTCGAAGGTGAGACCAACGACTACTTCGCCAAGGGCCTCAGTGGTGGACGTATCGCTATCCTGCCACCCACGCGTTCGAACTTCAAGGCCGAGGACAATATCATCGCCGGAAACACGGGCCTCTACGGTGCCACCAGTGGTGAACTCTATATCAACGGTAAGGTAGGTGAGCGCTTCGGTGTACGTAACTCGGGTGCCATCGCCGTCATCGAGGGTGCCGGTGATCACTGTTGTGAATATATGACAGGCGGTCGTGTCGTGGTGCTCGGCAAGACGGGGCGTAACTTCGCAGCCGGTATGAGTGGTGGTGTGGCCTATGTCTATGACAAAGACCATACGTTCGACTACTTCTGTAACATGGACATGGTGGAACTGGGACTTGTCGAGGACAGTGTCTCGCGTAAGGAACTGCTCGAACTCATCCGTCAGCACTACCTCCACACGGGTTCGGCCCTCGCAGGACGTATGCTCGATGACTGGCAGCGCTACGTGGAAGACTTCATCCAAGTCGTGCCTATCGAATACAAGCGTGTCTTACAGGAGGAGCAGATGAAAAAGCTCCGCGAGAAGATCGCCGATATGCAAAGAGAGTATTAAAACTTCAAACAGCAAAAGATTATGGGAAATCCGAAAGCATTTTTAGAGATACACCGCCAAGAGGCGGGATACCGTCCGATTCACGATAGAATCCACGATTTCGGCGAGGTGGAGCAGACGCTCAGCACCCGCGAACGTAAGCTGCAGGCAAGTCGCTGCATGGACTGTGGCGTTCCTTTCTGTCACTGGGCTTGTCCGCTGGGCAACAAAGCACCAGAGTGGAACGATGCGCTATTCAAAGGCGACTGGGAGTTAGCCTATCAGCTGCTCACCAGCACGAACCCCTTCCCCGAGTTCACGGGTCGTATCTGTCCTGCCCTCTGCGAGAAGGCCTGTGTGCTGAACCGCTATAACCATGAGCCCACCACAAACCGCGAGGATGAGGCCTCCATCATCGAAGCCGCCTTCCGCGAGGGTTACATCCAACCGCACATCCCCGAGCGCAACGGCAAGAAGGTGGCAGTGATTGGTGCCGGTCCTGCCGGACTGGCAGCAGCCAACGACCTGAACCAGATGGGCTATACGGTCACGGTCTTTGAGAAGAACGAGGCTGCAGGTGGTCTGCTCCGCTACGGCATCCCCAACTTCAAACTGAACAAGACCATCATCGACCGTCGTCTGAGACTGATGGAGGAAGAGGGTATCACATTCAAGTACGGCGAGGCCGTCGATCTGGATCACCTAGCAGAACCAGATAAGTTAGCGGGACAAGGATTTGACGCTTACGTCATCTCCACCGGCACCCCAACCGCCAGAGACTTGAAAGCTCCTGGTCGCGAATTGAAGGGTGTTCACTTTGCCCTCGAACTGCTGAGTCAGCAGAACCGCGTTCTCGCTGGCATTGAATTCTCTAAGGACGAGCGTATCACTGCCAAGGGCAAGGACGTGCTGGTCATCGGTGGTGGCGACACAGGTAGTGACTGCATCGGTACGGCCCACCGTCAGGGTTGCAAGAGCGTCACTCAGATAGAGATCATGCCCAAGCCTGTCGAGGGGCCTGAAGATCCGCAGAACCCCTGGCCGAACTGGCCCCGCACGCTTAAGACCACCTCGTCGCACGAGGAGGGCTGTACCCGCCGCTGGAACATCAACACGCTGGAGTTCCTGGGTGAAAATGGTAAACTGACAGGTGTCAAGGTACAGGAGATCGACTGGAAACCCAACCCTGAAGGTGGTCGTCCGATCATGGTCGAGAAGGGTAAGCCAGAGATCATCAAGGCTGAACTCGTACTCCTCGCCATGGGATTCCTCAAGCCAGAGCATCCAGAGTATCCCAAGAACGTCTTCGTATGCGGTGATGCCGCCAACGGCGCATCCCTCGTGGTACGTGCCATGGCCTCTGGCAAACAGGCAGCCCAGAACGTGAACACCTTCCTTTCGAAGTAAGTACCGTTTTTCCAAAATAATGCAAAATCTTTCTCGCAGATGGTCTCCGTCTGCGAGATTTTTTGTACTTTTGCGGAAAGAACCAAGATTACCCTGATGCTGACGGAAAAGACAATGGAACGGCTGCGGATACTCACCGAATCGGCGAAGTACGATGTATCGTGTTCGTCGAGCGGCACCGTGCGTTCCGGTAAGAAAGGGATGGTAGGCAACACCGTTGGCGGCATGGGCATCTGCCACTCGTTTGCCGACGACGGACGTTGTATCTCACTGCTGAAGGTGATGCTGACGAACTACTGTAAGTACGACTGTGCCTATTGTATCAACCGCCGCTCGAACGATATCCCTCGCGCCACATTGGCTGTCTCGGAACTGGAGGAGATCGTGATGGAGTTCTATCGTCGTAACTACATCGAGGGTCTGTTCCTGTCGAGCGGTGTGGTGAGGAATCCCGACTATACCATGGAACGGCTGACTGCCATTGTACGTGACTTACGGACAGTGCACCGCTTCAATGGCTATATTCACCTGAAGACCATTCCTGGGGCCTCACAGGAACTGCTTCAGGAGGCTGGGCGATATGCCGACCGTATGAGTGTGAACATCGAAATCCCCAAGGAGGAGTCGTTGAAAGCTCTGGCACCAGAAAAGGATCACAAGAGCGTGTTCCTGCCGATGTCACAGATCCAACAGGGAGTCTTGGAGAACAAGGAGGACAGGAAGAAGTTCCGACATGCTCCGCGTTTTGTGCCAGCAGGACAATCGACACAGATGATCGTAGGTGCAACGAAGGAAAGCGACCTCGACATTCTGAAGATGTCGTCAGCGATGTATCAGCAACCCACCATGCGACGCGTCTATTACTCTGGCTATGTCAGCGTGAACACCTACGACCCCCGTCTGCCCGTATTGAAACAGCCACCACTGGTGCGCGAAAACCGTCTGTATCAGGCCGACTGGCTGATGCGTTTCTACCAATTCAGTGTCGATGAGATCGTGGATGATGCCCACGCGCATCTCGATCTGGATGTGGATCCCAAACTCGGCTGGGCCCTGCGGCATCCAGAGTTCTTCCCCGTGGATATCAACAGTGCCCCCTACGAGCATATCCTCCGTGTGCCAGGCATCGGCGTGAAGTCCGCCATCCTCATCGTGAACTCACGCCGTTTCAACCGGATCACCTCCTACCACCTGAAGAAAATGGGGGTGGTGATGAAGAAGGCCAAATACTTCATCACCTGCGGTGAACTCACCTCGGCGTTCTCACAACCCATCATCGGCATCAACGAACTGCGCCCAGAGCGTCTTCGTCCTCTGCTTCTCTCGAAGACCCAGCAGAAACGGGCGGCTGAGGAACAACAACTGACACTCGATTTCAAGGAATGACTGTCTATACCTTCGACAACACCCTCGACGGACTGTTAACGGCCGTGTTCGACAGTTTTGCACTACATCAGCAGGATGTGACATTACTGGCGGAAGGGGAGCAATTGCCCCTGTTTGCCGACGAGCCACATCTCGTGGTGACCGACGGTGAAAAGGCAGCACGTGTCTGGAAAGGACTGGAAAAGCATCTATCAGTAAGCGGACTCAGAGTGATCACCGTTAGTTGGCTTTCGGAAGAACGTACGCTCCATCAACCGCTCTTCAATTATATATGTAAGGTGTTCCGACAGCCGACAGGAGCCCCCAGCATCGAAAGCAACGCCTCTGATGAGGATGTGCTGGCCGTACGCAACACCTGTCGCCGCGTGCTCCACGAACAATTGCGTATGAAACAGTTCATTCGTTTCCAGAAAGCGAAGGACGGCACTTACCTCGGCGTCGTCTCACCAGACCATAATGTGCTACCGCTGGTCATCGACCACTTTCAGGACCGTTTTGGCGACCAGCCCTGGCTGATATATGATGCCAAGAGGCACTACGGGTATTATTACACCCCAACCCCTCCCCATACAGGGGCGGGGAGTAGTCCCATCCGCATCACCTTCGAGGACGAGGCAGCCATCCCTTTCAATCTGGAGAACGGCAAACTCGATGCCAACCTGTTGAGCAGTGATGACCAGTTGCTACAGGATCTCTGGCGCACCTATTTCAAGGCCATCTGTATCAAGGAACGGATGAATCCCCGTAAACAACTCAGCGACATGCCCCGTCGCTACTGGAGGTACATGACGGAAAAGAACAAATAATCAAAACACATGGAGATAGCCCCGATTTACTTTTAAATCGTAAGTAAACCACCATGCATCACTTACAGATTGTTACTTTTCAAGAAAAAGAAGGTAAATAATGTCGGAAACAGTCTTCTTTTGCTTCCAAAATGTCGTACCTTTGCATCAAATTCTAAGCAAAGTGTAAGTAAACAGGTATAACAAACACAAAAAAGGATTGATTATGGAAGCATTAAGATTTCAGGTTGTCGGTGAGGCTTTCAAGAAGAAGCCGCTCGACGTGAAAGCACCAAGTGAGAGACCTTACGAGTATTTTGGTAAGAAGGTCTTCAACCGTGAGAAAATGTACAAGTACCTGCCGAAGCAGGTCTATGAGAAGATGATCGACGTGATGGACAATGGCGCACGTCTCGATCGTGACATCGCTGACGCTGTAGCCGCTGGTATGAAGCAGTGGGCTGTAGAGAACGGTGTCACCCACTATACACACTGGTTCCAGCCGTTGACGGAGGGCACCGCCGAGAAGCACGACTCCTTCATCGAGCACGACGGTAAGGGCGGTATGGTAGAAGAGTTCACTGGTAAGTTGCTCGTACAACAGGAGCCTGATGCCTCTTCATTCCCCTCTGGCGGTATCCGTTCAACTTTCGAGGCACGTGGTTACTCAGCTTGGGATCCCACATCACCTGTGTTCATCATTGACGATACGTTGTGTATTCCCACCGTCTTCATCTCTTATAGCGGTGAGGCACTCGACTATAAGGCTCCGTTGCTGCGCGCTCTGCATGCTGTGAACGTGGCTGCCGTTGATGTATGCCATTATTTCGATCCCGCCGTGAAGAAGGTGACTTCCAACCTCGGCTGGGAACAGGAGTATTTCCTCGTCGATGAGGGTCTTTATGCCGCCCGTCCTGACCTGCTGTTGACAGGCCGTACGCTGATGGGTCACGACTCCGCCAAGAACCAGCAGATGGACGACCACTACTTTGGAAGTATTCCTGAGCGTGTCGCAGCTTTCATGCGTGACCTTGAGATCCAGGCTCTGGAACTCGGCGTTCCCTGTAAGACGCGTCATAACGAGGTGGCTCCCAACCAGTTTGAGCTCGCTCCTATCTTCGAGGAGACCAACCTGGCCGTTGACCATAACATGATGCTGATGTCACTGATGAAGAAGGTAGCCCGTAAACACGGTTTCCGCGTGCTGCTCCATGAGAAGCCCTTCGCAGGTATCAACGGTTCTGGTAAACACAACAACTGGAGTCTGAGTACCGATAATGGTATCCTGCTCCACGCCCCTGGCAAGACCCCGGAACAGAACCTCCGCTTCGCTACTTTCATTGTGGAGACGTTGATGGGTGTGTATAAACACAATGGTCTGTTGAAGGCCTCAATCATGAGTGCCACCAACGCCCACCGTCTGGGTGCCAACGAGGCACCTCCCGCCATCGTTTCATCGTTCCTGGGCAAACAGGTCAGTGAGTTACTCGACCATATCGAGAAGGCAGACAAGGACGACATCCTCGCCATCGCTGGCAAGCAGGGTCTGAAGATGGATATCCCTGAGATTCCTGAACTGCTGATTGATAATACCGACCGTAACCGTACATCACCCTTCGCCTTCACTGGTAACCGTTTCGAGTTCCGTGCCGTCGGTTCTGAGGCCAACTGCGCCAGCGCTATGATTGCCCTGAACAGTGCCGTCGCCGAAGCACTGGTTGACTTTAAGAAGCGTGTGGATGCCCGTATCCCCGAGTTCGAGAAGAAACTGAAAGGAACAGGTCACTCTGCTACCTTCCATGCCATCATCGATGTGCTGCGTGAGGATATCAAGACCTGTAAGCCTATCCGCTTCGATGGCAACGGTTACAGTGACGAATGGGTTGTCGAGGCTGAGAAGCGTGGTCTGGATGTCGAGAAGTCTTGTCCGAAGATCTTCGAGCGTTACCTCGACAAGGAGAGCATCGAGATGTTCGAGAGTCTGGGCGTGATGACGAAGAAAGAGCTAGAGGCCCGCAACGAGGTGAAATGGGAGACCTACACGAAGAAGATTCAGATTGAGGCCCGCGTGCTGGGTGACCTGTCAATGAACCATATCATCCCCGTGGCTACCAGCTATCAGAGTCAGTTGCTGAAGAATGTGGAGAATATGTCTGCTATCTTCCCCGTCGATAAGGCTGAGAAACTCTCCGCCCGTAATATCAAGATCATCGAGGAGATTGCTGAGCGCACCTCCGCTATTGAGAAGGGTGTAGAAGAACTCGTCAACGCCCGTAAACTCGCCAATAAGATCGAGGACGAGCACGAGAAGGCCATCGCCTATCACGACAAGGTGGAGCCCAAACTCGATGACATCCGTTATGAGATCGACAAGCTGGAGCTCATCGTCGATGATGCCCTCTGGCCACTGCCGAAGTATCGTGAACTACTGTTCATCCGATAATTCAAACGATTGTTTATCCGATAATTCAGACAATTCTTTTTTTGGTTGTTTGAAGTTTGCGTGGGGATTTGACGCTGTGAAGCGTCAGGTCCCTCTTTTTATTGCGCAGACTTCATCATCTGTCGCCACTTGAACCAGCCGACGATGGCTATCACGACATAAAGACCGTAGAGACTGGCTTTGAAGGGGATATCCTTGTAGAAATATAGTCCACAGGTGACGACATCGACGGCAATCCAGATGAACCACTGTTCGAGGTACTTGTGTGCCAAGGCCCAGATACCCACGATACTCAAGGCGGTAGTGAAACTATCAGCCAGGGGCACATTGGAATTAGTGAACGTGACCAATAGCCAGTAGATCACACCCCACACGGCTGCGATGATGGCGAGCCAGGGCAGCATGAGGCGCTTCGGAAAATGGCGGATGGGTAACGGCTCCTTAGAAACGGAGCCGTGAACCCACTTCCAGTAGCCATAGACCGTCATCGACAGATAATAGAACTCCATGCCGCAGTCGGCATAGAGTCCTTTCTGATAATAGAGTACAATACCAAGAGCCTGCATCAGGAAACCCACGACCCACATCCACACGCTGGCCCTATATTCCAGAAGTATATACGCCAGCCCCAAGACCGTCGTCACGATATCCAGCCAATGCTCCGCCAAGAAGGTAATCATAACTATCAACTATTAACTAGAATCTCAGCGTCAAATTCCCCATCATGGTAAATCCCGCCATGGGGATAAAGCCAATCTGATAGTAGCGGTTGTCGTTGCCGTGTCCACCACTCTCGTAGATGGCGGAATACACCCAGCCGTTGGCAGCATAGCGACGGTTGAACACATTGTTGAAGTTCAGTCCGAAGATCGCCTCCTTCAGCACCTTCTTAGGCTTCAGCGTATAGTTCAGGGTGATGTTTGACACACTATAGCTGGGCAGTGATCGATCAGCATTCTCTGTATTGTCAAGATACTGACGGCTGATGAAATTCGTGTGCCATACAGCCTGCCAGCCCTTGTAGTGCAGGGTGACGAAACCATTGAGGATCGTCGAGGGCGAGAAGGCCAGCGTCGAATTGTCGTAGTGGATGATCTTCGTACCGTTGTCCCAGTCTTCCACGACCTCGTCAAAGTCCTTGATCTTGTTCTTGCTCAGTGCGGCATTACCCTCGATGGTGAGCCACGAGGTAGGTGCCACGCCCGCTTGGAGCTCTACACCCATACGGTAAGAATCGTCAATGTTCGTCGTCAGTTTCTCACCGATATCACTCACCTCACCCGTCTGCACAAACTGATCTTTGTAACTCATATAATAGAAGTTGGCGCCCACATGCCAGATATCGCCTGTGTAAGTATAGCCCAGTTCCGTATCCAACAGACTCTCTGCCTTGGGGAAGGGATATTCTTTTCTATCTGTTCCGTTATCGGTGAAATTGTTACGCTCTGGCTCCCGATGGCTAAGGGCAAGAGAGCCATAGACACGATGATCGCCAACTGTCCACGAGAAGCCAGCCTTCGGGTTCAGGAAGTTGTACTTCTCGTCGATGTCAAGATAATGCTTCTTTATTTGACCATCATCTGGATCTATATAATATTTGTCATTGTAACCGTCAGACTTGTAGCCCACATGACGGTACTGAAGATCGGCGAACACCTCCCACTGCTCGGAGATATGATAGGCCGCCTTCAGGAAGACGTTACCATCGAATTTATGGGCATCAGAGTCGTAGTACGTATATTCGCCATTAGCAAGGATCTGCTGACGCACATACTCATGTTTAGCATAGGTAACACGGCCGAAATGGTTACCGTCGAAGTTCTGCAGCGACAGACCACCGATGATATCCCACGACTCATCCTTGTAGTTCAGGTTCCATATCAGTCCGTAGGTGTGCTGCGTCAGTCCCTTCTTACGGACGAAGTCGGTCTTCTTGATCTTGTCGCCTTCTGGTGTCGTGATGGAGAGTCCGAACTTCGAGAGTTTATTGTCGGGACGGAACTCCTCATAATAACCATAGCCATAGGTGTAGTGCAGTGAGGCCGTCGTTGTCCAATGGTCGCTGATGTTCCAGGCGGCAGAGAGGATATTGTGGTTCTGCCAGAAATTGTCGGTGGTCTTGTCCCAGTAGGTACCGTCGGCTAACTGGTAACGCCGGGTCACGTAGTTACCATTGGCATCTTTCTCAAAGGCGTTCCAATCCGACTGCACCATCGTCTCATAAAGCGTGTTATACTTGCCCAGACCTGCGTTCCACATATCCTGATAGGTCTTGATGCCCGTATTTGTACCGTATGTGCCATCCATCAGCGAGAGATCGTTGTTTCCCGCCGTCACACCATTCCATGCCTGACCCGTCTTCTCGAAGTTGCCGATGTTCTTATAACGGATCTGGAAGCTATTGTCCAACCAGGTGAGACCACCATAGTAGGAGCCACTGCGCCCTGAGGTGCCGTGGATAAAGCCGTCAGTATGCGTCTCATGGTAGGCACCGTCGAAGATCAGATGCTTCCACAGCAGACCAGTCGAAAACTTGCCACCTATATTATAGGTATTGAATGAACCATAGGAGCCTGAGATCTCGATGCTGGGTGTAATCAGGGGCGTAGCTGACGAAAGAGCCACAGAACCCCCGAAGGCACCGTCACCATTGGTAGAGGATCCCACACCACGCTGGATCTGCACACTACCAAGCAGTGAACCGTAGGAGTTCATATTGGCCCAGAACACGCACTGATCCTCTGGCGAGTTCAGAGGCACGCCGTCGAGCGTCACGTTGATACGGGAGTCGCCCGCACCACGGATACGCATATAGGTCGTACCTGTACCCAGACCGTTCTCACTCCAAGCCACCACACCTGGGGTCTGTGAGAACAGGAAGGGCAGTTCCTTTCCTGTCTTGGAGAACTCATCGAGTTGCACTTTCCTGATGTTGGCCACAGCATACGGCGCATTCTTCTGCGCCCGCACTCCCTTCACGACCACCTCCTGTAACTGCTCCACCTGTGTCGAGTCATAGAGCACCTCGTGTTTCTGGGCATTCACACTGGCGCACACCAGCGCCGTCATCACTAAAACAAATCTTTTCATACCTAATAGTACCTTTAATTAATAAATAATGTAAAGGGGGAACATTGTGTTGATTAAGCCTACTATCCATCCCTACGCCGGCATTGTCCGGATCAGGTTAGAGGGTATCATCTCAGCCCACACCCGTGGGCACCCCTTGATAATCGGCTGCAAAGGTAATACAATTCGTCCAAAATACAAAACAAATCGTCATTTTTCAGCAGAAAAAAAACAAAGAGATAGAGAAGATATATGGATTTTGTTATATTGTAATCTTTGGGATTTATATCTTTATCGTCTTATCACCCACCTTCAGGATATGGAACTGGCTGGTGGAAAGAGGGATTGAAATCTCCGTGCCATCAGAGACGACAGTATGGATAAGCATTCCACGAAGATCGTAGAGCTGCACCTTCATGCCGACAGGAACAGACACCAGCAGCAGACGCTTCCCGTCGCGGAACCATTTCCAGTTTGGCGACGATAAGGTATTGATGCCACTGACATCAGTTAACTCCGCATTGATCGTCAGGGATTTACACTTGGGCATGGCAAACGAGCAGGTTGTACCTTCCACAAAGTTCTCCTTGGTGCCAGTCTCTGACTCTGTGATGATATGCCAGCCAGCAATTTCCCAACCTTCCGGAGCCTCTCCCTCAAGTGTCACATTACGCTCCCGATAGAACTGACCGTCGAAAGTGCCCCTCGACAGTTTTACGCCATTAAACCTGACAGTCATCCCTGAAGCCTGTTCCACAGACTGGTTGATGGTCATCGGGATGGGCGTACCTAACTTGTAGGAAGCAGCCAGATGCTTATAGAAATAGGCAGTGCGCTCCGACATCCACAAACGGGCATCTGCCAACTCTGCATCGTAGGACTTGATCTGATCTGCCTCTGGCATCAGCTGTCTGTAATAGGGGATCTCAGACTTGATGGTCTCGTACATGGGATCCCAGATCTCACGTACACCTCTCTCATTCAGGAAGTCACCCATGTAGATGCTGCAACGATCGACGAACTCACGGTTCAGATCCGGATTCTCCATCATATAGCGGAACAACATCGTGTATTCCGGTCTTTTGACCCAATAGTCACCCACGCCATAATTATAGAACCACTCAATGGAATTGACATTGACAGGGCATCTGCTGATGGTGGGATAGCCCCACTGTTCATGTCCAATTCCCCAGTCAGTATCCTTGGCCACAAAACGCCACCGACCACCTTCCGCGCGCGGACGCCACAGTATGGTGTTATTGCCAGGGAAATCCATATTGCCAAAATAGAGGTTCATCGCCATCAGATTGATATACTCCACACAATCCATCCATTCCTCATACTCCTCCCGTGTGTGACCACGATGACTATAGAAATCACTGAACTCATCGAAGTTCATCATGTCGCCCTCTTTCACATAGGTCCAGTTCTCTATCAGGTCGATATCCTCTAACCCATCGTAGTTGGCCCAGATAAAATCTCCAGTACTTCGTTCGCGTATATTGATAATGCCTTTGTAACTACCGTTGATGAAGATGATGGCAGGACGCCAAGGTTCCCAGTCGATGTCGGTATAGGTTCCCATGACCCGTTGGATCAGGGCATCACGCATATAGAGATACAGATGGTCGCCTCCGGCATTGCGCAGAAGGATGGACTTCTGCTCAATAAGACCCGGCTTCTGATCTGGGAAGAACTCATACTTGAAATGCTTCGTGCCGAAACGCTTATGAGCATAGAAGATCAGCGACTTCGGATTGTATTTCCGCGATGACTCGCCCATGACACGAGCCTCACCAAGTTGGTTGATGACACTTGTCTTACCAGGGCTTTCAAAGAACTCAATATTCATCGGGCGCCGCCAGTTGAACTCGTAGTTATTAGTGCCAGGCTGGTAATTACCTTCCACGAAGATACCGATCTTGGCACTCGACAGGTATTTGTCATCCGTCGTAATACTAATCACTGGCAGTGTCACTTCCCGTGAGAAATAGATATAGCTCTGGGCAACAGAACGACGTGAGAGCCAACCGTCGCAGAAGAGTTTGGCACGGACAACCGTCGTATTGGTGATGGAGATGGGATCCTTATACTTCGCACTATTCTCCGTAGGCTCAGACCCGTCTAACGTATAGAGGATCCTCGTACCCTCAGGGGAGCCGTCAGGCAAGGAGAGCGTCAAGGTCAGTGAGGAGCCATTGACGACAACCTTTCCCATCTCACTGAAAACGGGATCACCTAAGATGTTGTCCGTCGTCTGACCGCTGTTTGCCTTGCCTGGCGTCGGAACCAACTGGTACCCCCATTCATCGCCACCGTCATACTTTCGTCCATAGGCAATATTGGGAGCCGGCTGTTTCGGCAGGTCCGTAACCTTGTCGATAACCTCCGAACCATAAAAGAGATACACGTTACAGCCCTTCCCTGACTCCAGGCGGAAGGAGGTATGCATCAACTTTGCAGCCTTATCGCAATAGACAAGGGCGTATTGTCTGGGGGCAATACTCACATCAGGCAGACGCCATATCTCATCACTCTGGTCACTGATGCCCAGCCGATATCCATTAAGACTGACGGCCACATCACCTGCATTATACAGTTCCACCCATGAATCGGGGAAATCGTTCAGATCATCCATGATGCAATCCACATTCGACTGCATCAGTTCATTGATAACAATTTGGGCCTTAGCCATCTGGCTAAACAGGCCGAATATCATCAAAAAAGCAATTTTCTTCATCTTTCAAGCCAACCAACAAAAATCATATCATATTAACGGAGACCCATACGAGCCTCAACAACGTTTACTACATAGTCACCTAATTTCTCGCACTCGTTGATCAGGTCCATATAGATAGTACCGACTGCATAAGTGTATTCATGGTTATTGATATCCACTATATTCTGCTGCTTCAGTTGGTTGCGGTAATTGTTGATCTCGTGCTCAATGTTGAACGAGCGGTTTACATCGAACGACTCCTTGCGGCCTCCCATCAGACGATTCATCTGCGAAAGCGATTGATTGGTCAGTTCCATCATCTGGTGGAGATGGTCGTACTGCTTGTCAACGAAGTGATCTTCCTTGGCATTGTACTTACGCGATATCGTACGAGCCATGTTGTAACAGGCATCACCGATACTCTCCAACTCTGAGATCTCACGAAGCATGGCACGGATCTTGGCCTTCGTCTCATCGCTGAGATGAGCATCACTAACAGAGTCCAGATATTTGGCAATTTCCAGTTCCATGTTATCACTGATACCCTCATACTTCTCAATACGCGTATAAAGCTTATTGAAATCGCCTGCCTTATTGTCTTTCTTGTTAGAGGCACTGCTTGAGAGGGTCAACAACTCGCGCACCATCTCGAACATACGCTGCATACGGCCAGAAAACGCCTGTATCTCCTTCTGGGCCTCCAACACAGAAAGTTCTGGGGTCTTCATGAAGCCAGCCGTGATAAAGTGCAGACGGAAGTCCTCCTCCTCATCGATCTTCTTAGGCTTGATGACCCAGCATACGAACCTCTCAATCTGTGGAATAAACCAGATGAGAATGAAGGTATTAGCAACATTGAAAGAGGTATGGAAGGCCGCCAGCACAAAACTCAGTTTAGCGGCATTGGCCAGGAACACGCTCGTCTCGACGGAGTCTTTAGCCATCGTCACGTCGTAACCAACCCAACCACACACCATATCGATGAACGGACGGAACACGAACAGAATCCACACCACACCAAACACGTTGAAGAACATATGCGCCAGTGCTGCCCGACGAGCCTGGGTATTGGCCGAGAGAGCCGCCAGGTTCGAGGTAATGGTAGTACCGATGTTCTCACCCATCACCAAGGCGATTCCCTGATAAATAGGTAAAGCACCACTGGAGCAGAGGATCATCGTGATAGCCATGACAGCTGCAGACGACTGCACACAGAATGTCAGGATGCCGCCAAGGATCAGAAAGATCAGCGTGGTCAGGAATGAGTCTGGATCAAAGGAGGCGAAGAAATCAAGCACGGCCTGATTCTCACCGAGGTGCATCTCCGTACCCGTCATGCGCAGGGTACCAAGTCCCAGAAGCAAGAATGACAAACCGAACAGGAAATCACCTATATATCTGTATTTCTTCAGATAGATCAGGATAATACCCAGGAAGAATGCTGGATAGATGGCGCTGGTGATATCAAATGACATACCTGCCGACATGATCCACGCCGTGAGCGTCGTTCCGATATTGGCACCCATGATGACCGAGATAGCCTGTGCCAGCGTGAGTAGGCCGGCATTGACAAAAGAAACGGTCATCACCGTCGTAGCGGTCGATGACTGGACGGAGGCCGTCACCAACATACCCGTCAGCATACCCGTGAAACGGTTGGTAGTCATGGCGCCCAGAACATGTCGCAACTGCGGACCTGCCATCTTCTGCAGAGCCTCACTCATCGACTTCATACCGAACATAAGAAGTGCGAGGGAGCCGAGTAGTTTGAATAGAACTAACATAAAGATTCGTTTTTGTATGAAATTCGGGCACAAAGATACAAAATAATTGCGGAAAAAGAGCCATGATTTGTGAATTATTTCGTATCTTTGCAACAAAATTCACCTAAAACATATAAAATATGAAGGAACAGACCATCCAAGTTTACTGTAAGAATAACGGGAGAAAGCTCGAAGTACCCCTTGGCTGCACCCTTGAGGATGTGTATCAGCAGACAGGTCTCGAAATGAAGTACGGACCAATCTCCGCACACGTTAATAACAAGGTGGAAGGCATGCACTTCCGTATCTATAAGCAAAAGGAAGTGGAGTTCCTCGACATTACTTCATCCAGTGGCTCACGTGCTTATACGCGCAGTCTGTTCTTCGTGCTCTGTAAGGCTGCACATGACCTCTACGACCCTTGCAAGGTAGCCATCGACATTCCCGTCAGCAATGGTTACTATGTAAACCTCAACATCGGACGTCCCGTGACACTTGACGATGCGGGAGCCATCCGTCGTCGTATGCAGGAAATCATCGATGCCGCCCTACCCATCCATCGTCATGAAACCACCACTGAGGAAGCTATCGCCATGTTTGACAGCCTGCACAACCGTTCAAAGGTTAAACTGCTGAAGAGCACGGGTAGTCTATACACAACCTATTACGACATCGACGGTTATGTTGATTACTATTATGGTTCCCTTTTGACGAATACCTCACAACTCTACCTCTTCGGACTGGAGAAGTATTACGATGGTTTGCTCCTGCGCCTGCCATCACGGGAACACCCTAATGAACTCGGTGAGATGACACATCAGGACAAGATGTTCAGCATCTTCAAAGAGCACCACCAGTGGCAGGACATCCTCGGACTGCGTACCATTGGTGACCTGAATGATGCGATCACCAAAGGCTACGCCTCACAACTCATCATGGTCAGCGAGGCCTTGCAGGAGAAGAAAATCGCAAAGATTGCCGACGAGATCGCCCAACGTAAGGGCACCCGGATGGTTCTCATCGCCGGCCCGTCATCCAGCGGAAAGACCACAACCTGCAAGCGTCTCAGCGTACAGCTCGCCGTGAACGGCATCAAACCCGTCGGCATCTCGCTTGACGATTACTTCTTAGATCGCGACAAGACACCTCTCGACGAGAAGGGCGACTATGACTTCGAGAACTTACACGCCTTGAACCTCCCCTTGTTCAACGAACAACTCACAGCCCTTTTCCGAGGCGAGGAGATAGAACTGCCACGCTATGATTTCCCCACGGGCACCAGTCAGAAGAGTGGTAAGAAGCTCCGTCTCGGCGAAAACGAGATCCTCGTCGTAGAGGGTATCCATGCCCTGAATCCCGAACTGACCTCACAGATTCCCAATGAGCAGATCTTCCGTGTCTATGCCTCTGCGTTGACCACCATCCTGCTCGATAACCACAACTACATTCCCACCACTGACAACCGACTGCTACGTCGCATCATCCGCGACCACAAATACCGTGCTGTCACGGCTCAGGAGACCATCCGTCGTTGGCCGTCTGTCCGGGCTGGAGAAAACAAGTGGATCTTCCCCTTCCAGGAGAATGCCGATGCGATGTTCAATACAGCCATGATTTTCGAACTCGCCGTTATCAAAAGTCAGGCAGAGCCACTTCTGGAGGCAGTGCCCGAAAATTGTCCCGAACATGCGGAGGCCTACCGCTTGCTGAAATTCCTGCGTTATATCAAACCCATCCCTGAGACGCAGATTCCACCGACCTCACTACTCCGTGAGTTCCTTGGTGGAAGTTCCTTCCAATATTAGATAAGACCGCTTGTTTTGTTGCAAAAAAGGGGTACTATAGGAAAAACAGAAGGCTCCGTAGGAAAATTTGGAGGCTCCAAATTTTCCTACGGAGCCTCTAAATTTCTCAACGGAGCCTCTAAATTCTTCTGCGGAGCCACGAATCGGATGAATTCTCTCGAGAATTGGAACCTATTTCACGCGCGCGCAGGCGAATAATTGTCCTTTTTAACCCACACTTCCCGCACTTCTTACACCCACCGTTTCTGGTTTAGGTGTGGGAAGTGTAAGAAGTGTGGGGTGTTTTTGGCATAAGACGACTACCGCGCGCACACGCGAGAGCACGCCCTGGCCCATTACAAGGAATCGTTATTAATCAACGTACAATCCGCTTCTTGCCGTTTTGGATGACAATGCCCTTATAAGAGGCATCAACCTTTTGACCAGCGAGGTTATAGATGATACCGTCGGCATCGGCAGCCTTTACGGAATCTATCGCTGTCGTGCCACCACGGGCATTTGATCCTAACACCTCATATACCTCCACTTTCTTGACAACAGTCGTACCTACGATCCATCCGGTACAAAGATTGACGTGGGCATCACCTTCAATGGGCTTAAACTCCCGATCTGTTATATCGCCCCAGAAATCTGAGAATGGAACATCAATCACCTGGAAATCGTCGCTGGCACTGACAGGCACCTCTAAGGAATAATTGGTAAACCAGTTGCCCAAATTTACCATATACTTACCATCAGACGGAACCTTCATGGTCAGGCGCACGATGTAATCATGGTTCTTCTCAAGGCTAAAGCCACCCGTACCAATGTATATCGTATTCGATCCGTCTCCAGCAAACTCCTGCATTTTTGGATTGACAATGGCAAGGCCTTCGTCCGTTTTCTTTGGGTCGTCTGGATCATAACAACCTGCAGGATATTCCACACCTTCCCAATTCATTGAATAGATCAGATTCTCGTCCTCATTTGTATCCGTCATCACACTGACCAGATGATTGCAGTAAGACCTATTAATCATTAAATGCTGTGGTGCAAAATAATGCAAGCCATCGAATCCCTGGTTGTAAACATCCAGACAAAGATCCAGCCATGCCTCTGAAGTCTTCAAGTTGCTTATAAGCCGGAAATCGACACTTCCAGATTCGTCTGACACACTTATCATGTCAACCGTCACTCGATCTCCAAGGTATTCTAAGATATCTTCAATCCGTCCACAATCATTCAAGAAGGATTGGACCTGAGGAAGAATGACTATCAACTCGTTTTCATGTGAATTGTTAGGAAAACTACCCTCATAAAATGCTGATTCAAAATAATTGCCCTCAGGCAGAGGGAAGTCCTTTTCCACATACCATGCGCCCTTGCTGATCTCGGTACACTTGAGGATGGATTTGTCTCCAGTCTTCTTCATACTGGCATACAAGTCGTTGATGGCCTGCTGGCTTTCGTTGTCCATTGCCATGACAAACTTATATACAAACGACTCGTCTGGGGTTAGTTCGACAAATCCTGAGTTACCCCAGTACCCCAACTGTGCACGGGAACCCACACAGTTGAAAATAAACACTAATGCAAACAGAATCTTTTTCATAACTCTTTTTTTTAATTGTTAATAATACGTCATTCTATATTTTACTTTACTGCAAGTTTTGTTGTATAAGTCTTATCCCCGATCTTCATTTCAACTATATATAAGCCACGCTTCCAGAAGGATGTGTCAAGCACAAAGTTCTCGTTTATTTGGCTTTCTGTGACTTTCATCTGAAGGCTTGAAGCGTCATATACCCTAACGGAAGCGCTCTCGTATCCGCTACCAACGGATATCTGATAATGCGACCCGTCTAACGGGACAACTTGCAAAACATCGTCACCAGAAGAAGAAAGACTTGCTGAACCTGTAATATACCGTGAGTAAGACACAGAGCATCCCCCGTAATATACTGTAGCATTAAGATACCCACTGAAAGAAGACGATGTGCTTACCGTACAGGAATAATTGCTACTGTTGAAGGTCAAAGTAGGCGTAGAGCCATATATACTTGTATAACTCCAAGTCACCGAGCAACCAGATTTTCCATGCACATAATATGTAGCCGAACCAGGAGCATAGGATTGAGTATATATATGTTGAGGTTCAGAAACCAAACCTACAGCGTAAAATGCATTTTGGATTTGTTCTACAGTAAAAGCATTATAATTATTATCTTCTGCTGCATCAATAAATGCATCTGCCACATGCTGAAATGTTGTACAATCTTCCAAATAAGCCGTTGTAAACGTCGTCTTTCTGACCAAATCTTCTACAAGATTAAAACCTAAAGGAAGTATTTGATAACTGTTATTAAGTCCATTCGTACCAGAGCCGCCATTTACCAACAGATAGAACCAATAAGGCAGAAGGCCTCCTTTTATATGGGCGTCTGTGGAATTAAACGCTCCACAGCCATAAGTGCTGGAAATCTGTGTATATGCCGTAGCGTCATTTGGACTCTGGAAATTACGTATACAGGATTTTCCGATGTTCATGATTTGCTCGCCAAATTTCCAATAATTGGCACTTGGAGTAATACGCTTCTCAAAGATAATTGCCCAAATATCAGCCAGACCTTCATGTATGGCTGCTTTTGTACTCCCACTGTCATTAAAGTTTGAAGACTTAAACAATATCGCATGGCCATATTCATGCCCTATGATATCTACAGAGCCGAAGGGTTTATAAACAGTACTTCCAGAGGCAATTCCGAATGTAAAGAAATTTCCTGAAGAATAAAATTTTCCTCTTGATTCGGTGTTTATAACAGACAATATGGCATGGTTGTTATTATCATAACTACTTCGACTGAATGTACCATACATCAGATCATTTATCTTCTCCATTGTCCAGTGGACATCCAACGCAATACCGTATGCCCCCATTTCTGTTTGTGTCCAACTATTATCGTTATCGGTAAACGAAACCGTATTTCCGTTTTGATTATCTTTAATTGTCCTGATTCCATTCACTCGATAATTATCTTCTAATGTATAGATATTATTGGTATATTCTGTTATTCCACTTTTAGGATTAGAACTACTATTGTAATATGTATAGAACTGACCTCCTGCAGAAGAACTTACAGCAGCATTCTCTTTATGCAGCAACTTACCAGAACGGGCATCTATATATCCTACATATTCATTTGATGCGTTTGTAGCGTAAAGGAACACCTTATAAACGAGGACGGCTACCGACTCCCCACTGTCTGCGTTAGGAATCTCCTTAATCATAAGATCCACATAAGACCTGATGATGTTGTCTTTGTTTATACTGAAATAGGACGCGTAAAGATCGACAGCCTCCTTTTCCGTAATTGATGGAACAATATTGATGCCAGCGACATTCACATAATGACCTTTTACCACTTTCATCCTGCCATTTTTGAAGCGGAAATTGTAATGACCATCATCTACGCGAACTCCCCGATAGTATTGCTGATAGCGCTCAAAATACATGCCATAATCAGTATCATCAGATCTGTCCATAATAAAATCATCCGTATTACGCTTCTTCAAGATGGAACTAAAGAATTCATTTGCAGAGGCGGGAACATCATTATCTGTTGCTGCATACCGAACTGATTTAATAGTGCCGTCACTATTTCTCTCAACGACAGTAACGTCTGACCGAGACAGGTCTAGTAGAGCATTATCGGCTTTTTGTTGTGCGTTTGCAGAGAGAACAATTGCGCATAGACTGATTGCAGATAATATCCTTTTCATAACTTAGAAGTTTTTATGGGAATGGGAACCTTTTGGATTCCCATTCCATGGTTAGACAATAATTGTTTTATAGATCAATATATCCGTAGAAATAGATATTACCTTGTACAATCTGGATTTCGTATTCACCAGAAAGATAAGAGGGAAGCACAAGGCTGGTGGTGCCAGTCAAAATGACTGTGGAATATACTACCACATCATTCTCATCGACCAGACGGAGCACAGAACCGTCACAGGGTGTGTAGAAGGTCAAGGTGTAACCATTGATGTCAACCTCTGGTACGAGGATGGGAGACTTTTGTTGACCGTCATTACCCTCTTTGGGATCATCATACCCTATTCCAAATTCAACTGTGTAAGCATGGCAATCCATGCAGTTAAATGATAACATAACCGTCAATAAAGTGACAATAAAACTTTTCTTTGTCATCTTGCATTTTAGAGTTAATTACTGCAAAATTACACCAAATAAGAATTATTTGCAAGCAAACAAAAGCCTAATAGTTCATCAGAGTACACATCGCTTTGTTATCATTTGTTAATTAGTACAGATAAACTGCGATTCCATCGCAGTTTATCTATATTACATAAAATAGTACATCAAAGTTAATTATTCAGGCAAGCCATCTCTTTCAAAGCCATATACGTTGTATTGTGCGACTAAGTTCCGACGCAATGTGCGTGAAGATGCCTCATTAAAAAGGGTCTTGTTAAGGGTTGATTTTATATTGGAAATCCTCTGCTTGGTGGTTTTCAACATATTGGCCTGCTCATCGCCACCAATACCTAAGGCTGTTAGAATGCAGACTCGTATATTCTGCGGAGTGTTGCAATACACAGACAGGTCACGGTATAAAGTGGGGTAACAGTTGCTAAATGCTAATACTAATTCGTTCCATTCTCCTTCAGTTATAGAGGCCAAAGGTTTGTTGGACACTTCACGAATCCTCTTAACGATAACTTTATCGGTAAATGATGCAGAGGTGATCAGATGCTTGGAGATGATCTCTTCTTGCTGGAGCTCGTTTATTCGTTTCCGTAAAACATCATTTTCTGACAACAATCTTGACTTCTCGCTTTCGTAGTCCTGGTTTATTTGAGAAATAGTCTGTTGGGCCTTAGTGTATTTCTCTCTAAAATTGCTACTCTTATCTTGAACTTCTTCCAATTCATGTTGAATGGATGAAATAACTGCCTTATGAGTGCGTTCCAGTAATCGTAATTCTCTTATATTATCTTCATATTTATCGGTGGCATCCGCAAATTCAGCCTTTAAACGTTCTATCTTTCTCCTAGAAGATTTCCACAAGAGGATTCCTGTGATGGAGAGAATACACAGAAGCAATCCTGTTATAATCAGTCCTATCATAATCCTGTATGCTTTTACCTCGGTATCATGAGCTTCTTTCTGCAGGCGATTGTAATTATAACTGGCAGTCATCTGTGCTACAATATTTTGATCTTTAAGTGCAATGGAAGAGTCATTAGCCATACAATACAACCGAGCATACTTGGCTATTGAATCTGCCTGATGACGTTTACTGAACACACTAAGAAGTCCTCTATACATAGGATCCTGAGAAGTATAGGACATTTGGGGGCGATATATCTTGCGATAATAGAACTCTGCTGAGTCAAGTTTGTTAATTCCTTCATAATATTTACCTTTGTATTCATAGTATTTTTGTTGCGTGGGAGGAAGTTCATGCTGCTCATCGAACAATTCTGATTCGGCTTCAAACTGATCCATCAAAACCTTTGCCTCTGTTAAGCGTTGGGGACTGTCTGTATATAGATGTATCAGAGTTCTGGAAGAACGCAAAGCCTGTTGAGTAAATCCGTATTTTCGGTATTGCTCAAGTACAGATTTCAAAATGATTTCAGCACTGTCTTTCTTGTTCATTAATATATAGGTTCCGGCGATCATGTCTATATTGTAGATTCCCCACATAGGTTTATTAGCACGGAATGCATAATAACTGGCTTTCTTTCGGGCTTCTATTTCATTAGTCAACAATAGTTGACGATAAAAAACAGTTGCCATCTGTGAATAGACACAACTCAAAGTGTAAAAGTCAAAATCTGCAGTTGTTGTATCGGCAGCATCAATGGCTCCCTGATAACTACTGATAGCTCTCGGCGCTTCGCCCATATCACTATATGCACGTCCCAGGAGATAGTAGGCTTGCATCCGCTCATTTGTAGTTCCGCGACTATCAAAAAAATCAACCAATACCTTAGCGACAGAATCAGAAGTAAATGTCACATCAGCCTTGTTCTGTGCCTTCAGCGTGAGCAGGCTGTAGCGCATGCGCTGACTCTTGGACCAAGCGGCAACTTCGGTGCTTAGGCTGTCGAGCATGCAGAGGGCGGAGTCGGGCTTCTCGTTGATAACGGAATCGATGGCACGAAGCGCCGGGGTGTAGCCGTCGCCGCTACAGCCCGTCAGGAGCAAGAACACTCCCACTGTCAAAAAGCCTATCATTCTCTTCATCGCCTGCAAAGATAATAATAATCCGTGAGACAGCAATAACTTTCGCGAAAATGTTTAGTATTTCCTTTTGATTGTTAACTGGAAAACTGCATGTTTATTGCAAAAGAAATGCATATTCGCAAGGAAATAAGGGCAAATATGCACTTTTCTGAATATTTCTTTGGCTTTCTGAATAAAAATGTATAATTTTGCAGCCGTTTTAAGAGAAAGTTAGTAATAAACAAACATATTATGGCAGAAAAATTGGAAGTGAAGGAGCTCGACCAGGTGGTCGTACGCTTCTCTGGTGACTCCGGCGACGGTATGCAGTTGGCTGGAAACATCTTCTCTACGGTCAGTGCCACCGTTGGTAACGGCATATCCACATTCCCAGACTATCCCGCAGACATCCGTGCCCCGCAAGGATCACTGACGGGCGTATCTGGTTTCCAGGTACACATCGGAGCTGGTAAGGTCTATACCCCTGGCGACAAGTGCGACGTACTCGTGGCTATGAATGCTGCCGCCCTGAAGACACAGTATCGCTACGCCAAACCAGGTGCAACGATCATCATAGATACCGACTCGTTTGGTCCAAAGGATCTGGAGAAGGCACAGTTCAAGACAGAGGATTACCTCGGTGAGATGGGCATCGACCCCGACCGCGTGATCCAGTGCCCGCTGACCACGATGGTGAAGGACTGTCTGAAGGACTCTGGCATGGACAACAAGGCGATGTTGAAATGTCGTAACATGTTCGCCCTCGGACTGGTATGCTGGCTTTTCGACCGTGATCTCTCGCTCGTGGCCAACTTCCTGAAGGATAAGTTTGCCAAGAAGCCCGCCATTGCCGAAAACAACATCAAGGTCGTACAGGCTGGTTATGACTACGGTCACAACACCCACTCCTCGGCCGTTAATGTCTATCGTATCGAGACCAAGGAGAAGGTGCCCGGACGCTACATGGATATCACTGGTAACAAGGCTACTGCCTACGGTTTCATTGCCGCTGCAGAGAAGGCCGGACTCCGCCTATACCTCGGTTCTTATCCTATTACCCCTGCTACCGACGTGCTCCATGAGTTGTCCAAGCACAAGTCCTGTGGGGTCATCACTGTCCAGTGCGAGGACGAGATCAGCGGTTGTGCCTCAGCCCTCGGAGCTTCGTTCGCAGGAGCCCTGGGTGTTACCTCGACCTCTGGTCCTGGTATCTGTCTGAAGAGTGAGGCTATGAACCTGGCCGTGATCATGGAATTGCCACTGGTGGTACTTGACGTGCAGCGCGGTGGTCCCGCCACGGGTCTGCCCACAAAGTCTGAACAGACCGACCTGTTACAAGTGCTCTTTGGCCGTAACGGTGAGAGTCCTATGCCTGTGATGGCAGCACTAAGTCCCGCAGACTGCTTCGATGCTGCTTACCAGGCCAGTAAGATCGCCCTGGAGCACATGACACCTGTCGTGTTGCTTACCGATGCCTATATCGCCAACGGCTCTGGTGCTTTCAA
>JAGCPV010000065.1 GCA_017965475.1 Prevotella sp.
ATAGGTATAGGGCATCTTGCCAGAGAAGTTCGCATCGCCAGCGAGGAGGTTGGCGAGGGCATCACCACCATAGTTGCCAGGAATGAGGATATCGACGACGGCCTTGGCCAGCGGTTCGATATCAGCGATGAGGCGCGGACGACCTTCGTTCAGCACGAGGATGATGGGCTTGCCCGTCTTGGCCAGTTCCTTCACGAGGTTACGCTGGTTCTCGCTGAGCCAGAGGTCCGTGAGGTTGCCAGGGGTCTCCGTGTAGGAGTTCTCGCCGATGGCGGCGATGATGATGTCGGCATTGGCAGCGGCATCGACGGCCTTCTGGATCTGAGGCTCGTTCTCGTCGTAGTAGGCACCCTCCTCGTTATAGGTCACGCCTTGTTCGAGGATGATGTTCTCCTGACCATACTTATTACAGAGGGCCTCGTAGATCGTGTTGTATTTCTCGCTGAGGTTCTCAGCACGGGAACCCTGCCAGGTATAACTCCAGCCGCCATGCAGACAGCGCATCTGGTTGGCGTTGGGACCTGTAAGGAGGATCTTCTTGCCTTTGGCTAGCGGGAGAATACCCTCATTCTTCAACAGCACCATTGACTCCTCAGCGGCCTTCAAGGAAGCCTGAGCGAACTCGTCGCAGCCAAACTTCTCGAAGCCCTTACCACCTGTGTTGGGCTCGTCGAAGAGTCCCAGACGGTACTTCGCACGGAGGATACGGCGCACGGCATCGTCGATACGCTCCATAGAGACCTTACCCTCGTTGACGAGTTCCTTCAACAGGATGCAGAACTCGACGCTGTAAGGATCCATCGACATATCGATACCTGCGTTGATGGCGATGCGGATGGCATCCTTCTTGTCCTTAGCCACCTTCTCGCGCGAGTACAGATTATTGATATCAGCCCAGTCTGTCACCAGGAAGCCGTCCCACTGCAGATCATCCTTCAGCCACTTCGTCAGATACTCATAACTGGCATGGAGGGGCACACCGTTGACAGAGGCGGAGTTCACCATCATCGTCAGCGTGCCAGCGAGGGCAGCGGCCTTGAAGGGCTCGAAATACTTCTCGCGGATCATCTGCGGCGAGAGATAGGCAGGCGTACGGTCCTTGCCCGTCCATGGCGCACCGTAGGCGAAGTAATGCTTCGTGCTCGTGCCTACGTGGAAACGGTCGATATGGTTGGGATCGTCACCCTGATAACCCTTGATCTCGGCAACCACCATCTTCGCATTGACGATGGGATCCTCGCCGAAACTCTCCCAGACACGAGGCCAACGGGGATCGCGGCTGAGATCGACCACGGGGTTATACACCCACGGACAGTTGGCCGCACGGCTCTCGTAGGCCGTGATCTCAGCACCCGTAAAGGCCAGATCGGTATTGAACGTGGCGCCGAGGTTGATGGGCTGCGGGAAGAGGGTGCCGCCCTGCGTATAGGTGACACCATGGTTATGGTCGAGACCGTAGATATCAGGGATGCCGAGATACTTCATCGACTTCTCCTGAATCAGACGGATCCACTTCTGCCAGTCGTCCATCTTAGCGGCACTGGAGCCAGGGGCGTTGAGGATCGAGCCCACCTTCCACTTGGAGATGAGCGTGTCGAGCATCACCTCGTTGATCTTCCAGACGCGTTTGGTCTCGCCCTTGTAGATATCCACAGGGAAGCCGCCGAGCTTGTCGATGATCTCCTGATCCGAGAGTTTCACCATCGCCTCAACCTCCTGATCAGAACGGCCGTACTGCTGGAGCACGGAGCGCACCTTCTCACGGTCGATCTTGGCATTCTCAACGGTCATCTTCCCGATGATGTCGAGGTTCAGTTCGAGCATCTGTCCGATCTTCTCGTCGAGGGTCATACGGGAAAGGGTCTTCTCAACCTTCGCCTCCAGCGCTGCGTCGCGCGGGATGGCAGGCTTCTGGGCCTGTGTGACAGTGGCGACACAGACCATCGCAATCATGAAAAGCGTTTTCTTCATCTTGAAATTGTTTAGTTATCGATTATTCTGGCTACAAATATACGATATTTTTTCCATTATCCCACCACTTGTAACGGTTTTTTTGTATCTTTGCAACAAATTAGCAACGAGAAGGCTAATGAACAGGGGTATCTTATACTGTATCGGTCTGGGCGTGGCCATCGTGGTGCTCTTTGCCCTGAACCTGCTGCTTGGGTCTGTGTCGATCCCGGCAGATGATGTGGTGAGGATCCTCTTAGGCGACGAGAGCGAGAAGGCGTCGTGGCAGTTTATCATCCTCCAGTCTCGTCTGCCGCAGGCCATCACGGCGATGCTCTGTGGGGCAGCCCTCGCCGTCAGTGGTCTGATGCTGCAGACGGCCTTCCGCAACCCGCTGGCAGGTCCGAGTGTCTTTGGTATCAACAGCGGTGCCGGACTGGGAGTGGCCTTGGTGATGCTCATGCTGGGTGGCGGCCTCTCCGTGGGTTCCGTCAGCATCAGTGGTTTTGCAGCCATCCTTATCGCGGCCTTCATCGGCGCAATGGCAGTGATGGCGGTGATCTTCTTCTTCTCCACCCTCGTGCGCAACAGTGTCATGCTGCTCATCATCGGCATCATGATCGGCTATATCTCCAACTCCGCCATCTCGCTGCTGAACTTCTTTGCCACAGACGAAGGGGTGAAGTCGTATATGGTATGGGGTATGGGCTCCTTCGGCGGGGTGTCGATGGCTAACATGCCCGTGTTCGTGACGGTGACGCTGGCGGGACTCTTTGGAGCCCTCCTGCTCATCAAACCACTGAACGCGCTGATGCTGGGCGACCGTTATGCTGAGAACTTAGGCGTAAATATCATCCGGGTGAGAAATTGGCTGCTCATCGTTACGGGTGTGCTCACAGCCATCACCACGGCTTTCTGCGGGCCTGTGGCGTTCATAGGACTGGCAGTACCACATATCGCACGGCTGCTGCTGACAACGGACAACCACCGTCAACTGCTGCCCGCCACCCTGCTCTGTGGATCGGTGGTGGCCCTCTTCTGCAACCTCATCTGTTTCCTGCCAGGAGAGAGCGGGGTGATCCCCCTGAATGCGGTGACACCACTCATCGGTGCCCCCGTCATCATCTATGTCATCGCGAGAAAAAGATAGGAGATGGAAGTCATACTGATCAGACATACCAGCGTCGATGTGCCCAAGGGTACTTGCTACGGACAGAGTGACGTGCCCGTGGCCACCACCTTCGCAGAGGAGGCAGAGGTCACCAGACAGAAACTCGAACAGTACCAGCCCTTCGATGCCGTCTATGCCTCACCCCTCACCCGTGCCCGTCTTCTCGCCGCCTATTGCGGCTACCCACATCCACGACTCGACAACCGTCTGAAGGAGATGAACATGGGCGAGTGGGAGATGCAGCTGTTCGACGAGATCACCGACCCCTATATAGAAGAGTGGTATAACGACTATATGCACCTGCCAACGAAAGGGGGCGAGGGCTTCCCACAGATCTATGAGCGGGTGGCTGCCTTCCTCGACGAGCTGAAGACAAAAGACTATCAGCGGGTGGCAGTCTTCGCCCATGGTGGTGTACTGATCTGTGCCGGTCTTTACGGCAGACTCTTCACTGAGGAGGATGCTTGGGATCACCTGGTACCATACGGTGGCATACAAAAGATAGAAATATGACACGAAGAATCATCTTGATCACTGGCGGACAACGTTCTGGCAAGAGCGGCCACGCCGAACAACTGGCCCTGAGCCTGTCGCCGAATCCCGTCTATCTGGCTACGGCTCATGTCTGGGACGAGGAGTTTCGCGAACGGGTACGCCGTCATCAGCAGCGGCGCGGCCCACAGTGGACGAACATCGAGGAGGAGAAGATGTTAAGTCTTCATGATGTCACGGGGCGCGTGGTCGTCATCGACTGTGTGACCCTCTGGCTCACCAATTTCTTCATGGAGACCTCGGATGTGGATACGACCTTGGAGAAGACAAAGGCCGAGTTCGACCGTTTCACCACCCAGGAGGCCACCTTTATCTTCGTGACCAACGAGATCGGCAGCGGGGGTGTCAGCGAGAACGCCATCCAACGGAGGTTCACGGATCTCGAAGGTTGGATGAACCAGTATATCGCAGCCAAGGCCGATGAGGTAATTCTTATGGTGTCGGGAATTCCTGTAAAGGTTAAAGGGTAAAAATTAAAGATGAGAGCATTTGAAATACAACCCGTTGATATGTCGATGCGCGAGGCTATCCAGCAGAAGATCGACAATCTGAACAAGCCGAAGGGCTCGCTTGGACGGCTGGAGGATCTGGCTATGCAGATCTGTCTGGTGCAACAGACCCTGTCACCAAAACTCACCCACCCCTGCCATCTGCTCCTCGGCGGTGACCACGGCATCGAGCGCGAGGGTGTCAGCGTATCGCCCCGTGATGTCACCTGGCAACAGATGATCAACTTCACCAAAGGCGGTGGTGGTGTGAATATGTTCTGTCGGCAACATGGGTTCAAACTCCGCATCGTGGATGTGGGCGTCGATCATGATCTCTCGGACGTACCTGGTATCATCGACCGTAAGATCGCGCGGGGTACAAAGAACTTCCTCCATGAGCCCGCGATGAGTAAGGCAGAATTTGACCAAGCCATTGAGACGGGTGCGGAACTCGTCGATGACTGTGTGGCTGAGGGCTGCAACGTTCTCTGTATCGGCGAGATGGGTATTGCCAATACCTCACCCTCCAGTATCTGGATGAGTCTCTTCGGCGATATTCCCCTTGACGAGTGCATTGGGGCGGGTGCAGGCCTCGACTCCCCAGGCATCCGCCATAAATACGAAGTCCTCTCCCAAGCCCTCACTCGTTACAAGTCAAACCTCTCTCCACACTCCACACTCTATGCTCCGCTTATCTACTTCGGCGGCTTCGAGATGGTTACCGCCATCGGGGCGATGCTCCGTGCCGCAGAACAGCATATCCTCGTGCTCGTCGATGGCTTTATCATGACGGCCTGTGCCGTCGCAGCCATCCGCCTCTATCCTGCCGTCCAGGACTACATGATCTTCACCCATTGCGGCGATGAGAGCGGCCACCGCAGGATGCTGGATATCGTGGACGCCAAACCCCTGCTGAGCCTCGGCCTCCGTCTTGGCGAAGGTACGGGTGCCCTCTGCGCCTACCCCCTCATCGACTCCGCCGTGCGGATGATCAATGAGATGAACAACTTCGACAACGCGAAGATCACAAAGTATTTCTGATTAACAATGCTTCTCCATGCCGAACCATTTACGGAGGCGACGGGTGAAGGACTTCCAGATGTGACTGAATTTGCCATAGCGCAGACTCAGCCATAACTCTTCCATGGAGTTCTGCACCTTGATCCACGGGTGGTTCCACGCATTGATGCGGTAGAGACGGTCGAGATAGGCCTCGTTTTCTATCATCTGCTGCGGATGGCGCAAGGGGAACTCAAGTTCGTGGCGCTGCATAGTGAACATCCGTCGGATGCGGTGGGGTGTGGTCTTCAGCTCGGCAGAGAAATGGGTGGAGTCCGCCATCAACCCGATGTTGTTGATCTGGTTCTTGGCAGGCATGATGGCGAGACTGTCGTGGAGCAGCATATCAGCCCAATAGATCGTCTCAAAGTATTCCTTGCTGCTCTGGCTGTGGTCGCGGAACATCTGGAGCATGTCACTGCGCAGGTTCCGCTCTTTGGCGATGGTCTCCAGACGGTGCCACTTTTCCGGGTCGTGTACAAACCCGTAGGTGGGATCCCATCTCTCTGCCACCCGTCGCCATGAGGCCCAGCCCCAGATGCTGAAGGCGGTGGTGAAGAAATAGCTGTCCGTACAGTCGGGCGTCACCTCGTCGATGTTGAAGCCCGCAATCATCGAGACACGCTCATCGTTCTCATATTTGTCGAGCATCTCCTTACAGAAGGGGAAGAACGACTGTGACGGTACGACATCATCCTCTAAGACGATCACCTTATCGGCAATGGAGAAGGCCCAGCGGTGGGAACGGAAACCCGAAGGGTCGCAGCCCTCGTTATGATCCAAGTAGTTACGATACACCTCACAGTCCCAGTCGATATTCTCATCAGCGACGATCTCACGACAAGCCTCGATACCAGCCATGTCGCGCTCTCCCCGTGGTCCGTCCTGATAGAGCAACAACTTCGAGGGACGGGCCTGACGCACGGCCTCGAACACCTGTCGGAAGGTGTCCTCACGGGTGAAAAACAGTAGCAGGACGGCAATGTCTGTCTTGGCTGGGTACTTCATATCATCACTTTTTCGCTGCAAAGATACGAAAATTCCTCAGAAAGTTGTACCTTTGTGCCAAAATTATACGACCATGATGGATTACAAGGAACAATTAAGGGCATTCAGTCAGCCCAACCTGCGGACTTGCCAACTGAAACAGTTGGAGATCCTGAGGGTGATTGACGGCATCTGTCAGAAACACGGCCTCAGTTACTGGCTCGACGGCGGTACCCTGTTGGGGGCCGTGCGCCATGGTGGTTTCATTCCCTGGGACGACGATATCGACATCGCCATGGACTATCAGGATATGAAACGGTTTGTGGCCGTCGCCCAAGATGAACTGCCCGAGAACCTGTTCCTTCAGAGTCCTGAGACCGATCCGAACATCAAGGAGCAGATGGTGAAGATCCGCGACCTGAATTCCCTCTATATAGAAAAAGGTGACAACTTCGTCAGCGACTATGTCAAGGGCATCTTCGTGGATATCTTCCCCTTTGAGGCCCATCCTAATATTCCCAAGTCGTGGATCAAGCGACTGGCCAAGGGCATCACGAAGAGCAACTCCATCCTCCACCACCCTCACACCTACTCGCTGAGATCTTTCGCCGAGTTCTTCTGGTTTGGCGGCAAACTGTTGCTGTATCTGTCCCTGTGGAAATTGTTGAAGCTGGTCAGTCCCTCCTCGCGCTATGCCAATATCCCAAAGATGAACGGCTACGGCATCACCCACGACCGTGAGACGGTGCTGCCGCTCTCACGGATCAAATTCGAGGATGCGGAGTTCCCTGCGCCCCACGATCCGGACCAGTATCTGCGTAATATCTATGGTAACTATATGGAAATACCGCCTGTGGAGAAGCGGCATTTCCATTCGGTAGTGATCATTCCCGAATTAACGAAATAGCCGCTGGGTCGCCAGCGTGTGGGCAAGTCCGTCGGCAATGGTGGTTTTCGGCTGCCAGCCTAACCGTGCCAGTTTCTCTGTCGAGAAGGTGGCGCGGGTGATAGGGGTCGTATTACCATTAGCCTCGTCGATGTCGAAGACCACCTTCCGATTCTCTGCTGCCGCCAACAGTTCTGCCAGTTGACGGATGGTAATGTTCGACTGTTCGTCAGCCACGTTGTAAGCCTCCCCCTTAGCACCTTTCAACAGGATGGTAAGCAGGGCGTGGGCAGCATCCACCACATAGAGCCAGGAGCGGTATTGCTCCCCACGACTTTTCAGGACGAGGTCCTTACCCTCCAGAAGGTTACGGATAAACTGGGCATAGACACGGTTATCGCTCTCCGTGAAATAGGGGCCGTAGGTATGACAGGGACGGGCGATGACGACATCGGCACCGTATTCGGCGACATAGGCCACACACAGGGTCTCAGCAGCCCGCTTCGACGATGGATAGCAGGCACGTGGCGTGGCACAATCGACATAGCCACTGTCTGTCTCTGTGAACACACTACCATCGCCCTCTCCATAGATCTCGCCCGAAGAGACAAACAGCATCCGTTTCATTCCATGTGCCAGACCATAGTCCATCAGATACTCCACGCCCATGATATTCGACTTGATGACCTCCACGGGCTTCTCCTTGAAGAAGTTCGGACTGGCGTTGCTGGCGGCATGGATGATATAGTCGAAGGGAATGTCAGTAGTGAGGGGCTGACTGATGTCGTGCTTGATGAAATGGAAATCCGATTCCTCCCAATAACGGCTGAACCGCTGACGGGCGCGCGCCTCGTTCCTGCCAAGGGCATAGACCTGACAACTGCGGTGAGGATCATTCAGCAGCACCTCTACCAGACAACTGCCAATAAGTCCTGTGGCGCCTGTGACTAGGATACGGCAGCCTTTGAGCGGACTCAGGTCCAGTCCTGCCTCAAAGAGGGAACGGATGTCCTGCAGATAGGGATTTATTTCAGCCATGACTCTGCCTTTACGTTCATGAGTGCCTTCAGAATCTCCAGATCCTCGATGGTGGTGATCTTGATGTTCTTCTCCGAACCCGGTACGATATGCATCTCGATACCCCCCAACTCCGCCATCAGCGTGCATGAGGCCACGGAGTTCGTGATGCCACGTTCCTTGGCCCGTTCGTGAGCAGCGATGATGTTACCCAGACGGAAGGTCTGAGGAGTCTGTGTGCGGATCAGCTTATCACGGGGGATGCTTGTCGTAGTAGAAAAACCGTCTTCACTCTCCAGGATCGCCTCACGACATTTGATACCTGTGATGGCATAGCCGTATTTCTTGCAAATGGCGATGTTGGATGAGATGATATCTTGTGAGAGCAACGGACGCACGGCATCGTGGATCAGCACCAGATCCTCGTCACAGCATCCAGCCTCCCGCAATCCGTAGATGCCATTGTGGATAGACTCCTGTCCATTGCCGCCACCAGGGAAAATCCATTTCAGCTTGTCGATGGAAAACTGGTTGGCATACGACTGCAACACCGTCTCCCAGCCAGCCAGACAGACAACAGCAATACCGTTGATGTCGGGGTGTAACTGGAAGGCCTTCAGTGTATGGATGATGACAGGACAATTGTCAACATACATAAACTGCTTGGGAATGTCTTGTCCCATCCTGTTGCCGGAGCCGCCGGCAATAATCAATGCGTAATTCATATCTTGTCGTTTGGTTTGATTTTTCGGAACA
>JAGCPV010000066.1 GCA_017965475.1 Prevotella sp.
CGACGGAGAGCATTGCCGATGGTCTGTCCATATCCGGGCTCGAGCGGCCGGAATTCGAAACGACCAAGGGTCGGGGTGCCTTCAAGCATGATCACCTTGTCAGGTTTCTGAAATGCTAAGATTGCCATGATTACTGGGTTTTAAGGTGTTAAATGACTACTTGGAGTAGAGATCGACGATCAGCTGTTCGTTGATGTTTTCAGGAACCTCGGCCCGGGTGGGGACGTTGAGGAACTTGCCGGTGAGGGTCTTGGGGTCGAACTCCAGCCAAGCGTACTTGGTCACGGAGGCGACGCTGTTCTGGATCACCTCGAGGCTCTTGGATCTCTCTCTGACGGCGACTGCATCACCGGGCTTGACCATGGTCGAAGGGATGTTGCAGACACTGCCGTTCAGCGTGATGTGATGATGGGTCACGAGCTGGCGGGCGGCGGCACGGGTCGGGGCGATGCCCAGACGGTACACGACGTTGTCCAGACGGCTCTCGAGGAGGAGAATCAGGTTCTCACCCTTCTGGCCGGCCATGCGGGAAGCCTTCTCGTAGGTGTTGTGGAACTGACGCTCCAGCACACCGTACATGTACTTGACTTTCTGCTTCTCCTTCAGCTGGGTGCCGTATTCTTTGGTTTTCTTGCGCTTGGCTGCGAGACCGTGCTGTCCCGGAGGATAGTTTCTCTTCTCGAAGTCCTTGTCGGCGCCGAAAATGGGCTCGCCGAACTTACGCGCGATCTTGGTGCTGGGACCTGTATATCTTGCCATGGTAATACTTCTTTTACAAGGTTAAACTTTACGACGGCCTTTCGGTCTGCAACCATTGTGGGGCATCGGGGTGACGTCGATGATCTCGGTCACGGCGATACCGGCATTGTTGATGGTACGGATGGCGGACTCACGACCGGCACCGGGACCCTTGACATAGCACTTCACCTTGCGGAGACCTGCGTCGAAAGCGGTCTTGGAAGCGTCCTCGGCGGCCATCTGGGCGGCGTAGGGAGTATTCTTCTTGGAACCGCGGAAGCCGCACTTGCCGGCGGAAGACCAGCTGATAACCTGGCCCTTCGCATTGGTGAGCGTCACGATAACATTGTTGAAGGTCGATGAAATATGGGCTTCGCCATACGCTTCAACCTTGACAACGCGCTTGGATGTTGTAGTTTTCTTTGCCATAATTCATCTGTTATTTGGTCGCCTTCTTCTTGTTGGCAACGGTCTTCTTGCGGCCCTTTCTGGTACGGGCGTTGTTCTTGGTGCTCTGACCGCGGACGGGGAGTCCGTTACGGTGGCGGATGCCACGGTAGCAACCGATGTCCATGAGACGCTTGATGTTCATCTGGATCTCGCTACGGAGATCACCTTCTACTTTGAATTCAGCGCCGATGATTTCACGGATCTTGGCTGCCTGGTCGTCACTCCACTCGTTGACCTTCAGGTCACGGCTGACACCTGCCTTATCCAATATCTTTGCTGAACTACTTCGACCGATACCATAGATATAGGTCAATGCGATTTCGCCACGCTTGTTCTGGGGCAAATCTACTCCAACAATTCTTATTGCCATTTGTTAATAAAAAAGATAATTTTGAATACTGTAAATTTCGAAATTCTGCTAAAAAGCATGCAAAGGTACGAAGATTTTCTCAAACCTCCGCATCTTTTATGCTTATTTAACATTAACCCTGACGCATCTTGTACTTGGGGTTCTTCTTGTTGATAACGAACAGACGACCCTTGCGGCGTACGATCTTGCAGTCCGGGGTGCGCTTCTTTAATGATGCTCTTGTCTTCATATTTGTTCCTATTGTTTATTTGTATCTGAATACGATCCGGCCCTTTGTGAGATCATAAGGGCTCATCTCTACCTTGACTTTATCGCCAGGGAGGATTTTGATATAGTGCATTCTCATCTTACCTGAGATATGCGCGATAATCTGGACTCCATTTTCCAGCTCTACACGGAACATCGCGTTCGAGAGGCTCTCGAGGATCGTTCCGTCCTGTTCAATAGCGGATTGCTTTGCCATACAATATTAATATAATACTCCTTCTACTCTCTCTGCTTCCTCGAACGAAGACAGAATCTCTGCCTTGCCCTTGCGGACGGCTATCGTATGCTCGAAATGCGCCGCGGGCTTACCGTCACGCGTACGGATCGTCCAGCGATCCTCATCGAGCCAGATAGCGCGGTTGCCCATCGTAATCATCGGTTCGATAGCGATGCACATGCTGGCTTTCAGCATCACACCGTTCCCGCGCCGACCGTAGTTGGGCACCTGTGGGTCCTCGTGCATCTCGCGACCGATACCATGTCCGGTCAGTTCACGTACGACGCCGTAGCCCTGTGCCTCACAATGGTCCTGGACAGCACTGCTGATGTCGCCAAGATGTCGTCCCGCCACTGCATTCTCGATACCGAGGTAAAGAGATTCCTTGGTGGTCTTCAACAGCCTTTTCACCTCGTCGGAGACCTCGCCCACGCAGAACGTGTAGCAGGAGTCGCCATTGAAACCGTTCAGGAGCGTTCCACAATCAATGGAGATGATGTCGCCCTCCTTCAGGACTGTCTCGGCGTTCGGGACACCGTGTACGACAACGTCGTTGACCGACGTGCAGATGCTGGCAGGGAACGGCCCTCCATATGGATTGGGGAACCCTTTGAAGGTCGGGACTGCACCATGATCTCTGATGAACTCATCGGCAATCCGGTCCAACTGGAGGGTCGTTACGCCAGGCTTAATATGTTTTGCCAATTCACCAAGTGTGTCACCGACGAGTCGGTTCGCCTGGCGCATCAGCTCAATCTCATCTTCAGTCTTCAGGAATATCTTCATAGAGAAGATTAGTATGCAGCCATTCCGCGGCCGTGGATACGACCAGAACTGAGCAGACCATCATAGTGGCGCATCAGCAGATGACTCTCGATCTGTGCCAGTGTGTCGAGCACGACACCGACAAGAATCAGCAGTGATGTTCCACCGAAGAACTGAGAAAACGCATCTTGTACATTCAACAGGCTGGCCAGTGCCGGCATGACGGCGATGAAGGCGATGAACAGCGAACCCGGCAGGGTGATGCGTGACATCACGGTGTCGATATACTCTGCCGTCTCCTTACCAGGCTTGACGCCGGGGATGAAGCCGTTGTTACGCTTCATATCCTCTGCCATCTGTGTCGGATTCAGGGTGATAGCCGTATAGAAGTAGGTGAATGCGATGATCAGCAGGGCGAAAATGATGTTGTAGGTCCAACTGTGATGATCGAGCATCGTACGGACGAACCAACTGGCATTCTCGGGAGCTGAATACTGGACAACGGTCAACGGGATGAACATCAGTGCCTGGGCAAAGATGATAGGCATCACATTGGCAGCGAACAGCTTCAGGGGGATATACTGACGGGCACCGCCCACCTGCTTGTTGCCGACAAGACGCTTGGCATACTGAACGGGTACCTTGCGGACACCCTGTACCAAAAGGATGGATGCGCAAACAACTGCATAGAGAATGATGATCTCAATGAGGAACATCACGAGTCCACCACCGGTGATGGCGGTGAAGCGGGAGCTCACCTCCTGGATGAAAGCCTGCGGCAGACGTGCGATGATACCGATCATAATGATCAGTGAGATACCATTACCTATGCCCTTATCCGTAATGCGCTCACCCAACCACAGGATGAACATACTTCCTGCGGAGAGGATGATGACAGCGGGAACCATAAAGACAGACCAGGAGATACCTGTTGCCAGGGCGGCTCCGGCCTGCATCTTCAGGTTCATCAGGTAACCCGGGGCCTGGAAGAGCAGGATGGCCACTGTCAGCCAACGGGTGTACATGCTGATCTTCTTACGGCCGCTCTCACCCTCACGCTGCATCTTCTGCACGTAGGGGACAGCGACAGCAAGGAGCTGCATTACGATAGAAGCAGAGATGTAAGGCATGATTCCAAGCGCGAAGATGGATGCGTTGGAGAATGCACCACCAGAGAACATGTCGAGCAGCGACATCAGACCACCGGCAGTCTGCGACTGCAGCTGGTTCAACATGGCCGGGTTGATACCGGGAAGTACCACGAACGAGCCAAAACGGTAAATCGCCACAAACAGGAGTGTGATGAGGAGGCGCTGGCGCAGGTCCTCGATCTTCCAGATGTTCTTCAGTGTCTCTATTAACTTCTTCATTGTCTTGTTCAGATTATTGTTGCGTTACCACCAACTGCCTTGATAGCCTCTTCGGCAGTCTTTGAGAATGCATTGGCCTCCACATCGACCTTGGCCTTCAGCTCACCCTTACCCAGGATCTTTACCAGTTCCTTGCCATTGGTGAGACCGGCAGCCACGAGCTCTGCTATGCCAATCTTGGTGAGGTTCTTCTCCTCAGCCAGCTTCTGAAGGGTTGAGAGGTTCACAGCGAAGTACTCCTTGTGGTTGATGTTCTTGAATCCACCCTTCGGAACGCGGCGCTGCAGTGGCATCTGACCACCTTCGAAACCAATCTTCTTCTTATATCCAGAACGGGCCTTAGCACCCTTGTGACCACGGGTAGAAGTACCGCCCAGACCTGAACCCGGTCCGCGACCAATACGACGGCGTGAGTGGGTAGAACCTTCTGCCGGCTTTAAATTATTCAGTTTCATAATCGAGTCTTCTTTTAATAGTTAATTACTCAACGACGGTCACCAGGTGATGCACCTTGCGGATCATA
>JAGCPV010000067.1 GCA_017965475.1 Prevotella sp.
ATGTCGTATATCCTTGCCGTGAATCCGCTGATCCTTGGTGAGACGGGTATGGACAAAGGTGCTTTGTTCTCCGCTACCATCGTAGCAGCCGCTATAGCTACCCTCGTGATGGCCTTCTATGCGAAGTTGCCTTTCGCACTGGCCTCAGGTATGGGTCTCAACGCTTTCTTCGCCTATACCTTCGTATTGGTGATGGGTTATACCTGGCAACAGGCTCTCGCTGCCGTTTTCATAGAGGGTGTCGTCTTTATCCTGCTCACTGTCTTCAAGGTGCGCGAGGCCATTGTCAACGCCATCCCTTTGACACTGCGTTACTCGATCTCCGTGGGTATCGGCTTCTTCATCGCCTATATCGGTCTGAAGAATGGTGGCGTGATCGTCGCCGATGACTCCACTGTAACCGCACTGGGTCCCTGGACTGCTTCATCATTGCTGGCGATAGCTGGTGTGCTGGTCGCTGGCGCCCTGATGTTCCTCCATTTGCGTGGTGCCCTCTTCTATACTATCATCGTCATGACGATCATCGGTATTCCCTTTGGTGTGACACAGATTCCAGAGGGATTCACGTTTGTCAGTATGCCTGCCTCGATGTCGTCAATAGCTTTCCATATTGATTTCAGTCGTTTCCTCGCTTTGGATATGGAGTATTATATCGCTGTGTTCGCCCTGCTCTTTATGGATATCTTTGACACGCTGGGTACACTGATCGGCGTTGCTACCAGTGCGGGGATGGCTGATCCCAAGACAGGCAGGATCCATGGTCTGAACCGTGCTATGATAGCCGATGCCGTCGGAACGACCTGTGGCGCCCTCTGTGGCACCAACACTGTGACAACATACGTGGAGAGTGCGACGGGTATTGCCGCTGGTGGACGTACGGGACTGACCTCGTTCACTGTCGCCTTGCTCTTCCTCGCGGCCCTCTTCTTCTCGCCTCTGTTCCTGATGGTCCCATCGGCAGCTACCACCAGCGCTCTGGTATTGGTGGGTGTGATGATGATGCGGTCTATCTTAAAGATCAATTTTGAGGACGTGACTGAGGTGGTGCCCTCTTTTATCACCATCGTCATGATGCCGTTCACGGCCAGCATTTCTGAGGGTATCGTATTGGGTCTGCTCTCCTACGTCCTGATGAAGGTGATGACGGGCCGTTATAAGGAGGTATCTGTCGTGATGTATATCCTCGCCGCTTTCTTTGTGCTGAAATACATCTTTAATTGATCATAAGGAATTAAAAAAAATGGTAGAATGAAAAAGTTATTTACAATCGCCCTGATGGCTGTAGCAGCCCTCACCGCCAACGCACAGGACATCCAGTTACACTACGACTTTGGTCGTAACATCTATCCTGATGAGGAGGATGGACGTCAGAAGGTCACCATCACCGTCGAGCAGTTCAAGGCCGACAAATGGGGATCCTGGTACTATTTTGTTGATATGGATCTCAGCCGTAAGTTTTTCCGCAGTGCCTATACTGAGATCTCGCGTGAGTTCAATATCGGTAAACAGGGCTTCGCTGCCCATGTGGAGTATGATGGCGGTTTGGGACGTGACGATATCCACAGTTTCCAGCATGCAGCCCTCATCGGTCCTGCTTACAATGGTCATAATGCCGACTTCTCGAAGACGTGGTCCGTACAGTTGCTCTACAAGCGTTTCTTCAAGAGCTATGAATATTCCTCAGCTTATAACAGTGTACAGCTGACAGGTGTCTGGGGTCTGAACTTCGGCAAGTCGTTCACGTTCTCGGGGTTCATTGATTTCTGGCGTGGTGAGAAGGCCGATGGTCATGGACAACTCGTCATCCTGACAGAGCCCCAGTTCTGGTATAACGTGACGCCGAACATCAGCCTGGGTTCTGAAATTGAGATCAGCAATAACTTTATTTATAATACTTACAACGACAAGACGTTCTTTGTGAATCCGACGATTGCTGCCAAGTGGAATTTCTAAGAGTTTATAGTTTAGATTAATTCGAATAATTTAAAATAAAACTCCCTTCAGACAGAGCGTAACATGCTGATTACATGTGCGTTCGGCTGAAGGGAGTTGTTTGTACAGACCCGGGACTGACCCCATCAAACGTATCTATAAGTTTGATCCTTATCCTTTTTAATGCAAATTCTGTAAAGATTTCTTCCGCTAAAGTGGTCCTTTAGCATCGTAAAGTGGTCCTTTGGCATCGTAAAGTGGTCCTTTAGACACGTAAAGTAGTCCTTTAGAACTGTAAAGTGCCCCCTTACAAATGTGCTATGGTCTCTCCGAAAAGCCCCCCAAAACACCCTTCAGCGTAACTCTCTGTATATTAACAATATACGCACCGGCTGAAGGGTAAACAAAAAAATATTATTCTGTTTCGAGAACTTCTTCTATAAAAGTATTCGATTTTTTTTACTATTCAGATAAAACAACTATCTTTGAATCAACATGTTAAAGAATAAAGGTTTCGAATGCGTGTTTTGATAAGTCGTTTTAAACATGAGATTATTGAAATAAAAAAACGACGCTCAAGTTCCCGTAGCCTGCACGTTAAAACGCCGACATGTGAAAACCCGCATCGTTCTTGACTGCAAAGATACAAAAAAATCCGTGAAACTCCAAGCGTTCCACGGACTTTTTTCAGTTTGTGACACATTTATTAACACGTTTGCGTGCACAGGGCCGTCAGAAGTCATTCACGGCGTACCATTCCTGGTGCACCTGGACGTGGCAGTCGTGGCACAGCAGTTCCATGTTGCCGAGGTCGCCCATCAAGTCGGGGCGCTCGCTCACGGGGATGATGTGGTGGATCTCGGCATCACCGTCTAACAGCAGCTGTCTGCCGCAAACGGCACACCTGCCACCCTGCTTCTTCCACAGTCTAAACTGAGCCCTCTGCCGCTTGCCGTGCTTGTTGCGCCAGCGCTCTGTTTCGAATGCGTGTTTTGATAAGTCGTTTTAAACAATAGGCCTTATGAACCTAGTCATCCAAAATACAATCCCAACAATCCCGATATGCCGAAACATACAGAAACGCACTATTTCCTTTATTACTCTAAAATGATAAATGGCAAAAAGTATTGGGCAAATGTGAAGATGCACAACCACTATAAAGGTGAGGTGTTATATACTATTGAGTCCAAGGAACCAGAAGATATCATCAGGGATATAAAAAAATAGCAGAATGCTGTACCCCGGGTCTAAGCCCATTGGGGCCGTGGTCAATTCCTCTGCTATTTTCTGCTGCAAAGTTACGAATATTTTTCAAATAAACAAATAAAATGGCGAAAAAAATACATCTTGCAAACAGAAGCCGCGGAAATCGCATGTTCTACGACAGTCTGATCAAGGATATTGCCATCTGTATCAATGTCTGCGATACGCGCATCAACCGGGACTTGGAGCACCCGTCCTACCGGGGTATCCAGAGGCGAAAGCAGGAGGGGGCTATCTGCCAAAGCAATGTTTCAGCGATAGGCTTTGATACGCCAGCTCAGATGCTACCGCCATCTGCACTCAATAATATTGATGATATGCTCCAGGAGGCAAAGAGACGGAATCTGACAGGATGCAATAGCAGAAGGCAGATCTCCGACTTCATTATGCTGCATACTGACTTGACAGACTGCCACCTCTGCGCACTAAACGAAATGATGTCACTCAATTAAATCAATTTTGTATGAATCTGGAGTTTCGAATGCGTGTTTTGATAAGTCGTTTTAAACTTGTCTCAATTTTTATCTGAAAAGTTACCAGGTTTGCCATTTTTTTATTATCTTTGTACCGGGATATTAAATACGACACGAATGAGAAAGTTGAACTGGAAGGGGAAAGTATGTTTTACAGCATTCTGGATGATGCCTGTAACATTCATCGTGTCTTTACTGTGCTGTCTGCTCAGACAGCCCGAAGCCATGTGTTTCTGGGGTGCCGTATTCGGGCTTTCCGCTGTTATTTACCTCATTCTCATCCCACAGAAGTACGTGGATCCTGAAGACAGGCTTTTCAAGAAGCCCTAGCTCAGCCCCCTCTGTTTCGAATGCGTGTTTTGATAAGTGGTTTTAAACTATGCGGGGGGAGGCGAAGAGGATCTCTCTACTCCGCAACATAGTAACTTGGGAGAAACAATTGGCTCTTTTCTGAAATTAAGGAGTACTTTTTGAAAATTAAGGACTCCTTTTCTGAAAATAAGGACTCCTTTTCGCGCGAAAAGTGGCTCTAATTTGAAATTTAGTGCCTGGTATTGAGAAAAAAGATGCACAAAATTTTACTGCTCCCCCCCCCCAAAAAAAAATCGTCGGAAAAGCCTTTAAATACAGGGATAATCGCAAAAAAACAGTCCCCCATACCTCCCCCATAGGTCCCCCCAACTCAACGAACTGCTGAAGGTGGGATAGGGGGGTGATGGTTAGCTAAGCAGCCATTTCCATACAGGAATAACAATGATGCCATCCTCCGTAGTCTCTTCATCGTAGGAAATAAGGAAGCATTGCCAGTCGGGGTGTGACTTGCTGTATTTGACGAGTGGAGGCATCTCGCGGTCTTTTGTCGATTGTTCTTTGATACTGTATGATACCTGGATGGCAAGTTTTGCATCAGGTACAAGGAAATCGATTTCTTTTTCCACATTCAGATAGAACACGTTATCTTTACCATACCTACGACAAAGTTCTACGGCGACCATGTTTTCGAGCAATGAAGTGTCAGGATTAGTGAGGAACAAGTTCAGCAGACCGTTGTCAATGAAATAGTATTTCTTCTGCGTTTCCTTTTCTGTCAGTTTGCCTAATTCGTTCTCCATTGGCAGTATCAGCCAGCTGTCGGCAGCGAAGCCTGCATAGTCGATGGTGGTTGGCACACTGATGGGGCTGCCTGTAGAGACTATGATATTCTTAAGTTTGTTGTACGACAAGGGCTGTTTGACGCTTTCTGCCATTTTCTTGATGAGAATGTTCATCACCCTCTCGTTCTTGATTTTGTTTCGTGCGCAGATGTCGCCCAGGTATATCTTCTGATAGAGGCTCGACAGCATGGCCCGTTTGTTTTTGAAGGAAAGGATCTCCGGCAGACCGCCATAGTAGAAATATTCACTTAGATGGCGCTTAACTTCACTGCGCTGGACGGTATCGTACTGCCAGTGTTCTTTCAGTTCCACATGCTGAGCTGTAAGATATTCCTTTAGCGAATAAGGATAAGCATCAAGGATGAAGAACCGTCCGCCAAGGGTAGTGGCGACATCCTTGCTGAGCATCTTGGCATTACTCCCCGTGACATAGACACGGTATTTGGCATCAGCCAGACGACGCACGAACTTCTCCCAATATGGGATATTTTGCACCTCGTCGAGAAAAACTACTGGTTTCTTGCCGTAGAGTTCCAAATGGGCTTCCAAGAGGCTGTTAAAGTCTTCTGCCTGAAATTCTGCCAGACGCTCGTCCTCAAAATCTATAAAGAGAATTTCGTCCCAGCCTTTCCCTTCTGCCTGGAGTTGACGTACACGCTGATAGAGCATGTATGACTTACCTGCATGGCGCACGCCTACAATGACATAGTTGCCATTGGGTTCGAATTCGATGGGGCGATTGACGATTTCCGCTTCGTCGATCTCTCTCTGTTTGTTCATCAGGCATTGCTTGATGATGTCCTTGCTGATACTCATCGTTTAAACTTCAGTTTATAAGATTGCATGCTTTTTATAAAGTTTGGTTTACAAAAGTAATCATTTTCCTTAAACTACAATTAACAAAACAGGAAAATCTACTATTTGTTTGGTTTATTTAACGAATCAAATGGGTGGGATTGCTGAAACTTGTTAAAGCTTCAGGCCGTTGTCGATGACCATCTGCCGCATGTTCTTCAGCAGGTCGCTGGCGAAGATGAAGTCTGTGAGTTTCTGGTTGTCGGAACCCATGATCTGGCTGCTCTCGCCCTGCCAGGCCTTCTCGCCCTCGTAGATGAAGATGATGTTCTCACCAATACCCATCACGGAGTTCATGTCGTGGGTGTTGATGATAGTGGTCATGTTGAACTCCTTGGTGATGCTCTGGAGCAGTCCGTCAATGACGAGTGAGGTCTTGGGGTCAAGGCCGGAGTTGGGCTCGTCGCAGAAGAGGTACTTGGGGTTGAGGGCGATGGCACGGGCAATGGCCACGCGCTTCTGCATACCACCTGAGATCTCGCCAGGGAACTTCTCGTCGGCACCCTTCAGGTTGACGCGTTCGAGACACTCCTGTGCACGATGGACTCGCTCACGGTAGTTCATCGAGGAGAACATATCGAGGGGGAACATCACGTTCTCCAGTACTGTCATCGAGTCGAAGAGGGCCGCGCTCTGGAAGATCATACCCATCTCGCGGCGCATCATCACCTTCTCGTGCTTCGACATGCCGACGAAGTCGCGCCCGTCGTAGAGCACCTGTCCCTTGGTGGGCTCCAACAGTCCCACGAGGTTTTTCATCAGCACCGTCTTACCTGAGCCGCTCTGGCCGATGATGAGGTTGGTCTTCCCGTCCTCGAAGGTCGTGCTGATATCCTTCAGCACATCCTTGTCCTCAAAGCTCTTATATAGGTTCTTGACTTCAATCATGACAACAACTGGGTTAGGAAGACATCGCTGAACAGGATGAGTGCGCTCGACGAGACGACGGCATCGGTGCTGGCCTTGCCGACATTGACGGAGCCGCCTTCCACCGTGTAGCCGAAGAAGGCGGGCACGCTGGAGATGATGAAGGCAAAGAAGAGACTCTTGATGATGCTCATCCAGACAAACCACGACTTAAAATCGTGCTGCAGACCTAATGTCAGGTCGTCGGGGGGTAGGACGTGGCCTATGTAGGCAGTGCCGTAGGCACCTACGATACCCATCGCAGAGGAGAAGATCACGAGGAAGGGCATGATGGTGATCATACCTGCGATCTTCGGCAGGATCAGGTAACTGGCGGAGTTCACGCCCATGATCTCCAGAGCATCGATCTGCTGCGTCACCCGCATGGTGCCGATCTCTGAGGCGATGTTCGAGCCCACCTTTCCTGCGAGGATCAGACACATGATGGAACTGGAGAACTCCAGCAGCATGATCTCACGGGTGGTGTAGCCGCTGACCCAACGGGGCATCCACGGGCTCTGGATGTTCAGTTTCATCTGGATACAGATCACAGCCCCGATGAAGAAGGATATCAATAATACGATGCCGATGGAGTTGACGCCTAACTGTGCCATCTCCTTCACATACTGTTTGAAGAACATTCTCATCCGCTCAGGCCGCGAGAATGTGCGACCCATTAGCATCAGATAACGACCAAAGGTGGTCAGCCATTTCAGTATCAACATCCTGTTTTATACGTAATTTGGTTGCAAAATTACAAAATCTTTTCTAATATTTGCATATTATCGATCGAGTTTTCAAATATTTTTGTAACTTTGCCGCTCAAAAGAAGCATTCTGACGATGATCGAAGAGAACAAAACCAACGAGATGACAGAGCAGCAGCCTCCCCAGGAGGAGCAGTCGCTGGTGCTCCGCACGGAGGGACTGGTGAAACGCTACGGCAAACGGACGGTGGTGAATGATGTCAGCTTCAATGTGAAGCAGGGTGAGATTGTCGGACTGTTAGGACCGAATGGCGCAGGTAAGACCACCTCTTTCTATATGACCACGGGACTGATCGTTCCTAATGGTGGACATATCTGGCTGGGAGATCAGGAAGTAACGAAATTCCCTGTCTATAAACGTGCCCGTGCAGGTATCGGCTATCTGGCACAGGAGGCTAGCGTGTTCCGTAAGATGAGTGTCGAGGACAATATCCTCTCTGTGCTGGAGATGACGGGCAAGCCCCGTGACTATCAGTTGGAGAAACTGGAGAGTCTGATTGCAGAGTTCCGTCTTGGTAAGGTTCGTAAGAACAAGGGTGACCAGCTGTCTGGTGGTGAGCGCCGTCGTACGGAGATTGCCCGTTGTCTGGCCATAGAACCGAAGTTCATCATGCTTGACGAACCTTTTGCGGGTGTCGATCCTATCGCCGTGGAGGATATCCAGCAGATCGTTTATCACCTGAAGTACCGTAACATCGGCATTCTGATCACAGACCATAACGTGGATGAGACATTGGCCATCACGGATCGTGCCTACCTCCTGTTTGAGGGTCGTATCCTCTTCCAGGGTACGCCTGAGGAACTGGCTGCCAACAAGATCGTGCGTGAGAAATACCTCACCGAGTCGTTTGAGCTCCGCAAGAAGGACTTCCAATTGCTGGAAAACGAGCGTAAGGCCAAAGCTGCCGCGGAGGCATCAAACGAATAGCATTTCCGAATGTTAATTAATCCAAATCGTTAGGTGCTTTCGGTTTTTATGCGTACTTTTGCACCCCAAAATTTGATTGTATATATTTAATAAGGTATAAAAGAAGATGAAAATTACATTTGATTGCCCTGATAAGATCAACGGTCTGTTGACAATGACCGTTGAGCCTGCAGACTATCAGGAACAGGTCGAGAAGACCCTGAAGAACTACCGTAAGAAGGCCCAGGTACCCGGTTTCCGTCCAGGTATGGTGCCCATGGGAATGATCAAGAAACAGTATGGTACCGCTGTGAAGGTTGACGAGGTCAACAAGCTCATGGGTGAGAAGCTGTATGAATACATTCACGAGAACAAGATCCAGATGCTCGGTGAGCCCCTTCCCAATCAAGAGAAGCAGGTGCCGCAGGATTTCGAGAAGGACGGTGAACTGACCTTTGTGTTCGACATCGCCGTGGCTCCGGAGTTCAAGGCCGAGTTGACTGCCAAGGATAAGATCGACTACTATGCCATCAAGGCTGACGACAAGCTGATCGATGATCAGGTGCAGATGTATGCCTCTCAGGCTGGCGAGTTCGTGAAGGCTGACGTGTTTAGTGGTAATGACACCATCACGGGTGATATGCGCGAGCTCGACAAGAAGGGTAACACGAAGGAAGATGGTGTCACGGTGGAAGGTGCCATGGTGATGCCCGCCTATATCAAGGCCGATGACCAGAAGAAACTCTTCGACGGTGCGAAGCCTGGTGACATTATTACCTTCAACCCGAAGAAGGCCTATCCCGATAACGATGCCGAGGTAGCTGCCCTGCTGAAGGTACAGAAGGATGACGTGAAGGATCTGAAGTCTGATTTCAGTTACCAGATCACGGAGATCCGTCACTTTGAGCCCGCTGCTGTCGATCAGAAGCTGTTCGACCGTGTGTTTGGTGAGGGGACGGTGAAGGATGAGAAAGGTTTCCGTGAGAAGATCGCAGAGACCATCGCTCCCCAACTGCAGCAGAACAGCGACTATAAGTTCCTGCTCGACGTGCGTGCCTATCTGGAGAAGAAGGTTGGTGACCTGCAGTTCCCCGAGGCCTTGCTGAAGCGCGTGATGCTCCAGAACAATCAGGACAAGGGTGCTGACTATGTGGAGAAGAACTTCGAAGGCAGCATCAAGGAACTGAAGTGGCATCTGATCAAGGAGCAAATCGTGGCTGCTAATGATATCAAGGTAGAGGATAACGACCTGAAGGCAGTCGCCAAGGAGGCCATCCGTGCCCAGTTTGCCCAGTATGGTATGAGCAATGTGCCTGATGACGTGCTGGAGAACTATGCTGCCGAGCAGTTGAAGAAGCGTGAGAACATTGAGAACTTTGTGGATCGTGCCATTGACACAAAGTTGACAGAAACCCTCAAAAACGTGGTAAAACTGAACCAAAAAGAAGTCACTTTGGCTGACTTCAACAAGCTCATGCAAGAAAAATAAGGATTTTTAGGAAAAAATAACCCCTATTTTTGAGAGGTTATCGACTTTTTTGATTATCTTTGTGTCCCAATCACAAGATAAAAAGGTCGATGACCTCTTTTCTTGTCTAAAAATAAAAAGGTAGAAAGATATGAAGAATGACTTTAGAAAATATGCTACTCAGCATTTAGGTATGGACGGTCTGACGCTTGATGACGTGATGAAGGCACAGGCCCAGTATCTGAACCCGTATATCCTGGAGGAACGTCAGTTGAATGTGACGCAGATGGATGTGTTCTCACGCCTGATGATGGACCGCATCATCTTCCTTGGAACACAGATCGATGACTATACGGCCAACACGCTTCAGGCACAGTTGCTGTATCTTGACTCTGTAGATTCAGGAAAGGATATCTCCATCTATATCAACAGCCCTGGTGGCAGTGTGACAGCAGGACTGGGTATTTACGACACGATGCAGTTCATCTCCAGTGATGTGGCGACGATCTGTACAGGTATGGCTGCCTCGATGGGCGCCGTACTGCTCGTGGCTGGCACAGAGGGTAAGCGTTCGGCGTTGCCCCATAGCCGCGTGATGATCCATCAGCCGCTTGGTGGCGTACAGGGACAGGCTTCTGATATTGAGATTGAGGCCAAGGAGATCCTGAAGTTCAAGAAGGAACTCTACACCATCATCTCCGACCACTCCCATACCCCATATGAGAAGGTGTATGCCGACTCTGACCGTAACTACTGGATGACGGCTGAGGAGGCGAAGGAATATGGTATGATTGATGAAGTACTGACCCGGAAGAAGTAGAAGCGGATGAAGAAAGAATGCTGTTTCTGCGGAAGGAGTGAGCGGGAGGTTCGACTGCTGATAACGGGTCTCAACGGCTATATCTGTGAGGATTGTGTCGAGCAGGCCCATAGGATCGTACAGGAGAATCTGTCGGACAAGACGGACGAGAAGAAATCTGCGGAAGGTGCGAAATATCAGCAGAAGAAAGTTCCCAAGCCCAAGGAGATCAAGGCGTTCCTTGACCAGTATGTGATTGGTCAGGATGAGGCAAAGCGCTATCTCTCTGTGGCTGTATATAACCACTATAAGCGTCTGCAGCAGACCGTTAGTGATGACGGGGTGGAGATCGAAAAGAGTAATATCATTATGGTGGGCTCCACGGGAACGGGTAAGACACTGTTGGCCCGTACGATCGCCAAGCTTTTGGATGTGCCGTTTACCATCGTTGATGCGACGGTCTTCACGGAGGCAGGTTACGTGGGAGAAGATGTGGAGAGTATCCTTACCCGTCTGTTGCAAGTTGCCGATTATAATGTAGAGGCCGCACAACGCGGTATCGTCTTTATCGACGAGATCGATAAGATCGCCCGTAAGAGCGACAATCCCTCCATCACCCGTGATGTGAGTGGAGAAGGTGTGCAGCAGGGACTGCTTAAACTGTTGGAAGGAACAACGGTGAACGTGCCGCCAAAGGGAGGACGTAAACATCCGGATCAGGAGTATATTCATGTTGATACACGGAATATCCTGTTTATCTGTGGCGGTGCCTTTGATGGCATAGAACGGAAGATTGCCCAGCGTCTGAATACCCATGTGGTGGGATATAATTCTGTACAGAACGTCAGGAAAATTGACAAAAAGGATCTGATGAAGTATGTGCAGCCGCAAGACCTGAAATCGTTTGGACTGATTCCAGAGATTATCGGACGTATGCCTGTGCTCACTTATCTGAATCCGCTTGACAGGAAAGCCTTGGAACGTATCTTGACAGAGCCGAAGAACTCGATTGTCAGGCAGTACCAGAAACTGTTCGAGATGGATGGTGTGGAACTGACTTTCACAAAAGAAGCTCTTGACGCATTGGTTGACAAGGCGGTGGAGTTTAAATTGGGAGCCCGTGGCTTGCGCTCTATCGTGGAGAATGTGATGATGGACTCCATGTTTGATCTGCCTTCAAAGAAAGTTAAGAAATTTGAGGTAACGGGCGACTACGTGCGCAAGCAGATGGAAGAATCCTATCTACAACAATATGAAGCCTAATAACTAAAATATATGAGCGAAAAAACTAATCTGACAGAAGCCCTCAAGAAATACTTTGGATTTGACAAGTTCAAAGGCGATCAGGAGCGGATTATCCGAAACCTGTTGGACGGCAATGATACCTTCGTGCTGATGCCAACGGGTGGTGGCAAGTCCCTGTGCTATCAGTTGCCCTCATTGCTGATGGAAGGGACGGCCATCGTGATCTCTCCGCTGATCGCATTGATGAAGAACCAGGTGGATGTCATCACCAACCTCAGTGAGCATGAGGGAACGGCCCACTACCTGAATTCGTCGCTGAACAAAGCAGCTATAGACCAGGTGAAGGCCGATATCATGGCGGGTCATACGAAACTGCTATATGTCGCCCCGGAATCACTGACGAAAGAAGACAATGTGGAGTTTTTGAAGTCTGTCAAGATATCGTTCTATGCCATTGACGAGGCCCACTGTATCTCGGAATGGGGACACGACTTCCGTCCGGAGTATCGTCGTATCCGTCCGATTATCAATGAGATAGGACAGGCGCCAGTCATCGCTCTGACAGCTACTGCGACGGATAAGGTGCGCAGTGATATCAAGAAGAATCTGGGTATTGTGGATGCCGTCGAGTTTAAAAGTTCGTTCAACCGTCCAAACCTCTATTACGAAGTACGTCCCAAGACGAAGGACGTGGATAAGGATATTATCAAGTTCATCAAACAGCATCCAGGGAAGAGCGGTATTATCTATTGTCTCTCGAGAAAGAAGGTGGAGGAGTTGGCGGCTATCCTGCAGGCCAACGATATCAAGGCTTCGGCCTACCATGCCGGACTGGATTCCGCGACGCGTACCCAGACGCAGGATGATTTCTTGATGGAGAACATTGACGTCATTGTGGCTACTATCGCTTTCGGCATGGGTATAGACAAACCCGACGTGCGATTCGTGATCCATTATGATATCCCCAAGTCTTTGGAAGGTTATTATCAGGAGACGGGACGTGCCGGTCGTGATGGTGGTGAGGGATTGTGCATCGCTTTCTACTCCAATAAGGATCTTCAGAAACTGGACAAGTTTATGGAGGGAAAACCTGTGGCAGAACAGGACATCGGCCGTCAGCTGTTAGTAGAGACGGCTGCCTATGCAGAGACCAGTGTCTGCCGTCGTAAGATGCTGCTCCATTACTTTGGTGAGGTCTATCCCAAAGATAACTGTGGCAACTGTGACAATTGTCTGCATCCTAAAACGAAGATTGAGGCCAGTGAGCAGTTGGCGATAGTCCTTAACTCTATCCTTGCCATTAAGGAGAATTTCCGTTCCGACTATGTCATCGACTTCATTACAGGTAAGGAGACGGACGAGATTATGGCCCATCACCATGATGAACAGGAGATGTTTGGAGCTGGGGAAGATGAGGACGAGAAGATTTGGAATCCAGTGATTCGTCAGGCACTTATTGCAGGGTTCCTGAAGAAGGAAGTGGAGAACTATGGTTTGCTGAAGGTGACTTCCGCAGGCAAGAAGTTCCTGAAGTCACCTCAGTCGTTCATGATCGTGAAGGACGCGGAGTTCTCTGAAGATGATGAGTCGATGGAGCCTGAGGGTGGCATCAGTGCCCTTGATCCCACGTTGAGTGGCATGCTTAGGGATCTGCGAAAGAAGGTGTCGAAGCGGATGGAGCGCCCGCCATACGTCATCTTCCAGGATGTGTCTTTGGAACAGATGGCTACCGACTATCCCGTGACACTGGAGGAACTGAAGAATATTCAGGGCGTTGGCGAAGGTAAGGTGAAGCAACCGTATGCCAAGGAGTTCGTGGATCTGATCAAGAAATACTGTGATGAGAACGGTATTGAACGACAGGCTGACATGCGTGTGCGTACAGTAGCCAAGAAGTCGATGCTGAAGGTGAAGATCATCCAGAGCATTGACCGTCAGGTGGCCCTTGACGATATCGCCACTGCACAAGGCATTGATTTTGACGAGCTTTTGGATGAGGTGGAGGCCATCGTCTATAGTGGTACTAAACTAAACATTGACTATTTTCTGGACGAGGTGATGGATGAGGATCATGTTGATGAGATCTACGATTATTTCTGCGAGTCGGATACCGACAGATTGAGCGTCGCCCAAAAGGAACTTGGAGATGAGTACTCCGAAGACGAGATACGCTTAGTGCGTATCAAGTTCTTGTCAGAAATGGCAAACTAATTGTTAAGAATGAAGAGTTAAGAGTTAAGAATTAAGAAAAAAGACAGACGGCTATGGATTTTCTTAATTCTTAATTCTTAATTCTTGATTAAAATGAGTACCTTTGCACGCAATATTTAAAGAAAGGTATATTTATGGCTTCATTTATTGCAGACAAAATCGTGATGGACGGCCTTACTTTTGATGACGTCCTGTTAATTCCGGCTTATTCTGAGGTACTCCCCAAGACTGTTGAGTTAAAAACCCTGTTCTCCAGGAACATCCAGTTGAATGTCCCCTTCGTGACGGCAGCCATGGATACTGTGACAGAGTCGCAGATGGCTATTGCTATCGCCCGTGAGGGAGGTATCGGCGTGATCCATAAGAATATGTCCATTGAAGAACAGGCTCGTCAGGTGGCCATCGTGAAGCGTGCTGAGAATGGTATGATTTACGATCCTGTGACAATCCCCTTAGGTTCGACAGTGGCACAGGCGCTTGACATCATGTCAGAATATCATATCGGCGGTATTCCTGTGGTTGACGGAGAGAAGCATCTCGTAGGTATTGTCACCAACCGTGACCTGCGCTTCGAACGTCGTCTGGATCGTCCTGTGGAGGAGATTATGTCGAAGGATAACTTGGTGACGACACACCAGCAGACAGACCTGATGGCTGCTGCAGAAATCTTGCAGCAGAATAAGATTGAGAAACTGCCTGTGGTAGATAAGGATAACCGTTTGGTAGGTCTGATCACCTATAAGGATATCACTAAGGCCAAGGATAAGCCCATGGCCTGTAAGGATGAGAAAGGACGTCTCCGTGTGGCAGCCGGTGTCGGTGTGACCGTAGATACTCTTGACCGTATGCAAGCACTGGTCGATGCAGGAGCCGATGCCATCGTCATCGATACGGCCCACGGTCATTCGAAGTCTGTTATTGAGAAACTGGTGGAGGCGAAGAAGTCGTTCCCCAATATCGACATCGTCGTTGGTAACGTGGCAACGGGTGAGGCAGCCCAGATGCTCGTCAAGAATGGGGCTGATGCCGTCAAGGTGGGTATTGGCCCGGGTTCTATCTGCACCACCCGTGTGGTGGCTGGTGTCGGTGTGCCCCAGTTGAGTGCTGTCTATGATGTCTATAGCGCCCTGAAGGGAACAGGTGTTCCCTTGATTGCTGACGGTGGTCTGCGCTACTCGGGTGATATCGTGAAGGCATTGGCTGCCGGTGGCAGTTGTGTGATGATCGGCTCACTCGTGGCTGGTACGGAGGAGAGTCCTGGTGACACAATTATTTATAATGGCCGTAAGTTCAAGAGTTATCGTGGTATGGGCTCTTTGGAGGCGATGGAACAGAAACATGGTTCGAAGGACCGCTACTTCCAAGGTGATACCCAGGAGGCTAAGAAACTGGTACCAGAGGGTATCGCAGGACGTGTGCCTTACAAGGGAACAGTGCAGGAGGTGATTTATCAGATGGTAGGCGGTCTGCGTTCTGGTATGGGCTACTGTGGCGCAGCTACGATTGAGAAGTTGCATGAGGCTAAGTTCACCCGTATCACTAATGCCGGTGTTAACGAGAGCCATCCGCACGATATTACGATTACCAGTGAGGCTCCTAACTATTCAAGACCCAACGACTGATGAGACGCTTTGTTTTGATTTCTATCCTGGGACTGGTCTTTACAGCGGCTTTTGCTCAAAATGATCCGGTGGTGATGACCGTCAATGGTGTGCCAGTAACCCGTTCTGAGTTTGAGTATTCCTATAATAAGAATAACACAGATGGTGTGGTTGATAAGAAAACCGTTGCGGAGTATGCCGAACTGTATGCGAATTATAAGTTGAAAGTGCAGGCTGCCCTCGACGAGCGGTTGGATACGCTGTCTTCTTTTAAGCAGGAGTTCGAGATTTATCGTAATCAGCAGGTGCTTCCTACACTGGTGACCGATGCCGAAATGCTGGCAGCGGCCAAAAGGACGTATGATCGTGCCAAGGAGAGTATAGGTCCCCGGGGACTGATTCAGCCTGCCGAGATTTTCTTTTTCCTTTCCTCAAAGGCTTCACCACAGGAACAAGAACGTGTCAAACAGCGTGCAGACTCTGCATATAACGCCATTCGCAACGGAGCAGACTTCGCAGAGTTAGCGAAGAAAATCTCTCAGAATCCGCGTTCGGCAGAGCGTGGTGGTCTGATGGGATGGATGCAGCCAAATCAAGGCTATCCCGAGTTTGAGGAAGTTGCCTATTCATTGCAGCCGGGTGAATACAGTCGTCCGTTCTTGGCTCCTGACGGCTATCATATTGTTCTGATGAAGGCAAGGAAACAGTTGGAGCCTTTTGAAGAAGTAAAGGATCAGATTCTCCGTTCTTTCGAACAGCAGAGAGTCCGTGAGACTATTGCTGATCGGAAACTGAGAGATCAGGTTGCTGCATCTAATAACACTCTTACTATGGGAGAGGCGATGGAGAGACGTGCCGACTCTCTGGCTGCTGTCGATCCTGAGATGAAGTATCTGATTCAGGAGTACCACGATGGACTGTTGCTCTACGAGATCAGCAACCGCGAGGTGTGGGATCGGGCTGCGAAGGATGAGGCTGGACAGCGTGCTTGGTTCGATGCACATAAGAAAGACTATGCCTGGAACGAGCCCCGTTATAAGGGAATTGCCTATCATGTGAAAAACAAGGCTGACGTGAAGGCTGTCAAGAACTGTGTGAAGCGTTTGCCGTTTGACCAGTGGACGGAAGCCCTGCGAACGACCTTCAATCCGGATTCCGTTATTCGGATCCGTGTGGAGAAAGGCATATTCAAGCAAGGTGACAATCCTACGATCGATCGGATGGTCTTTAAGATTAGTCCATCTAGTCAGGCTAGTGAGACTTATCCTAGAGAAGAATATCCCATCGATGCGGTCTATGGTAAGAAGTTGAAGAAATATCCAGAGGATTATACGGATGTCCGTGCTCAGGTGATTGCCGATTATCAGGAGATGCTGGAGCAGGAATGGATCGCCTCCCTGCGCCGTCGCTATCCGGTCAAGATAAATGAAGATGTTTTGAAAACTGTCAACCAACACTAATGAGAGTCCTAAAGAAAATAATTCCTATTATGGTTATGGCAGTTCCTCTTATTGGAGTTGCTGCTTCTAGTCCTTCTTGCCTTTTTAGTCATTCTAGTTCTGCTGGTTCTTCTGATTCCGACTCAGTATCTATAGGAACAGTTATCGACGAGGTGATCTGGGTGGTTGGAGATGAGGCTATCTTGAAGTCTGATGTGGAGGTGATGCGTATGCAGGCTGCCATGGAAGGTGTCAAGTGGAGTGGGGATCCTGACTGTACGATCCCTGAGCAGATTGCCGTCCAGAAACTGTTCAAGCATCAGGCCATCATCGACAGTATCGAGGTGACTGATGCCGATGTGGCTCAGGAGGTGGAACAACAGATCAACTACTGGCTGGAGATGGTCGATGGCTCCCGTGAGCGACTGGAGGAATATAAGCACCAGAGTCTGTCGCAGATCCGTAGTGATCTGCGTGAGGAGATGAAAGATCGTCAGATGGTTCAACAGATGAAACGGAAATTGGTGGAGGATATCTCTGTAACCCCTGCGGAGGTGCGTCGTTATTTCAAAGATATGTCGCAGGACAGCATTCCCTTTGTTCCCACAGAGGTTGAAGTGCAGATTATCCAGCAGACACCGCTCATTACACCTGAAGAACTCAACCGCGTGAAAGATGAGTTGCGTGACTATACGGATCGTGTGAATAAGGGTGATGCATCCTTCCAAACACTGGCCCGTCTCTATTCCGAGGATCCTGGAACGGCTCGGCGTGGTGGAGAACTGGGTCTGACGGGACGTGGTACCCTTGATCCCGCCTTTGCTGCAGTGGCTTTCAACCTGACGGATCCGAAGAAGGTCTCAAAGATTGTGGAGTCGGAGTTTGGCTTCCATATCATCCAGTTGATAGAGAAACGTGGTGACAAGGTCAATGTACGCCATATTCTTCGTAAACCTGTGGTCTCTGACGAGGAGATCGACAAGGCGATTGCCCGTCTTGACTCCATCGCTGACGATATCCGTGCAGGGAAGTTCACCTTCGAGGATGCGGCCCCGATGCTCTCCGATGACAAGGATACGCGTTATAGCAAAGGACTGATGTCCACCAGTATGGCACAGACAGGATACACTTCGTCGAAGTTCCGTATGCAAGATCTGCCTCCAGAGGTTGCCAAAGCCGTTGATACACTGCAGGTCGGTGAGATCTCCCGTGCCTTCCAGATGATCAACCAGCGTGGTAAGACCGTTTGTGTCATTGCCAAACTGAAGAACCGTATTGACGGTCATAAGGCAACGGTGACGGAGGACTTTCAGGTGCTGAAGGATGTGGTGCTTCAGAAACGGCAGAACGAACGCATCCATCAGTGGGTTGTTGATAAAATCAAGAATGTCTATACCCACCTGAATGACGATTATAAGGATTGTAATTTTGAATACGAAGGCTGGTTCAAGTAAGTAGGAGGAACGAGGCCGTATGCTGAAGAGGGCATTCTATTTTCTGTTGGCGGTGGCTCTGGTGGCCGGTTTGGGCTCCGCAGGGGCACAGAAGGGCAAGAGTAAGCGTCCTGCCCGTAAGTCGCAGGTGAAGGATACCCGTATCTATCTGGTTCATGCCGACATACTCCACTTCGACGAGAAGATCAATCCCGATGCGACGATCCTAAACGGTAAAGTCCATTTCACCCATCAGGGCGCGAAGCTCTTCTGTGACAGCGCTTATTTCTATGAGGCCAGTAACTCCTTTGAGGCTTTCGGACATGTCAAGATGTATCAGGGTGATACCTTATCGCTCGTCAGTGACTATGCCTACTATGATGGCAACGAGCAGATGGCTCGTGCCCGTTATAATGTGGTACTGAAGCACAAGAAGACAACCCTCTATACCGACAGTCTTGACTTTGACCGTCTTTACGACAATGCCTATTTCTTCGAAGGCGGCAAGATGATCGACGGTAATACAACGCTCACCTCCGACTGGGGAGAATATAACACACAGACCAAGATGTCAGTCTTCAACTACGATGTGAAGATGCAGAGTCCGAGCTTCTACCTCACCACCGACACCCTCTACTACGATACCCGTACCTCTATCGCTCATATCGTCGGTCCTTCCAATATCACATCAGGCGATAGTCACATCTACTCCGAACAGGGCTATTACGATACGAAACTTGAGCGTGCCCGTCTGATGAACCGCTCTGTACTCTCCAATAATGGAAAGATGATGGTGGGCGATAGTGTCTATTACGATAGTCAGCAGGGCTTCAGTCAGGCTTTCCGCCATGTTGTCTATGTGGATTCGGTGAATAAGAACAAACTCACTGGTAACTATGGTGAGTATTGGGAGAATACGGGCTATGCCTTATGCACCGATAGTGCTGTGGCTATTGACTATTCCCAGGGTGACTCCTTGTATATGCATGCAGATACGTTTAAGGTTGTCACTTTCAATATCGAGACTGATTCTGTCTATCGTAAGATCCATGCCTTCCATCATGTGCGGGCTTATCGTACAGACGTACAGGCGGTATGTGACTCACTGGTGTATAACTCTCTCGACTCCTGTATGACCTTATACCATGATCCCATTCTCTGGAACAACAACCAGCAGTTGGTGGGCGATATGGTGCAGGTGTTCTTGCGTGACTCCCTTATCGATCATGCCCATGTCATCGACAACTGTTTCTCTATTCAGCAGTTACGTAGCGATACAGCCTGTTATAATCAGGTGTCATCGAAGGAGATGTTTGCCTTCTTTATCGATGGCAAGATCCACGAGGCGCAGGCGAAGGGTAACGTGCTCATTGGCTACTATTTTGAGGAGGGCGACAGTGTTCCGATCATCTATAATTATCAGGAGACCTCAGAACTTCGTATGTTTCTGAAGGATCGTAAGTTGGAAAGCGTATGGACACCGAAGACCAGTGGTACGATGTATCCGCTTAACCAGATTCCCGATGACCGCAAACGTCTCCGGGGTTTTATGTGGTACGATTATATCCGTCCGCTCAACCGTGATGACATCTTTAACTGGAGAGGAAAGAAATGACAGACGTGATCCATCTCCTTCCAGATAGTGTAGCCAACCAGATTGCCGCTGGTGAGGTGATCCAGCGTCCGGCATCCGTTATCAAGGAACTGGTGGAGAATGCTGTCGATGCGGGGGCCATGACGATCCATGTGCTGGTAGTAGATGCTGGAAGAACCTCCATTCAGGTGATCGACGATGGTAAGGGAATGTCTGATACCGATGCCCGTCTGTCGTTTGAGCGTCATGCCACTTCCAAGATCCTGAAAGCCGATGATCTCTTTGCTCTCCATACCATGGGCTTCCGTGGTGAGGCGTTGGCCTCTATCGCTGCTGTGGCTCAGGTGGATCTTCTTACACGCCGTGAGGAGGATGAGATAGGTACGCACCTGATGATCGCGGGTTCCAAGGTGACATTACAGGAACCGACATCTTGTCCAGTGGGAAGCAACTTCAAGGTGGAGAACCTCTTCTTCAATGTGCCTGCCCGTAGGAAGTTCCTGAAATCGAATGCAACGGAACTCAGCAATATCCTTTCGGCCTTCGAACGTATCGTCCTTGTCTATCCTGATATCCATTTCACCCTGCATCATAATGGGGCTGAACTGCTTAACCTCAAACAAGGTTCCCTGCGTCAGCGTATTACCGATGTTTTTGGTAAACAGTACAGTCAGGATCTCTTGCCTGTTGAGGTACATACGGCCTTGTGTAGCATAACTGGCTTTGTTGGCAAACCAGAGGGGGCGCGGAAGAAAGGTGGTCATGACTATTTCTTCGTCAATGGCCGTTACATGCGCCATCCCTATTTCCACAAGGCTGTGCAGAGTGCCTACGACCGTCTTATCCCCGAGGGAATGCAGGTGCCTTATTTCCTGTATTTCGAGGTGGAGCCTGGGGAGATTGATGTGAATATCCATCCCACGAAGACAGAGATTAAATTCCAGAACGAACAGGCAATCTGGCAGATTCTTCTGGCATCCGTTCGTGATGCCTTGGGGAAGTTCTGTGAGGTGCCTGCCATCGACTTCGATGTGCAAGGAAGTCCTGATATTCCTATCTTTGATCCCACCCGTCAGGTTGCTCCTCCTCAGCCCAGCTATAACACCGACTATAACCCCTTCAAAAAAACCTCGGCTCCAGAGGGCTGGACGAAACTCTATGAGGCTGCGGCTCCTCATGTCAGTCAGGCAGATGACTCCGGTAGTTTCTTCGATACCTCTGACATCCCCTCTGAGGATGTCGCTTCTCAGGCTCCTCTTATCGAGAAGTCGCCTTCTCATTATCAGTATAAGGGCCGTTATCTGATGACGGCCGTCAAGTCGGGACTGATGATCATCGATCAGTATAGGGCTGATGTCCGTGTGCGTTATGAACGGTATATGGAACAGTTCCGTCAGCATACAGCCAGTACCCAACGTCTTCTCTTTCCCGAGGCCGTACAGTTTGTACCTTCCGAGGCAGTTGTATTGGAGAAGATACTACCGGAATTGTCAGGGATTGGTTTCGAAGTGAGTAGTCTGGGTGGTCATAGTTTTGCCATTAACGGTATGCCTGCAGGTCTTGACGGTCTGGATCCTGTCAGTCTGCTTCGTCAGTTGGTGAGTGATGCGGCCTCGGATGTCCAATTGTCCGACCTGCATTCACGGTTGGCTTTGGGACTGGCTCGTAGTGCGGCAATCCCCTACGGACAGGTTCTTACCAATGACGAGATGGAGAGTCTGATCAACGACCTCTTCAGTTGCTCCAATGTGAACTACACCCCTGATGGAAAGGCTATCCTTTGTATCATGCCTCAGACGGATATTGAGCATCTTTTAGGTTGAGAAGTTAAAAAACGTCAACTAAAAGCAAATTGTCAATGATCGTTTGTAGATTATCAATTATTAGTTGTACCTTTGCACCCGCTTAAGAAAAAGGGCGCTTAGCTCAGCTGGTTTAGAGCATCTGCCTTACAAGCAGAGGGTCGGCGGTTCGAATCCGTCAGCGCCCACAACAATAAAGGCTTGCAATGTCGCAAGCCTTTATTGTTGTCACCCGATTCTGATCAGATCGTCAGATCTTGGCGAGGGCCTGCTGGATGTCGGTGAGGATGTCCTCCACGTCCTCGATGCCTACGGAGAGGCGGATGAGGTCGGGGGCGACGCCGGCCTCGCGGAGCTGTTCGTCGGAGAGCTGACGGTGCGTATGCGAAGCAGGATGCAGCACGCAGGTGCGGGCATCAGCCACGTGGGTCACGATGTTGATCATCTCCAGCGAATCCATCCACTTGATGGCTGTCTCGCGCGTACCTTTTAATCCAAATGCGATGACGCCGCACGACCCATTGGGCAGATACTTCTGTCCGAGGGCATAGGCCTTGTCGTCAGGCAGTCCGCAGTAGTGCACCCACGCCACTTTTTCGTTGTCGTGCAGGAACTCTGCTACCTTCTGGGCGTTCTTGCAGTGTTGAGCCATGCGCAGATGCAGCGTCTGCAGACCGAGGTGTAGCAGGAACGAATTCTGCGGGGCGGGGATGCTGCCGAGGTCACGCATCAGCTGGGCGACGAGTTTCGTGGTGAAGCCCATCTTACCGAAGGCTTTTACATACGTCAGACCATGATAGGAGTCATCGGGCGTGCAGAGACCAGGGAACTTCTCGGCATGGGCTAGCCAGTCGAAGTTGCCGCTATCGACGACGACACCACCTACCTGCGTGGCCAGACCGTCCATATACTTCGTTGTGGAGTGGGTGACGATGTCTGCACCCCACTCAAACGGACGACAGTTCACGGGTGTGGCGAAGGTGTTATCCACGATTAGGGGCACCCCGTTCTTATGGGCGATTTTGGCGAAGCGCTCGATGTCGAACACGGCACAGCCGGGGTTCGAGATGGTTTCGCCGAACATCGCCTTCGTGTTCGGACGGAAAGCAGCCTGGATCTCTTCGTCGGAGGCATCCTGTGAGATGAACGTACAGTCGATACCCAGTTTCTTCAGCGTCACGCCGAAGAGGTTATAGGTGCCGCCATAGATTTCGTTCGAGGTGATAAAATGATCGCCGGCCTGGCAGATGTTGAAGATGGCGTAGAAGTTGGCGGCCTGTCCGGAGGAGGTGAGCACGGCGCCCACACCGCCTTCCAGTGTGGCGATCTTCGCGGCCACCGCGTCGTTCGTCGGGTTCTGTAGGCGGGTGTAGAAGTAGCCCTCCTTCTCTAAGTCGAATAACTTGGCCATCTCGTCAGAGTCGTCGTACTTGAACGTCGTACTCTGGATGATGGGCAACTCTATCGGTTCTCCGTTCTTGGCCTTATAGCCTGCCTGTACGCAGAGCGTGCCTTGTCTAAATTTCTTATCCATGTTTATGTCGGTTTATCAATATGTTTACTATGATTGTTTCCTATTTTACAATGATATTCTCGGTGGTAAGTGTAGCGAGCATGTCGAAGATTTGCCTCAGGTCGGCGTAGCTCTTCTCTGAGTGTGAGATCTTATTGATGCTGAACTGGCTCGTCATCTGGACCTTCCCCTCACTGGGCGTAGTGAAGATACGGCCTTCCAGACCCTTATCCGGTGTGGTGACGATCGTATTCCTGGGTTCTCCGACGAGAGCCTTTCCTTCTGGCAGGGATATGTTCATTACTACTTTTTCTGTACCCAGACAACCGAACTCCACGGGCATCTTACGGCTCTCAGCCTTGAAGGGATTCTCTACTTTCCGGGGGTAGGGACAGAAGCTGATCTGTCCGTCCTTTACTTCGCCCTGGATCTCAATTTCCTGCTCCTCGGTGGCATCGGGAGCAAAGGCGTTGATGCCTTTCTCCTGACGGTATTTCATCGCGGCCAGTCCTTCGTAGCGGGTGGCCTGTCTTCCTGTCAGTTTACCGTCAGCGGAGAGTACAGCGTCGATGACCGTGCTCTTCTGCGACTTGGTGATCTTCTGCAGGTTCACCCACTGGCTCTTCTTTCCTTTCTGTACCAGACGGGCTTTCTCCACGAGCAGCGGCTCTGTCAGTATGTTCAGGTAACCGTTCTTCGACGAGGCATCCAGATAGGAGAAGGTGCTGCCGACCTTCGGTATGATGGCAACGACAAACGACGACAGTTTCGTGATCGAGGGGAAGTTGTGGGGCAACAGTCCCTCGTCACGTGTTCTGAGTACCACAGGGGCTGCCGTAAGTCCAACCTCCTGCAGCGACTGGATGAGCAGCATATTGATATCTGCATTCGAACCGCTATGCTTCTTGAGGGTCTCCTCTGTCTTCTCTGGCCATAACCGGTATGTGCCGTCCCAATCTACTTTGTCC
>JAGCPV010000068.1 GCA_017965475.1 Prevotella sp.
AATCTCTGCTGCTGATGGCAGTCTGACGCCTCCAACGGGAAATACGGGACTGGTCTATACTGGTGATGCCCAGGATCTGATTACCGCTGGTAGCACCACAACTGGCACCTTGCAGTATTCACTGGATGGCACGAATTATGGGACAACGATTCCACAGGGAACAGATGCCAACGAATATACGGTGTATTATCGGGTGGAAGGTGATGACAACCATAATGATGTAGCTGCAACATCGTTTAAAGTGACAATAGCTAAAGCTCCTTTGAAGATTACGGCTAAGAACTATACCAGGAAACAAGGTGAAGCAAATCCAGAGTTTGGTGTAACCTATGAGGGCTTTAAGAACAATGAAACGGATGCTGTACTAACAACAAAACCAACTATTACTTGTGCTGCAACAGAATCCAGTGAGGCTGGAACCTATGACATTGTAGTATCTGGTGCTTCTGCTGCCAATTACGAAATCAGTTATGTCGCTGGCACTTTGACTGTTGAGGCTATCACGCCACCAACACCTATGCCGGAACCTAAGGGCACCATATTTGATGTGAATTTGGATGAATCGGCATCAAAGGAAGTTAATATCACTTTCGTCGTGAAGGAGATGGATCACTCTGGTACACCAACGGTAGCAATCTCTGATGATAAGGATGCTTCTGGTAGCGTTTCAATCCCAGAGGCTGTGACACATAATGGTGTGGAGTATAAGGTGACGGAGATTAGTGAAGGTGCCTTCCAGAACAATACAAGTTTGACGGAGGTGAAGATACCAGCAAGTATCACCTCTATTGGTGCAAAAGCCTTTGCTGGCTGTAAAAACCTGCAGGAGATCACCATCAATATCATTGTACCCATCAACATTGCAGTTATCAGTGCCAGAGGTCTGACAAGGACAGAGAGTAGCAGTTCTGTGTTTGAGGGTGTGGATATGGAGACCTGTATCTTGTATGTGCCTGAGGGCAGTGTGGATGCCTACAAGGCTGCACCTGGATGGAAGGACTTTAAGAACATCGTGGTGATAGGTACCGCTACGGGTATTAAAGGCACAGAGATGGCAGAAGGTGAGACCTTCGATGTATTTAACCTCAATGGACTGAAAGTAAAGTCACAGGCAACATCGCTCGACGGCCTGCCACGAGGCATCTATATCATCAATGGTAAAAAGGTGATGAAATAAAAGAAATCGGCATTGCCTGCGCAATGCCGATTTTTTATTCCTTTTTGTCATTCTGGAAACACAAACGATGCCCCAAGTCGTGACAATGACAGACGGAAATAATCTGTTGGATGACATCGTCCATCTTGGGGACGGAAGCAACGTAATAGGTAGGATAGTCAGGACAGAGCACCACAAGGTTCATGGCTTTGATACGGATGCCATAATTGGTCTCAAGCATATAACGATAGAGGTTTTGCTGGAGACAATAATGATAGAATGAAGTATCAGGCAGTGTGATGCCATGAATACCTGTCCTGCCACCAAAAGCCTCCACAATGGGCTGACCTTGAGGGTTCACCACCTTACCGCTACGCTTCCAATCGTAGATGGTAAATTCCCCGTCGGACTCCTGACAAATCATATCGATGGTGCCTGCGATATTCAGGTCCTTGTCGAAGACAGGCCACTCCTGACGATAGGGACGTATCTGGTAGTCCTCCACGAAATGGAGAAAGTGCTGTTTCTCTATTTCCACGCTGACATGTTCAACGGTACCATCATACTCAAAGTCATAGCCGATATTAAATGTCCCGTCGCGGAAATAGTTCTCCGTCTGTTCGTGTACAAACGTCCCTACCTCACTGGCCATCTTGCCAATCCTTTCCCATGCTGTCAATGACTCTTCGATGGGAATGCCATAGCGCTCCCATCGCCGTCTGGCTGCTGCCTGTGCATCGAATTGTTCGAAGAAATAGGCAATCAGCGAACTGACAGGCAGGAGCCGTGTCTGGCCTTTATAAGTATAGATATGTCCTTCGGGCTCGAAGTCGATATACTGATCTTGTTCGTACTTCCCTGCATCGGTGAAGGACTGCATTTTTTCCTGAGTTGTCATTGTTGCTTTATTTTTGCCTGCAAAAATACAAAAAAACTATAAACTATAAACTATAAACTTTTTGTATCTTTGCAGCGATAACACTCAAACAAACGGAAAATGAAAGAACAGTATCTCGCGGACAAAAGCCGCTACGACAATGGAATGGAATATGAGCGTTGTGGGCGCTCGGGTGTATTGCTGCCTAAGGTGAGCCTCGGTTTCTGGCATAACTTCGGAAGTGTCGATCCTTACGAGCGTAGCCGTGAGATAACGCATTTTGCCTTTGATCATGGCATCACCCATTTTGATTTAGCCAACAACTACGGTCCTATCTATGGCTCCGCCGAAGAGACACTGGGGCGACTTATGGACGAGGACTTCCGTCCCTATCGCGACGAACTCTTCATCTCCTCGAAGGCCGGCTATGATATGTGGCCTGGACCTTACGGCGACTGGGGTAGCAGGAAATATCTGATGGCAAGTCTCGATCAGAGTCTGAAGCGGATGCGGATAGACTATGTGGATCTCTTCTACAGCCATCGCTACGATCCCAACACACCGCTGGAAGAGACATTGCAGGCGCTTGTTGATATTGTCCGACAGGGAAAGGCTCTTTATGTGGGCATCTCCAACTGGCCCCTTGAGCCATTGAAATTCGGCTATGACTATCTGAAAGAACGCGACGTGCCACTCCTTATCTATCAAGGACGACTCAATATGCTCGACCGTAAACCACAGGACGAGGGCATCCTCGATTTCTGCGCAGAAAAGGGGGTGGGCTTCATCGCCTTCTCACCCTTGGCACAAGGTCTTTTGACAGACCGCTACCTCAACGGCATCCCTGCAGACAGCAGAATGGCAAAGGAGGTATTTCTAAAGAAAGAGATGCTGACACCGCAACTCTTAGAGAAACTGAAGAATTATAATAAGGTGGCAGAAAGTCGTGGTGAGACACTCGCAGAGATGGCTCTCGCCTGGATTCTTCATCAAAAGGGTGTCACTTCAGTACTCGTAGGTGCCAGCAGCACCGCCCAGTTGGAGAAGAACCTCCGTTGCGTCACCGCTGATCCTTTCGAAGAGGAACTATAAACTACTCCATCGGGAAGAGACCGTAGAGTTTGGCGTCAATCATGTCCGTCACCTGCTTCAGGTGGTCAGGATTATCGCCAAACTTACAGGTGTCGCCATCGACAATGATCAACTGACCCTTATAGGTGGATATCCAATCCTCGTAGCGCTTCTCCAGACCTTGCAGATAGTCAAGACGCATGGTCTGCTCATAGTCGCGTCCCCGCTTCTGTATTTGTTCTACTAATGTAGGGATGCTGGCACGAATATAGATCATCAGGTCAGGCATACGAACCAGTGACATCATCAGTTGGAAGAGGTCGGTATAGTTGTTGAAATCGCGGTCGCTCATCATGCCCTGTCCGTGAAGGTTGGGGGCAAAGATACAGGCATCCTCGAAGATGGTACGGTCCTGGATGATAGTATCCTCCGACTTGGAAATCTCTACCACTTCCTTGAAACGCTTGTTGAGGAAGTATATCTGGAGATTGAACGACCAACGGGGCATGTCGGCGTAAAAGTCAGCCAGATAGGGATTGTTGTCAACGGGTTCGAAGCGTGGTGTCCAACCATAACGGTGGGCCAAAAGACGAGTCAGCGTTGTCTTGCCGCTGCCGATGTTTCCTGCTACTGCGATATGCATATTGTAATATTTACGATTTATGATTTAGTTCTTCTGGGAAGAGGCCGAAGAGAGTGGCATCGATACGATCGACGATGGATGCAAAGTCCTTCGGATTATTCTTAAAATCAAGAGAGTCCTTATCGACCACCATCACCCGTCCATGATACTGTTGGAAGATAAAGTCGTTGTAACGACGATTGAGATTCTGCAGATACTCCAGTTGGATGGTCTGTTCATAACTGCGTCCGCGCTTCTGGATGTTGCCGACGAGATGAGGCACAGAAGCCTGCAAATAGATCATCAGGTCTGGCGTCCTTACCAGTTCCATCATCTGTTCAAAGAGTTCCATATAGGTATGATAATCGCGCTCAGAGAGATTACCCATTTCATAGTTGTTGGTCATAAACACATAGACACCCTCATAGATGGTGCGATCCTGGATGATGTCATGGTCAGCCTCAGCAATGGCTATCAGGTCGCGGAACCGCTCTTTCAGGAAATAGACCTCCAGGTTGAACGACCAACGGTGGATGTCGTGATAGTAGTCCTCGAGATAGGGATTATGCTCCACAGCCTCATAACGAGCCTCCCAGCCATAGTGCTTGGCAAGCAACTGTGTCAGGGTTGATTTCCCGCTACCGATATTTCCTGCTATGGCGATGTGCATGTTAATTGATCTTCGAGGTCATGGGACTGCGGACGCCTTTGTAACTTCTGAGGAAGGCCTTGGCAGAGCCGAAACTGAGGAACATGTCAAGACGTACAGGGATGTGATTCTGGTCATCCGTGATATAAAAGCGGATCAGTTCGTGGCTCTTGCCGTCCTCCCGCTCATAGAACGAGAAGACCAGACAACGGAACTTCTCCTTCGTGCCGTTCATCTTGAAATTCTCCTTGCCACGATATTCCAACCATGAATTAGCCAGATTGCGTGCATCACTGATGGGCATCGGGATGGTCTGACGCTTCTTCATATTCGTAGCATCGAAGTTGCGGGCACGGAGGAAAATGGACATCATATCATAGATACAACTCTTATAGGTACTGGTCTTCCAATGCTGTTCTCCATCAGCATCGATACGGTGCTTCTTTAACTGACAGTTGCCATTGGGATAGGAATACCATATCTCATCAACGTAGTAGCGGCTACCTTCACGGGCTCCCTTACGGAAATAAAGAGGCGAGAGGTCTGTATTACAGTAGGAGAGCAGCGTGTCACGCATCATAAAGTACTTATCAAGTTTATTGTTGCCTCGTGTGACGAGGTATGACTTCCAAGCATCCTTGCCCTCAAATTTCGACATCTTCGTATCCATCGAAGCCGAACCCACCTTCACCCAGATAAACTGCCAGTTGAAGTAGAGGTCATAGTCGAGTTCCTCGCCACTCTTGAAGGCGGTATTGTCTATGCCACATTGCGCCATAGAAGTGATAAGAGATAAGTGAGAAGTGATAAGTATAAACAATAAACGTTTCATATTCTTTTTCATTTTCCTAAATTAATACCTTTTGTTTTTAAATACTCAATACCAAGTTGCTTGGCGCGTTCAGCGTTGCGGTTCTTGAGTTGCTTGGCTTTGTCGGGCTTCTGTTTCGTAATTTCCTTCGGCTTCTGCTCAAAACGGGGCTTGGCCGTCAGGCTCCATGATTCCGTGACATCCCACTTCGCCTTGCACTCTATCTCCTTCGGATAATAATAGA
>JAGCPV010000069.1 GCA_017965475.1 Prevotella sp.
ACGGTCTGAAGGCCAAGGGCGGTATGGGTAAGAGCCAGGCTGAAGAGAAGAAGGCTGTTGAGTGCGGTTACTGGCACCTGTGGCGCTACAACCCCGCTCTGGCTGATGAAGGCAAGAACCCATTCTCTCTCGACTCTAAGGAGCCTAACTGGGAGAACTTCCACGACTTCCTGCTCGGCGAGGTTCGCTACCTGTCAGTTAAGAAGGCTTATCCTAACGAGGCTGAAGAGCTCTTCGCCGAGGCCCAGAAGATGGCCCAGATCCGCTACAAGTCTTACATCCGTAAGGCTGCCGAGGATTGGAGCAACGAGTAATTCCCTACTCTATTCTATAGAAAAGAGAGCATCCTTATCGGGTGCTCCCTTTTCCGTTTATTTACTAAATTACTATACGTATATGAAGAAATTTTTTTTAATAATGTTTGCTGCGGGTCTCTCTACCTTGGCTATAGCACAGGAGAAATACGAGTTGGGCAAGCCCAACGACGATAACTACCGCTACCTCGATGAGTACAAGGGACTCAAGGAGTATATCGACTACGCCAAATACCCCAACTTCAAACTCGGTGCCGGTACCACCGTCAACGACTATCTCAGCAAGTCGCTGGTTAAAAACCAGATCAACAATAACTTCACCGAGACGGTTGCCGGCAACGCCATGAAGATGGCCAGTTGTGTGGATGGCAATGGTAACATGAACTTCGAAACCGTGAAGAAATACGTGAATGCAGCTACCGAAGCCGGACTCAACGTCTATGGTCACACCCTCGCCTGGCACTCGCAGCAGCCTATCGGTTGGCTGAAGAAACTCCTGGCCGATAAACCTGATCCTTCTGCAGGAGAGACTTGGGGAGTGATTGCCAGCAAGGACTTCCGCAAGGACAAGAGCATCGGTTGGAAATCCGACGAGGACGAATACGGCTATAAGCTCAGTTTCGATGCCGAAAACGGTCTCGACATCCATTGTACCCAGATCAACGAGCACTCCTGGGATGTGCAGTTCCTGGCGATGACCGATATCCCCACCAAGGTAGGCCAGACCTATAAGATGACGATGACCGTGAAAGGTACAGAGGCAGGTAATCTCCACAGCAAACTCGGCGACTGGGGCAATGGCGAATACCCTGATATCCCCTTCACGACAGAGTGGCAGGAGGTAGAGATCAGTTATACGGCAGCCGTGGAGAGCAGTTTCTTCATGCTCCAGTGCGGTGACTTCGTAGGCGACATCTATGTCAAGGAAATCAAGTTCGAGAGCTATACCTCCGAGAAGACCATCCCCCTGACCGCTGAAGAGAAGTACGATGTCCTTGTCGATGCCATGGAGCTCTGGATCAAGAACATGATGGAGGCCTGCGATGGTAAGGTGAAGGCGTGGGATCTCGTCAACGAGGCTTTAGGCGGTGGCGGTAAGGATGGTAAAGATGTGGATGAACAAGGCAACTATAATTTGCAGCACTCCGAGGACTATGATCCCAATGATCCCAATGCGACCTGGGATGTCGGTGGCGACGTCTTCTTCTGGCAGGACTACCTGGGCGACCTCGACTACGTGCGTCAGGCATGCCGCCTGGCCCGTAAGTATGGTCCAGAGGACATCAAACTCTTCATCAACGACTACAACCTGGAGTCAGACTGGGACGATAATAAGAAGGTGAAGAGTCTTGTCAACTGGATTAAGAAGTGGGAAGCCGATGGTGTGACGAAGATCGACGGTATCGGCACGCAGATGCACATCAGCTGCTATGAAGATGCCAATCTTCAGAAGAGCAACGAAGACCACATCGTCAAGATGTTTAAGATTATCGCCGAAAGCGGGAAATTCTGTCGCATCAGTGAGATGGACATGGGTTATGTGCGCGGTTCAAACAAATGGGCAGGTTCCATCAAGACCAACGAGGTAACCGAAGAAGAGCACCAGAAGATGGCTAACTTCTACGAGTTCATCTTTAGGAAGTTCTTCGAGATCATTCCCCCTGAGCAACAGTGGGGTATCTGCCAGTGGTGCACCAATGATGCGCCTGCCAGCAGCGGATGGCGCGGTGGTGAGCCTGTTGGTATCTGGGATAAGGACTTCTATCGCAAACATGTCTATGCTGGTTTCGTGCGCGGACTGAATGGCGGTGATCCCAGTGGCATCAACAGTGTTCAGGCTGACAAGAAGCTCGATACCTCGAAGGGTATCTACAACTTCCACGGCATGCGCCTCTCAGCCACTTCGCTCGACGATCTCCCCCGAGGCCTTTACATCGTCAACGGTAAAAAGGTCCTCAAATAATAAATAAAGAGCATCCGAAATGGATGCTCTTTATTTATAACAGCAATCTCGCGATGCCTATGACTTCAAAGAACATGGCGATGCCGAGGTGGATGATGATGCCGCCCCAGAGATGGCGTGTGCGCCAGGCGAGGATGCCGAGGATATAGCCTCCGATGACAGAAGATACGAGTTCGAGGTCGGGCTTCCCCAGATGGATGCACATATACGTCAGCGCCATCGGCAATACGGCACGACAGCCTAACCACCGGGCCAAACCGATGACTAAGGCCCCACGGAACATCCCCTCCACACCGATGAAGTCGTTGGCATAAAACGCCTCGAAGAGTCCTATCAGTTGCCAGCGCTCCCAGCCCATGGCACCCTCATACCAGGTAATGTGCATCTTCGGGTAATACTCAAGGAACTGGGGAGTGAACGACACCATCAGGAACATCGGCAACAGCAGCACATAGATCAGTGCATACACGCGCAGATATTTCCCAGAGCGTTTGAGTCCATATAAGCCAAATTTGCCTTCAACCAGCCATCGGAACACACAGAGACTCAATACGATAAATACCGAGCGAAACATAAACGACCCCACCAGTTGCAGGTACGCTTTGTCCCTGAACGTCGTGCCATACGCCTCGGCCCATGCCATATAGCCATAGTAGCCCTGCCCTGCCCCATCGATGGTGAGCAGGATCACTGGGAACACCCACACCTGCCAGCGTCTGAGTCGCCACAGTTCATGATGCATCGCCAACGACACGATCAGCACGAGGAAATACACCATGATATATATAAGGGGTAGGCGCAGCATCGAGGTGCCGCTATCGTAAGTCGGAGCTATGATAATGTCGTAGATGCCAAATCTCACCTGTGCGATGATGATCCCAACGGCCAGCAAGAAGGCGAAGAGATACTTCCCCCAATGAAAGTCCTTCTTGACAAACGCCACCAAGTCGCCAAAGAACTCACCGATCTCACGGAGCAGCGTTCCCTTTTCAACAAACAGATACCACCATGCGAAGTGCTGGCGATGGTGGCGATAGTCCAGATCACTCTCCATCATATAGGCCTCGCGCTCGAAATACAAGTCACGATAGGCCTTCATGAAGTCACGACACCTGATATAACGCCATAGCCATTCGATCGAGTACCACAGCATAAACCCCACGAACAACATCTCGCGCTGCTGCAGGGTGTGGATGTATTCGTGGTTCTGATCCACCTCCGTCAACCGCCCCTTGTCGCTCCTGCAGAAGATGAGTCCGAAGATGTTCGTAGCCAGGAAACTACCAAACGGGAAATATCTGTTATAGATGATCCTCATGCCAAAGTTTACTGGTGCAAATTTACGATTTTATTCCTATCGCTCCAAATAATTAACTAAAAACTTAGTGCTGGGGTCAGGCCCCAACACTAAGTTTTTAAATTGAAAGGTCTTTAGTCTGCATGAGGCGATACTCGACGGCGCTCATACCGAGAACTTCCTGGATACGCCGTTGCAGCGTACGGACATTCGAGAAGCCAGCCTCCTCGGATACCACGGCAATGGTATAGTTGGGCTTGTCGCGCAACAGGCGCAGGGCCGCCAACGTCCGCAGTTTCTCGATATAGGCATCAGGCGTACGATGGATGGTCTGGTTACGGAACAGGCACGTGAGTCAGTGCATACTCACACCCAGCATCTCTGCGAGGTCCTTGGCGCCGAAGTCGGGCTTGAGATGAGGACGCTCCTTCTCCACACGCATCTCGATGAGGGCCATCAACTGGCCATCGTCCTGAAGGTCAGCATTACGCTGGCGCTCGGCATACCCCTCGATGATCTCACGCGCCACCTGTGTACGACGACGCAACTCAACATCGTACTCCAGACGCTCCGACAGTTCGAGGTTACGGCTCACCATGTGCAGTAGTTCGGCTTGCAGACGCTCCACCTCACTCTTCAGGAAGTCATTCTCTTCCTGCAGTTTCTTGATATCAGCCTCTTTCATCGCTCCACGATAAACAGTTGCAGGAATCCGCTCAGGCTGAAGACCTCCTCCACATCCTCTGTCAAGCCCTTCAGAGTGGTGGTATGTCCATTGGCACGGACATGCTTATAGACATTGAGCATGATACGAAGACCACTACTGGAGATATAGCCCAGTTGTGTGCAGTCGAATACTACGTCGCAATCCTTACGCTGAAAAACAGGTGCGAGGGCGCGCTCTGCCTGAGTGCTGGCAGCATTGTCGAGATCACCATTCATGGTTACCATCAGACGTCCATCCAATTCATTAACCGTTATCTCCATATTAATAATGTATAGTGTTTATTTCTTAATCATCTTCATAAGCGTCAGCACATTCTTCCCGTCGCTACGCTGATAACTCAGTCCCTCCGTCATCCTTTCGAGCAGGATGATACCCATGCCTCCAGGAGGACGCTGGTCTGGGGGCAGCGACAGATCCGTGGAAGAACCCGCTGTGGGGTCGAAGGGCTTCCCGTCGTCGGCGATGGAGAGTTCCAACTGGTCATCCTCCACCCTTGCCTGCAGGGTAATGGTGGTGGCCTCGCCGTAGTTGATCACATTGGCGACGGCCTCCTCCACAGCCAGCCGCAGGCGCTTCGACTCCCTGACATCGATGCCAACCTGTTGGGTAACATCCTCGATATAGGGTTTCAGACGATCGATTTCATCCATCGATGCTCGCAGGGTCAACCCTTTCCTCTTTCCGTCTTTCTCCTTCCACTTAATCACCAACAGCGTAATATCATCGCTCTGCTCCGCATCAGCCGCATGACGGTGCACCTCTTCCACCATCTGCTCTACCATCTGCTGGGCCGTAGCATTGATATGTTCACTGGCTAACTGCAACACATGACGACGTCCCAGCAGTTCGCCCGCGTGGTTCTTCGCTTCCGTGATACCGTCAGTAAACAAGAACAACATGTCACCAGACTGCAACTGCACCTGCTGACCTTCATAGACCCACTCTTCCAATGCCCCTACGGGCAGATTGGGCCTGATGGGGAGCTGACGTCCAGCCACAAGCGGAGCCTCATGACCCGCATTGCAATAGTCGAGACGTCCCGTACGGAGGTCAAGGATTCCCACGAACATCGTGGCGAAATAGCTAGCCTCATTACCATCGCATATAGCCCTGTTGATACGCTGGATGATACGTTCTGGATTCATCTCCTCATTAGCAATGGAATGGAAGAGACTGCGGGTGACAGCCATTACCAGAGCCGCAGGGATACCCTTGCCACTGACGTCGCCGATACAGAAGAACAGACGATCGTCGCGCAGGAGATAGTCGTAGAAGTCGCCCCCCACCTCACGAGCCGGAGTCATGGAAGCATAGATATCGATGTCATTGCGCTCCGGGAAAGGCGGGAAGGTCTTAGGCAACATGGCCATCTGGATGCCGCTGGCAATCTTCAGCTCGCGTTCCAGCGCCGCCTTCGAGGTGGTGGTCTTCTGCAGCTCATCGACAAAGATGGAGAGTGACATCTGCATATTCTCAAAGGAGTCGTGGAGCATCCTAACCTCATCACTGCTCTGCACATCCGGCAGTGGTGAGGAGAAATTACCCTTGGCCACCTCCTCGGCAGAAAGTGCGAAATAATGCAGAGGCATGGTAATCTTCTTGATCATGTGCCGACAGATGAAGTAGATGGCAAGCAGGCCGAAAAGCACAATCAACAGGATGATGGTATTCAACATCCGCCCGTTATGGTAGATCGCATCCTCTGGCACGACAATGACCATCGTCCAGTTCACATATCTGAGGGTACGGTAATATACCCATGAATACACGCCATTATCATCCATCATGGCCTCACCGTTCTCCCCCTTTACCATCCTGGCCACCACACGGTCATCGATACTGTCGGGCGTCTCTTTCGTCTGGTCCAGGAAACTGGTGGTCAGTGTCCGCTTCCTGTCAGGATGAATGATATAGTTGCCATGATGGTCGATCACAAAACAGTAAGACTGTCGGCTCTGTCCCTTTTCATACTTCTCATTCACCTCTTTGATTTCACCCATCAGGTCTTTACGCATCGACTCTATCGACAGTTGGGTACATAACAGACCAACAGGTGTCCCCTGACGGTTGTGGACGGGTGTGGCGTATGTCGTCAGCATCATACGCCGCTTGCTATCACGAAAACGTCTGATGTCAAAATATGTACCAACCCACAGGCCCGTGTCGCCCTCCATACATTCCCTATACCATCTGGCCTGCTGATAACCGTGGATGCTGTCCGTGTTGGCAGTGTAGATCACCCCTGTGGAGTCGCGCCTGATCATCGGCATAAAGTCGTGCCCCTTCCCAGGGTAGAAATCCGGCTCAAACATGATCGTACTGCTCTGGATGGTCGGATTGATGCTGACGATCCGCCTCAGGTGATCATACATCATGTCTGGGTTATCAATGTCGCGCTCGATGTCATGCACATTGTTCTTCGTCGCCACATAGACATCCGACATGCGTCTCCTGGACTCCTCGTAGTGCTTCTGTAGGATGCCAGAATAACGCTCCTGGGCCTCCTCATACATATACGTCCTGACAAAGAAATACACCATGCCCGTGATGATAGCCATCATCACCAGTACCATTGCCATAATGCGATAGGTAAGCCGTTTTGCCAGGGAGTTCATCATAACTTTATAGTTTCTGGTGCAAAGATAAGATAAAAAGAGCGAAATGCCAAATATCTGTCTAAGAATTTGGTGCTTTCAGAAATAATCATTATCTTTGCAATCGGAATACAGAATCAAGAAACTAAAAACATATATGAAAAAACTATCCTTTATCTCCTTACTATTGGCAGTGGTCTGCATGACGGGCTGCGAGAACAAGGCCAGCGATGAAGACATCACCAGAGCCAATAACCTGATTGAGTCTGCCTATAAGAAAAGGGACTATAGCCAGATCCTGCAACTGGCTGACAGTCTGGAACGTACGGAGGTGCTCGTCCCCACGAAAGCCTACTATTGGATGGGTTATGCCAGCGACAGGATGAAGAAGCTGCGCATGGCTGAGTTCTACTGGAAAGCATCCATGGATGCTGCCGCCAACTCCACCAGTCAGGAGAGCGTGGATCTCTACGCCAAGAGTGCCAGCAGACTGACGAATCTGCTCAGCGTGAGGGGTGACTACCAGGGAGCCCTCGACATTGCCATCCCTGCCGCACAACGGCTGGAGGAGCTGGAATGCGACAGCATCAGCGACTACGTGAACCTGCTCATCTATATCGGTTGTTGCCAGGCAGGTCTCGGCTATACGAGTGAACTGACATTCGACGGCTTTGAGCGCGCCTATAAGATCCATCTGGAGAATATCGAGAGAAACCATACCGACGAGTCGTACAAGGACGCCATCGCCGGACTCATCAACATCGCCTTCGCCTGTAACCACACGAAGAACTACATGGCAGCCCTCAACTGGATCGGACACTTCGGAGAGCTGCTGGGTGAATACGAGCAGCGTCCCAGTACCGACGGCGACTACGTAGATAAGCAGGTGGCCCGCTTCGCCATCTACAAAGCCATTGCCCTGGAAGGTCTTGGCCGGAAAGAGGAGGCTGGCAAGGTGTATGAGAGTTTTTTGGAGTCGGACTACAGCCAGACGCCTGAGGGACGCATCAACGCCAATGACTACCTGACGGCTGCCAATCGCTGGGAGGAGGCTGCCGACAACTACCGCAGTCTGGACGCCATGCTGGGACAGCGCAAGGGCTCCTACTCGATGGATGACATCCGCGACCTTGTGCTGAAGAAATACAAGGCCAATATGCTCGCAGGCCGCAGGGACTCTGCCATTGCCGTGAGCCTACAGATCAGCGACGCCCTCGACAAGGCCTTCAAACAGGCCAAGGCCACGGATGCTGAGGAGCAGGCCACCATCGTGAGGAAGGTACAAGAGATGACGGAGCAGCGCACGAAGGACGAGCGGATGAAAACCTACGGCCTGTTAGGCATCCTCGGACTGGTGATCTTGGGATTCATTGCCTTCCTGTTCCTCCGCCGCCATTCCAACCTGAAGCTGAAGGCTGCCTACCACAGTCTGGAAGAGGACTACGAGATCCTGGAGAAGGAGACGCAGGAGAAGGAGCGTGCTGCGACGGAGCACCGTATCACGGAAGGAATCCAGCAGCGGATGATACCCATGGAACTGCCGAAGTTCCCAGGACTGGGACTCTACAGCAGTCTCAGGCCGAGCGACGGAGCCTGTGGTGACCTCTACGACTGTCTGATCCGTGACGAGAAACTCTTCTTCTGTATCGGCAACCCCGTGGATAAGGAAGCTCAGACAGCCGTCCTCGCCAATATGGCATGGGCACTCTTCAGAAACATCTCCTACCACGAGGACAAGCCTGAGGTGATGGTGAAATACATCAACAGCGCCCTCACCATGAGTGGCGAGAAGCAGATGGGCGTATCGCTCTTCGTGGGTGTGCTCGACCTCGCCACCTGGCAACTGACCTACTGTAACGCCGCCCACGAGACACCGTTGTTGCTGAAGGACGAGGTGAACCATCTGGATATCGACGAGAACGTGCCCGTCGGCACGAGGCCAAACTGGGAGTTCACGGCTCAGGAAACGACGATGGAGAAGGGGTCGATGCTCTTCCTCTATACCAGTGGACTGGCCAAGGCCAAGAACGACCACTTCAAGCAGTACGGTAATAAGATGGTGAACGGTGCCGCCCTTCAGGCCATGAAGATGAACGCGGCACCCAAGGCATTCGTGGAGAATATCCGAGGGGCCATCGACAGGTTTATCGGAGATACCCCACAGGTCAGGGACATGACGATGCTGGTCATCAAAAGGTTATAAAAACAATCATCCCCAGCCGATCGGCTGGGGATGATTGTTTCAAGGAATCTCCCTGAGTTATTTCTTCTCTTCTTTCTTGGCTTCTGCGGGCTCTTCCTTCTTGGCGGGCTTGTAGCGCTTGTTCAGACCATTGATCACATCGTTGGTGATATCGTACTTCTTATTGGCCATCAGGATATTGTCACCAGCCTTGGAGAGGATCAGGTCGAACTTCTTGTCCTGGTTGTAGGCCTTGAGGAAGTTCTGGAGGGAGTCGCGGAGAGCCTCGTTGAACTTGGCGGTCTCGTTGGCGAGCTCATTCTCCAGACGTGCCTGGAGCTCCTGGAGGTCGCGCTGCTGACGCTCGATGGCGGCCTGCTGGCTGGCGGCCTGCTCACGGCTCGTGAAACCGTTGTTATTCAGCTTCTGCTGGAAGTTGTTCACGGCAGCCTGCAGGGCGTTACCCTTCTGCGTCAGCGTGTTACGGGCATTGTTGGACTTCTTCTGGAGGGTCACACTGTAATCCTTGGCGAAGTCGTACTGGGTCATCAGAGAATCCACCTCTACATAGGCGATCTTCATACCGGATGCTGAGGAATCAGCGGCGGCGGGCTGCTCGTCCATCTTGGAACCTGCATTGTTGCACGAAACCATCATGGCTGCGATGGCGAGTGCAGAGAAAATGTACTGTTTCATTTGATATTTAATGTTTAATGTTTAATCCTCAATCTTTAATCTCTTCTGGTTGCGCATCTCACGATCCTGATCCATCACACAGTGGATGCCCCGCTCCTTCATGGCCTCCGAGTCGTGGATATGCTGCGAGGAGAACTCCCCGTTCTTCCTGAAAATCAGTTTCACGCAGAAAAAAGCCATTCCTATAGCAATTATTAACGTGCTAAAGAGCAAAGTTTCAATCATTTTTTGTAATTTTGCGCTGCAATTCGGCTGCAAAGGTACGAATAAAAGATCAAACAATAATGATTAAACATAAAAAAATACATTAATAATGAATAAAAACGATTTAAAACCCGCTGTGGTCTTCGCGGAATTTGCGAAGATTAACGAAATTCCCCGTCCGTCGAAGCACGAGGAGAAAATGATTGCGTATCTCAGGAACTGGGGTGAGAGCCACGGTCTGGAGACCAAGGTCGATGAGACAGGCAACGTACTCATCCGCAAGGCGGCTACCAAGGGAATGGAACAGTGCAAGACGGTGATCCTGCAGAGTCACATGGACATGGTGTGCGACAAGCTCGTAGATGTGGAGTTCGACTTCGACAAGGATGCCATCAAGACTTACGTCGATGGTGAGTGGCTGACGGCTGAGGGTACGACGCTGGGGGCCGACGACGGCATCGGCTGCGCCATCGAACTGGCGATCCTCGCCTCCGACGATATCGCGCACGGACCTATCGAGTGTGTCTTCACACGTGACGAGGAGACAGGCCTGACGGGTGCTGAGGGTATGAAGGCTGGTTTCATGACGGGCGACTATCTGATCAACCTCGACTCTGAGGACGAGGGTGAGATCTTCGTGAGTTGTGCTGGTGGCCGTAACACCACGGCGAAGTTCACCTTCACGCGGCAGGAGGCTCCCGCAGGCAGTTTCTTCCTGAAGGGATCGCTGAAGGGTCTCGTCGGCGGACACTCGGGCGACGACATCAACAAGCAGCGCGCCAACGCCATCAAACTCCTTGCCCGCTTCATCTTCCAGGAGATGAAACGCTACGAGGGCATCCAACTGGCACAGTTCCATAGTGGTAAGCTGCACAATGCCATCCCGCGCGACGGACAGTTCGTGATCGCCGTTCCCAATGACATCAAGGAGAATATCCGTGCCGACTGGAACGTGTTCGCCTCGGACGTGGAGGATGAGTTCCACGTGACGGACACGCAGATGGTATGGAACATGGAGAGCACGGAGGCTGAGAAGGTGATCGACCCGAAGGTGGCCAGGAACTTCATCTGGGCCGTGCAGGCCGTCGATAACGGCATCTACGCCATCTGTCAGGATCCCACGCTGAACGGTATGGTGGAGACCTCCAGCAATATCGCCAGCATCCACACCAGCGAGACCACCATCGACATCCTGTCGAGCCAGCGCAGCAATGTGATGTCGAACCTCGACAATATGTGCGCCACCATCCAGGCTGTCTTCGAACTGGCTGGTGCCGAGGTCATCTCTTCCGACGGCTATCCCGCCTGGAAGATGAGAGCCAACAGTGAACTGCAGAAGATTGTCAAGGACTCCTACGTGAAGCTCTTCGGCAAGGATCCCATCGTGCGCGGCATCCACGCCGGACTGGAGTGTGGCCTGTTCTCTGAGCGTTACCCACAGCTCGACATGGTGAGCTTTGGTCCCACCCTGCGCTTCGTCCATACGCCCGACGAGCGTCTGCTCATCCCCACCGTACAGATGGTGTGGGATCACCTGCTCGACGTGCTTAAAAACATCCCGCAGAAATGAAGTCACGCGCGTATATAATAATAGGTAGCATGTTACTGCTGTTCGCCTCCTGCGGACAGCAGTATCATGCCGAGAAGACGGTAGAGGCCTTTGTCGAGGCGAATATGGTACAACCAGAGAAAATTATGGGCTGTGACTATGCCGATCTGGGTACTACACGGCATATCAACGACTCCGTCATCAACATCATGCGCCAGCGCGGAGGCCTGGGATTCAAGAAGGACATCACCTACGGACAGATGCCCGAGGGTGATCTTTTCTACCTCAGAATGAGATACATCTGCGAGGGCGACACCCTGCAGAACACCTTCTACCTGAACCAGGAACTGACGGAGGTCGTGGCCTTCAAGTAACTTTTTCAAAAAAAGTTGGCGAAAAATTTGCAGGTTCGAAAAAATAGTCGTACCTTTGCACCCGCATTTGAGGAGATAACCCCTCGGTTTCTAACACGAAGCATTCTGGAAGGATGGGTGAGTGGCTGAAACCAGCAGTTTGCTAAACTGCCGTACGGGTTCCCGTACCGGGGGTTCGAATCCCCCTCCTTCCGCAGGGGTGATACTCTAAGAAAATGCGCGCGGTCGATTGACATAAAGTCTATCTCCCTCATGGCTCAGCAATTCAAACGCGTTTGATTGCATTCGCCATTCGGTCGATTCATCTAATGGTTAGGATACAAGATTCTCAATCTTGGCATAGGGGTTCGATTCCCCTATCGACTACCAGAAAAGCCCCTGTTTATGGGGCTTTTTTTATAAGGATCAACAACACATATTTTAATACACAATGGTAAAGATCTCAAAAGAAGCCGCTCTGGAGTATCACGAGAGCGGACGCCCCGGAAAAATCGAAGTAAAGCCCACCAAGGCCTATCGTACTCAAACTGACCTGAGCCTCGCCTACTCTCCTGGCGTAGCCTATCCCTGTCTGGAGATTCAGGAGGACCCCAACAATGCATATAAATATACGGACAAGGGTAACCTTGTGGCCGTGATCTCCAACGGTACCGCCGTCCTCGGACTGGGTGATATCGGTGCCATGAGCGGTAAGCCCGTGATGGAGGGAAAGGGTCTGCTCTTCAAGATCTATGGTGGTATCGACGTGTTCGACATCGAGGTCAATGAGAAGGATCCCGAGAAGTTCTGTGAGGCCGTGGAGCGTATCGCCCCCACCTTCGGAGGTATCAACCTCGAGGATATCAAGGCCCCTGAGTGCTTCTATATTGAGGAGCGTCTGAAGAAGACCCTCGACATCCCCGTGATGCACGACGACCAGCACGGTACGGCCATCATCTCTGCCGCTGGTCTGAAGAACGCCATGGAGGTGATCGGCAAGGATATCAAGAAGGTGAAGATCGTGGTGAACGGTGCTGGTGCCGCTGCCATCTCTTGTACCAAACTCTATATGGCCATCGGTGCCCAGAAGGAGAATATCGTGATGCTCGACTCCAAGGGTGTCATCTCCACGGAGCGTCAGGACCTGAACGAACAGAAGAAGTTCTTTGCCACCGGCCGTACCGACATCCACACACTGGCAGAGGCCGTGAACGGTGCCGATGTGTTCGTGGGACTCTCCAAAGGTAATGTGCTTTCAAAGGATATGGTGAAGTCGATGGCCAAGGATCCTGTGATCTTCGCCCTCGCTAACCCCGTGCCTGAGATATCCTATGAGGATGCGATGGACGCCCGTCCTGACGTGCTGATGTCCACAGGTCGTACAGACTATCCGAACCAGATCAATAACGTGATCGGTTTCCCCTATATCTTCCGTGGCGCCCTCGACGTTCACGCTTCTGCTATCAATGAGGAGATGAAACTCGCTGCCGTCCACGCCATCGCCGACCTCGCCAAGCAGCCTGTGCCCGATGTGGTGAATGATGTATATAAGGTGAACAACCTGACCTTCGGCCGCGACTACTTCATCCCGAAACCCGTGGATCCGCGTCTGATCACAGAGGTTTCCTCAGCTGTAGCCAAGGCTGCCATTGAGAGTGGTGTCGCCCGTAAGAACATCGAAGACTGGGAAGAGTACAAGGACTCGCTCAGCGTGCTCTTGGGTCAGGAGACCAAGCTGACGCAGAAGCTCTACGCCACTGCCGCTGCCCATCCGCAGCGCGTGGTCTTCGCCGAGGCCGTGCACCCCACGATGCTGAAGGCCGCCGTTACGGCCAAGGCTGAAGGTATCTGCCAACCCATCCTGCTGGGCAACGACGAGTATATTGGCAAGCTGGCCGCCTCGCTCGACCTGAGTCTCGAAGGCATCGAGATCGTGAACCTGCGCCATCCGTCGGAGCAGGAGCGTCGTGAGCGTTATGCCCGTATCCTTACGGAGAAGCGCCAGCGCGACGGCTATACTTTCCAGGAGGCCAACGACAAGATGTTCGAACGTAACTACTTCGGCATGATGATGGTCGAGACGGGTGAGGCCGACGCCTTCATCACAGGTCTCTATACGAAATACTCGAATACCATCAAGGTTGTCAACGAAGTGATCGGTATCCGTCCTGAGTACAAGCACTTCGGCACGATGCATATCATCAACTCACCCAAGGGCACCTACTATATCGCCGACACACTGGTGAACGAGAACCCTGACCGTGAGACCCTGCTCGACATCTCGAAGCTCATCGCTACGGCCGTGCGCTTCTTCAACGAGAAGCCCGTGATCGCCCTCGTGTCGCACTCCAACTTCGGCAGTAACACCAGCGACGGTGCCCTGAAGGTGAAGGAGACGGTGGCCAAGATGCAGGAGCTCTATCCTGACCTGCCCATCGACGGTGAGATGCTGCTGAGCTTCGCCCTCGACAACGAGCTGAGAGATCAGGAGTATCCGTTTACGAAGGTGAAGGGTAAGAAGGTGAACACGCTGGTGTTCCCCAACCTCACTTCTGCCCGCTCCTCTTACAAGATGCTGCAGATGCTCGGCTCCGATGCTGAGATCATCGGTCCGATCCAGATGGGTCTGAACAAACCCATCCACTTCATCGACTTCGGCTCAACGGTACGTGACGTGGTGAACATCGTGGCCATAGCCAGTATCGACGCTTACGTCGATAAGATCAAGTCGAAGATCTCCGTCTCCGGTAAGTAAGTCCTCCGGCTATCTGTCCGGATCCCATACAGCCCCTTGCTTGTGCTCGGACACAAGTAAGGGGCTTCTTTTTATCCTTTTGCCTTGATTTATATCAATTAAGTGACAAAAAGACAGGTTTTCGGTGAAAAAGTTGATAAAATGTTTGTTATTTCAGATTTTTGATGTAATTTTGCAAACGAATTTCAAAAACGGATAAACAATTCCAATAAGTATAACAACTAAAAAAAGACAAAAGATTATGAATGCAGCAAAAGTTGTAGAGGATCTGAAACAGAGATTTCCCAATGAGCCGGAGTACATCCAGGCAGTGAGCCAAGTTCTTCCCACCATCGAGGAGGAGTACAACAAGCACCCCGAATTTGAAAAGGCCAACCTGATTGAGCGCCTTTGCATCCCCGATCGCGTGAACGAGTTCCGTATCACCTGGGTTGACGACAAGGGTAATGTACAGACGAACATGGGTTATCGTATCCAGCACAACAACGCCATTGGCCCGTACAAAGGCGGTCTCCGTTATCACAAGAGTGTGAACCTCGGTATCCTGAAGTTCCTGGCTTTCGAGCAGACCTTCAAGAACTCACTGACAACC
>JAGCPV010000070.1 GCA_017965475.1 Prevotella sp.
ACAAGGTGATACGCTGGAGGATGATACGACGGTCCATCTCCAACTGGGTCTCACCAGGACCACGCAGTCCCACAGAACCTTTTCCGCCACCAGAGCCTGAGCCGCCACCCTGACGCTCCAAGTGCGTCCAGAGCCGCTGCAGTCTGGGCAGCATATAGCGATGCTGCGCCAGTTCCACCTGCGCCTTCGCCTCAGCCGTCTGAGCACGCATGGCGAAGATGTCTAATATTAAAGAGGTACGGTCGAGGATCTTCACCTGCAACTCCTTCTCGATGTTCCGGATCTGCTTGGCAGACAGTTCGTCGTCGAAGATCACCATACCCACAGGCTGTGGTGCATTGGTCTCGTCGAGCAAACCCTCTGCAAACAACGAGGCATCCTGCGCATCCAGCCAGTCATCGTAGGCATCCTGGCACTGCTTGATATATTGTTTGATTTCCTGGAGCTTGCCAGTACCCACATAGGTGGTCTGACTGGGACCACCCACCTTCTGGGTAAACCGCTTCACGGTGACAGCGCCAGCCGTGTCAGCCAAGAACTCCAGTTCATCAAGATATTCTTTAGTCTTGGCCTCGTCCTGCTCCTTGGTGATGAGTCCCACCAGCACCGCAGTTTCCGCCTTGGCTTCTGAGATTACAAATTCCTTCATATTGGATGCAAAGATAATGAAAATCCACCATAGATTCTACTGATTAACACAGATTAATAAAAAAAAAGTCTGCATAATCATGGATTCTTTTTGAATTTTTGTACTTTTGCAGCAGAATTACGAACCAAAAAACAACAAACATTATGAGAGTAATTATTCAGAACGACTACCAGAAGATGTCGCAGTGGGCAGCAAACCACGTTATTGAGCGTATCAACGAGTTTAATCCGACACCAGACCACAAGTTCGTGCTGGGTCTTCCTACCGGTTCTTCTCCCGTTGGCATGTACAATGCCCTCGTCGAGGCTAACCGTGCCGGTAAAGTGTCTTTCAAGAACGTGATCACCTTCAACATGGATGAATACGTTGGTCTGCCCGAGACCCATCCTGAGAGCTATCATGCCTTCATGGCCCGTAACCTGTTCGATCATATCGACTGTCCGAAGGAGAATATCCACATCCTCAACGGTAATGCTCCTGACCTCCAGGCCGAGTGCAAGCACTATGAGGAGATGATCCTGGAGGCTGGTGGTATCGACCTGTTCATTGGTGGTATCGGTCCTGATGGTCATATCGCCTTCAACGAGCCGGGTTCTTCACTGAGGAGCCGTACCCGTATGAAGACCCTCACCACGGACACCCGTATTGCCAACAGCCGTTTCTTCGGTGGCAATCCCGAGAACGTACCTGCTCACGCCCTGACCGTTGGCGTAGGTACCGTGATGGACGCCCGTGAGGTGATGATCCTGGTGAATGGCCACGGTAAGGCTCGTGCCATGCAGGCTGCCATCGAGGGTGCAGTGAACCACATGTGGACGATCTCTGCCCTCCAGATGCATGAGCATGGTATCATCGTCAGCGATGAGGAGGCTGCCGACGAACTGAAGGTTTCCACCTATAAGTATTTCAAGGATATCGAGAATGATCAATTACTGTAATGAGAATACTACTATCTATCTTTTTAGCAACGTCATCAGTCCTGGCATGGGCTGGTGACGTTACTGTTTCTTCACCCAGTGGTCAGTTACAGGTGACCGTCTCTGAGGCTGGTGGACGCGTGAGTTATTCCGCTACCCTTGAGGGACAGCAGGTCATCCTCCCCTCCGCCCTGGGACTGAAGACCAGCATCGGCGATCTGACGAAAGGACTGACGATCGTCGATACCAAGACAGGGGCCGTTGATGAGCATTACACCATGCGAGGCACCAAGGCCTCCTCTGCTGATTACAAGGCCAACACACTGACTGTGAATCTCAAGAACCATGAATACAGGGTGTTCAGCATCCTCTTCCAGGTCTCCGACCACGACATCGCCTTCCGCTACGAGATTCCCCGTCAGAAGGTGGGACCGTCGGAGGTGAAGCGTGCGCGGATCCTCTCTGAAGCCAGCAGTTTCAACTTCCCTGAGGGTACCACGACCTTTATCTCTCCGCAGATAGGGCCTGAGTCCGGGTGGGAACAGACGAAGCCGTCTTACGAGGAAGGCTATTCCAACGATACCCCCATGGACACACCCTCACAGTATGGTCATGGCTATATCTTCCCTGCCCTCTTCCACCTCCCAAATGGTTGGGCACTAGTGGCAGAGACGGGCGTGGGCAGTAATTACTGCGGTTCTCATCTCTCTGACTATCAGGCTGGTTGTGGCTATACCGTCGCCTATCCTGACCGTGGAGAGAACAACGGCTTTGGAGCCGACTTTGCTGGCATCCCCCTGCCCGGTGAGACACCCTGGCGCACGATCACGGTAGGCAAGACCCTCAAGCCCATCGCAGAGACCACGATCTCCTACGATCTCGTCAAACCGCTCTATGAGCCCAGCACGGACTACAAACCCGGACGCTACACATGGAGTTGGCTTCTATGGCAGGATAACTCCGTCAATTACGAGGACCAGGTGAAGTTTATCGATCTGGCCTCGACCATGGGCTTCGAGTATTGTCTCGTCGATAACTGGTGGGACACACAGATCGGCCGCGACCGTATGCCAGAGCTCTCCAAGTATGCACAGTCGAAAGGGGTACACCTCTTATTATGGTATAACAGCAACGGCTTCTGGAACGACGCCCCACAGACCCCTCGTAACTGCATGAACACAGCCTTCGCCCGTGAGCGTGAGATGAAATGGCTGCAGAGCATCGGCGTCAAGGGTATTAAGGTCGATTTCTTTGGAGGCGACAAACAGGAGACAATGCGTCTCTATGAGGATATCCTCAGCGATGCCAACCGCTATGGTCTGCAGGTGGTGTTCCACGGCTGTACCATCCCCCGTGGCTGGGAACGGATGTATCCCAACTATGTAGCCTCCGAGGCTGTGCTGGCCTCTGAGAACCTGTTCTTCGGTGAGGGTGCCACCTTCAGTGAGCCTTTCGACCTCACCCTCCATCCCTTCTGCCGCAACGCCACCGCCGCCATGGACTGGGGCGGTATCATCATGAACAAATGGATGTCACGCGACAATAAGAGCCGTCATACCCGTAAGACCACCGATATCTTCGAGATGGCCTCCGGACTGATCATGCAGACCTCCGTACAGTGTGTGGCCATGCAACCTAACAACCTCGAAGAACTGCCTAAGTTTGAGATGGATTTCCTGCGTCAGCTCCCCACCACCTGGGAAGAGACACGCTTCATCGACGGCTATCCCGGCAAGTATGTTGTGCTGGCCCGTAAGGCCACCAACGGCCAGTGGTACATCGCTGGTCTCAACGCCCAGAAGGAACCCCTCACCCTAACCCTAAACTTAATGCTGGGGTCAGGCCCCGAGATAAAGTTTTCCAAACTTTACATCGACAACAAGCAAGGCGAGCCCACGCTCTGTCCGCTTAAGGCAGACAAGAAGGGCTTCGTGAAAGTAACCATCCAGCCGAATGGCGGACTGATTATCCAATAACCAAGAAAACAAGATGAAGAGAATTGCATTACTGATTTGTGTGATGGCCTCCGTGTGTATGGCGAAAGCGGAGGACGGTAGCCAACTGTGGCTCAGATACCAGCCTGTGAACAAGGCTCAGGTCAACGGTCCTGAGTGTATCGCTGCGGATGAGCTCCGCACCTATTATCAGGGCGACGAGGCCACGTTGATACTCGACCCAACGATGGCCGAAGATGCCTACCGTATCGACGGCAGCACCATCACTGCCAAGAGTGAGATCGGTCTGCTCTATGGTGCCTATGCCCTGCTGAGAGGAGAAAGCGGCTATTCTGAGCCCTACTTCAAACTCCGTCTCCTGAACCACTGGGACAACCTCGACAGTTCCATCGAGCGCGGCTATGCGGGTCTAAGTATCTTCTGGGCTCTGGAGGATCCGCAGACCAAAAGCAAGCCTGACCAGTGGAAACCCAAGGCCATCGACGCAGCACATATCAAGGAGTATGCCCGTGCCAATGCCAGCATCGGCATCAACGGTACCGTGCTGAACAATGTGAACGCCTCACCCAGAATGCTCTCCGCCATCTATATAAATAAGGTAAAGGAGATTGCTGATATCCTCCGGCCTTACGGTATCAGGGTATATCTCTCCGTGAACTTCGCCTCGCCGATGACCATCCCCGCCAAGGGATTCAACGGTGGCAAGCCCGTCAAGACGGCCGATCCCCTGAATGCTCAGGTGAAGGCGTGGTGGAAGGCCAAGGCCAAAGAGATCTACGAACAGATCCCCGACTTCGGAGGATTCCTGGTGAAAGCCAACTCTGAGGGGCAACCCGGTCCCTTCGACTATAACCGTACCCATGCCGACGGTGCCAACACGTTGGCCGATGCCCTGAAGCCCTACGGCGGTATCGTGATGTGGCGCTCATTCGTCTATGGCGCCAAGCACAAGGGAGAAGATCGTGTGAAACAGGCCGTGTCGGAGTTCAAGGATCTCGACGGGAAGTTCCGTGACAACGTCATCCTGCAGTCAAAGAACGGTCCCCTCGACTTCCAGCCCCGTGAGCCCTATGCCCCTATCTTCGATAATATGCAGAAGACGCAGCAGATGGCCGAACTCCAGATCACACAGGAGTACCTCGGACAGTCACGCCATCTGGTCTATCTCGCCCCCATGTGGCGTGAGTTCTTCGGTTTCGTGGAGCCGTCACGACTGGTGGGTATCGCCGGTGTGTCGAACATCGGACTCGACAAGAACTGGTGCGGCCACCATTTCTCACAGGCTAACTGGTACGCCTTCGGACGCCTCGCATGGAATCCCAGCCTCACCTCCGAGGCCATTGCCGAGGAGTGGCTCAGAGCCACTTTCGGCACCGACGACGATGCCCTGCTCAGCATGATGCTCAGAAGTAGAGAGGCCTGCGTCGATTACATGATGCCCATCGGCCTGCATCACATCTTTGCCTTCGACCAGCACTACGGCCCTGAGCCCGACGGTTTCATCGCACACTATCCCCTGGAGTGGTGCCCCGTCTATTACCACAAGGCGGATTCTGCAGGCATCGGCTTCGACCGTACGCATACTGGCTCCAACGCCACACTGCAGTACCGCGAGCCCTACTGCTCGCTCTACGATGACATCAACACCTGTCCTGAGCGTTATCTGCTCTGGTTCCATCACGTGCCCTGGACTTACCGCATGAAGAGCGGCCGCACCGTCTATGAGGAGATGCAGTTCCGTTACAACCGTGGCGTGCAGGAAGTGGAGGACTTCATCCGCATCTGGAACGAGGCCAAGCCCCTGATCGACGAACAACGTTGGCAGGAGGTCGATGCCCGTATGCAGCATCAGTTGGAGAACGCCAAGGAGTGGAAAAAGGTATGTCTCGACTACTTCGGACAGTTTGTCAAATAAAGCGACTTCTATGCTACGCCCTTGCTATGCCCTAGCTATGCCCTTGCTACGTTTTTTCAAAAATGTAAAGATTTCGGCTAAATAGTGATCTCTCCGGAACCAAAACAGCGATGATGGTTCTCATCATAAATCACACAAAACTGTCCCGGGGCGACACCATGAATCTTCTCCTTCGAGTGGACAATAAACTCATCCGAGCTTGTCCACTCGAGCGTCGCAGGGTGATACTCGGGTGTATGGCGGATCTTGAAGGTGACAGATTTAACTCTGGGGTCAGGCCCCGAGTTATAGTTTTTCGGCACAAGGGACAGGTCTGATTTTAACTCGGGGCCTGACCCCAGAGTTAAATAATGGAAGTCGCGCACGGGGAAATCCTGCTGATAGGCCGTCTCAGGGTCATAGCCGTGGGAGACGTAGAGGATATTCTTCGCCACATCCTTCTTGACGACAAACCACGGGCCTCCTGAGAACCCCATGCCCTTGCGCTGACCGATGGTGTGGAACCAGAGGCCCTTGTGCTCGCCAATGCGTTTGCCCGTCTCCAGTTCGATCACGTCGCCCGGCTGCTCACCCAAATAGCGTCGGATATAGTCGTTATAGTTGATCTTGCCAAGGAAACAGATGCCCTGCGAATACTTCCGACGAGCATTCACGAGGTGTTCGCGCTCAGCAATGACACGCACCTCGTCTTTCACATAATGGCCGATAGGGAAGAGTGCCTTGCGGAGCTGCCCATCATAGATCTGTGCGAGAAAATCTGTCTGATCCTTCACAGGGTCAGGACTTGTACAGAGCCATTTCCGTCCCAGCTCGTCGAACTCCGTCTGAGCATAGTGACCCGTAGCAATCAGGTCATAATCGTGGCCACGCTTCTCGTCGAAGGCACCAAACTTGATGAGACGGTTACACATCACGTCAGGGTTTGGCGTATATCCCGCGCGTACCTTTTTCATGGTATAAGCCGTCACCTGATCCCAATACTCCTGATGACAGTCGATAACCTCCAGTTTGCAACCGTACTTATGGGCCACAGCCGTCGCCATCTCCAAGTCCTCCTCGCTGGAGCAGTCCCATTCCTCCTGCTCCTCAGGGCCGATCTTGATATAGAAACAG
>JAGCPV010000071.1 GCA_017965475.1 Prevotella sp.
CGTAGTTACGTACCTGAGCAGGCTTGAGTTGAGGACCCTGCGCCATCTTGTCGAGGATCTCCGTGATCTTTTCGAGACGCTCTTTCTTCTTGGCATCATATTCCTCACGGCTCATACGCTTGCGCTCGGACTCAGGAATCATGGGATGGACGATTCCCCTGTCCTCTGCCAGCAACTTCAGGACACGCTCACGCAACTTCATGTTCAACTGCTCCCGAACCAATTCTCTTTCCGAAGAATACGGCAGGGTCAGCCCCATCTGCTGGATCTCCGTCGCCAGCTGTTGCAACTCTACATATTCCGGCAGTTGCTTGACTTCTTCCTGCAACTGTTTTGCCTCGTCAGTCAACGGGGTACCACACTGTTTACAGAAGGCGAAGTCGTTCAAGGTATGACAGACGGGACAGACGATACCGCCTCTGGGACTACCACATTCCGGACAGAAAGCCTCGTGGCCTGTCAGACGGGCACCACAGAACGAGCAGACGTCTGTACGGATATAATGTCGGCATACCTCACAGAAATCGGCGTCTCCATCCAGTTCAGCACCGCAGTTGGGACAGGTGGTCTTACCAATGGGTTGACCACAAGAGGCGCAGTAAATGGCCTCTGGTTCATTGATGGTACCACAATAGGGGCACTTGACACCTTGGGCGGAATGCATCTGCATCTGTTGCTCCATCTGCATGTCATCCGAACGCTCCAAAGCGATTTCCTCATGCTGCATCTGCTGCATGCCTCTGTCCGTCTTTTCAGGGTTTAGAGTAATATCTTCGTTCACCATAAAACGCGTTTTTAACTTAAGTTAGGTGCAAAATTACGAAAAAAAACTAATAAACCAAAAAAAACCGCCGTAAATTTATATTTACGACGGCATTTTCTGTCATTTAATCCAATTTTTACCACAGTTGGAGGCGTTCTGACTTCGGAATGAACATCTGATCACCCTCTTTTACCCCAAAGGCTTCATACCACGCATCGACATGTGGCAGGGCTCCATTCACGCGCCAACGGCCCAGGGAATGGGGATCACTTTTCGTGCGCTTGCGGATTTCCGCTTCCGTAATATTTCCTGCCCAGACCCCAGCATAGGCATGGAAGAAACGTTGATCAGCCGTCAGACCGTCCAACTCGCCTAAAGGTGCATACTTGGTAGCATTCTTATAGGCAGCAAAAGCCACCTGCAAACCACCATGGTCTGCCAGGTTCTCACCCAACGTCAGACGGCCATTGGCCTTCAGATCAGGAAGCACACTGATTGCCGAGAAGAAATCAGCGTATTTATCCGTTCGTTCTGTAAAATTCTTTCCATCAGATTCCGTCCACCAGTCCTGCATATTTCCATCCTTGTCAAAACGACGGCCCTGATCATCGAATCCATGGGTCATCTCATGTCCGATCACCACCCCGATGGCACCATAGTTGAAGGCATCGTCAGCCGTGGGCTCAAAGAACGGGTACTGCAAGATTCCTGCGGGGAAACAGATCTCGTTAGTCGTAGGATTATAATAGGCATTTACCGTCTGCGGCGTCATGTGCCAGTCATCACGGTCAACGGGTTTTCCGACCCGATGTTCGATGCCCCATTTATTCCAGAACTTGTTACATGCCCGAACATTCTCATAGTAAGAATTTTTTGGATCAATCTTCAGGGCAGAGATATCCGTCCATTTATCGGGATAGCCGATCTTCACGTAGAAGGTATTCAACTTCAAGAGAGCATTCACTTTCGTGGAATCATCCATCCAGTCCTGAGCGGCAATTCGTTCTCCAAGGGCGATCTGCAGATTCTTCACAAGGGTGGTCATGCGCTGTTTGGACGACTCAGGGAAATATTTCTCCGCATAGATCTTGCCCAGGGCCTCTCCCATCATACGCTCCATCTGAGCCGTACTGCGTTTCCAAAGCGGATGATTCTCCTGACGACCAGAGAGCACACGTCCCTCGAAGTCAAACTTCTCAGCCACCGTGGCATCACTCAGATAGTTGGTTGCACCATCGATAATACCCCACTCCATCACGTCACGGTATTCAGCAGGTTTGATACTGCCAACCAGCAGGTTAGCACCTTCCAGGAAAGCAGGTTGACCAACCACCATCTCCTGCAGGTACTTGCTCTCAACACCTTTGGCATTCATCACCTTCTCCAGCGGCAGATTGGGATACTTCGTCTGGAACTCCTGCAAGGTCATCTTGTTGTAATTGGCCTCTGGGTCACGAAGTTCTGTCTTCGACTTCGACACCTTGGCCAAAGCCGTCTCCACCTTCATGATGTTCTGCATCTTCTTCGTGGCAGCAGCCTTGCTGAACCCGAAGAGCTGGAACATCTTCACAATGTGCTGTTTGAATGCCTCGCGGATATCAGCGGTCGCCTTGTCATTATCCAGATAATACTCCTTCTGTCCCAGTGTCAAACCACCTTGATAGACATTCAGGATATTCTGTGTTGCATTCTTTTCATCAGCACCAAAACCAGCATAGAAGAACTCCTGTTCTCCATAGGGTGCCAGTTCCAGTTGGATAGCCAACAACTGTTTGTTGGTCTTGGCAGCCTCCAGACGTTTGATCAGTGGCATCACAGGAGCCACTCCTTCCTGATTCCTACGCACAGAATCCATCGCCAGTTTATAGAGGTCACTGAGTTTCTGTTCGATGGTCCCTTCTTCATAACTGTTATTCAACAATTCCGAGAGGATTCCATTGATACGCTTGTCGTTACTCTCCTGTAACTGATCGAAACTGCCATAGCGTGAATAGGCGGCAGGCAAAGGATTCTTCTTTGCCCATCCACCACAGGCATACTCATAGAAATCATCACCGGGTCTGACTGTCGTATCAAAGTTCGTACGATCCAGACCAGATTGGAGTGGCTCCTGGGCCACTGCCGTCAGACTAATGGTTATCAAAGCCATCATCGTTAGAAAATGTTTCATCCTCATGTTATGTTTTGTGTAATTGTTTCCAGTTCTTCACTCAACTGCTCCCATTTTTCCACCTCCTCATCAAGACATTTCTTCGTCGAAGTATATTCCGTCACGAGCATCATATCTGAGGCATTCTCAGGTATCATCAACAGATCGTCGAGTTCCTTCAGTCGTGCTTCCATCTTTTCGATCCTGGCTTCCGACTCTTTTACTGCTTTCTCAGCCCGTTTGATACGTTTCTGCTGTTCCTTATGCTCAGCATAGCTCAGGGCCTTCGAGATGGCGGCAGATTGATCTGCAGGGGGCTCACTGGGAGATGGGGCAGTCTTATTACTTGTCGGACTGGACGATCCGATCTGCCCCAACTCGTTCAACTCAGAGATCCTCTTCTCACGAAGGAAGTCGTAGATACCACCAAGATGCTCACGCACCTTGCCCCCACCAAACTCATACACCTTCGTCACAAGTCCATCGAGGAATTCACGATCATGACTCACGATAATCGCCGTACCGTCAAAAGCCTTGATAGCTTCTTTCAGGACGTCCTTCGATGGCATATCGAGGTGATTCGTAGGCTCGTCGAGGATCAACAGGTTCACAGGCTCCAAGAGCAACCGGATCATCGCCAGACGACTCCGTTCTCCCCCACTGAGCACCTTCACCTTCTTATCGCTCTCCTCACCACCAAACATAAAGGCACCAAGGATATCATTAATCCTCAGACGGATATCTCCTTTCGCCACATTATCGATGGTCTGGAATACAGTCAGGTTCTCATCGAGCAACTGCGCCTGATTCTGGGCGAAATAGCCGATCTGGATATTATGGCCAATTTTCAGTTCTCCCGTATAGGGGATCTCACCCATAATACACTTCACGAGCGTGGATTTTCCCTCACCGTTCTTACCCACGAAGGCCACCTTCTCACCTCGTTTGATGGTCAGCGTCACGTGGTCGAACACAGTATGGGCACCATAGTCCTTACGCACCTCATCACAGATAACCGGATAGTCACCACTCCTCAGACAGGGCGGAAACTTCAGATGCATTGCAGAGTTATCCACCTCATCAATCTCGATGGGCACAATCTTCTCCAATTGCTTGATCTTCTGTTGCACCTGCACAGCCTTGGTGGCCTTATAACGGAAGCGTTCGATAAAGTCCTTCATCTCAGCCACTTCCTTCTGTTGGTTCTCGTAAGCCCTGATCTGCTGTTCACGACGTTCCTGCCTCAATACGACATATTCATTGTATTTCACCTTATAGTCGATCACCCTTCCACAAGAGATTTCCAACGTGCGGTTCGACACATTATTGATAAAGGCTCTATCATGACTCACGAGCACAACGGCACTCGAACTCTGAGCCAGAAACTGCTCCAACCATTGGATACTCTCGATATCCAGATGGTTCGTAGGCTCGTCGAGCAACAGCACATCGGGTTTCTGCAACAGGATCTTGGCCAACTCAATACGCATGCGCCAACCTCCTGAGAACTCGGAAGTAGGTCTTTCGAAATCGGTACGCAAAAAACCGAGTCCCATCAACGTACGCTCCAGTTCTGCTTCCCTACTCTCTGCCCCCATCATCAGATAGCGCTCATGCTCCGTCGTATATTTCTCGATCAGGGCCAGATAACCCTCACTCTCGTAGTCTGTACGCTCGGCCAGTTCCTGATTCATTCTGTCCAGACGCTCCTTCTGTTTGGTGATGTCAGCAAAGGCTTTCTGGGCCTCTTCCCTCACGGTGGTATCGTCCTGAAGGATCATCACCTGTGGCAGATAACCGATCCTACAGTCGTTGGGAATGCTCACCGTACCTGCAGTAGCCTTCTGCTGACCACAGAGGATCTTCAGCATCGTGGATTTACCGGCTCCGTTCTTACCCACCAGGGCAATACGATCCCTATCGTTAATGACGAAACTCGCATCAACGAACAGGGGCTTCACCCCAAACTCCACCTTCAGTCCTTCTACTGATATCATCGTTTATCTACAAACTCGTAATCCTTATAATTCTCCCTAGGAAAGCGCAACATCTCGTCTGTGATACCTCCTGAACGGAAATTCGAAATCTTAATGGTGGTCCAGACAAAGGCAATCTTGATGCGCACACTGATAGGGTGATAAGTCTTTCGCTCCACTAAGGCGTGCACCTCCTTAATACCTTTGGCCCCTTTCTTGGCTTTCAGCGTGATCATATAACCCTCAGCCTGTTCCGAGATGCTATATTCGAAATTCTCTGGTTCGAACTTAAACTTACTCGAATACTTATCCGACTTATTGTTCTTGGCACTGTGGATCTCGACCTCCTTTTTCTTCTTTTTCTTAATGGTATAAACAGTAGTCCCGTCGTTCCAGGAGTTCATCTTCTCATCCACGAACTTACTCTTCTTACCCTTATACCAGATGGTTCCGTTAGTCTTATAGATACCAATGATGTTCACATTATAATGTAAGGTCGCTCCCTGTTCCCCAAACACCTTCTGATAGGCACTGTTGAAGATACGACGTGCCTGACGGGAGTTGGGAGTGTCCTCTGCCTGAACGGAACAGAGAACCATCAGGAGTGACATGAACAACAAAACAATCTTTTTTCTCATTCTTTTCTACTTTCGAACTGCAAAATTACATAATTCTCATGGATTATTACTATTTTTGCACACAAATTAACGATTTTGCTGACGGACATATGGAAAAGAACATTTTCGCCAAACTGATTGCCACAGCCCTGAACCTCCAGGAACGGGCAGTAGCCAATACCCTCGCCCTGTTGGAAGAGGGCTGTACCATCCCCTTCATCTCCCGCTATCGCAAGGAACGGACTGGCGGGCTCGACGAGGTTCAGATTGCAGCCATCAGCGACCGTTTCGATAAACTCCAGGAGATCCAGAAGCGCAAGGAGACTGTCATCAAGACGATCACCGAACTGGATAAGATGACGCCAGAACTGCAGAAGCGCATCGATGCCTGTTGGGAAGCCACAGAACTGGAGGATATCTATCTGCCCTATAAGCCCAAGCGTCGCACTCGCGCCCAGGTAGCCCGCGAACAAGGTCTCGAACCCCTCGCCCAGATCCTGATGCTTCAGCGCGAGCGTGACCCGGAGCGCGCAGCAGACCGTTTCGTCAAAGACGATGTAAAGGATGTCGAAATGGCCCTCAAGGGCGCTCAGGACATCATCGCGGAAACGGTCAGTGAGGATGAGCGCAGCCGTCAACAACTCCGTAATACCTTCTCCCGTCAGGCGATCATCTCCTCGAAAGTCGTTAAGGCTAAGGCCGATACGGACGAAGCTGCAAAATACAGCGACTATTTCGATTGGCAGGAACCCCTGAAGCGCTGTTCCTCCCACCGTCTGCTGGCGATGCGGCGAGGCGAGGACGAGGGCATCCTCCGGATCAGCATCTCCCCTGATGATGAAGAGGCCACAGAGCGTCTGAAACGTCATTATGTCTATGGCAACACACCCTGTGGAAAACTTGTTTCCGAGGCCATCGACGATGGCTACAAACGCCTGCTCAAACCAGCCATCGAAACGGAGTTTGCCGCCTCCAGCAAGGAGAAGGCCGACGAAGAGGCGATCCATGTCTTTGCAGAGAACCTGCGCCAGTTGTTGCTCGGAGCCCCTTTAGGCCAGAAGCGCGTCATGGGTGTCGATCCAGGTTTCCGCACAGGCTGTAAGGTGGTATGTCTCGACGCCCAGGGTAACCTGCTCCACCATGAGGCCATCTTCCCCCATCCCCCTATCAACAAACGCATGGAGTCGGCAATGGCCATCCAGAAGATGATCCAGAAATACCAGATCGAGGCCATCTCGATAGGTAATGGTACGGCCAGCCGCGAGACCGCCAGTTTCATCAAGGATGTCCTCGCTGGCCGCTACGATGTTTCTCCCTCGCCTCACAAGGGAGATACACCACAAGTCTTCGTAGTCTCTGAGGCTGGAGCCTCCGTCTATTCCGCCTCGAAAATCGCCCGCGAGGAATTCCCTGACGAGGATGTCACTGTCCGCGGGGCCGTCTCCATCGGCCGTCGTCTCATGGATCCTCTGGCCGAACTGGTGAAGATCGACCCCAAAAGCATTGGCGTGGGACAATACCAGCACGATGTCGATCAGACAAAACTCAAACACTCCTTGGATCAGACCGTCGAGAGTTGCGTCAATAATGTGGGTGTGAATCTCAACACGGCCTCCCAGCACCTGCTGATGTACGTCAGTGGCCTTGGTCCCACCCTCGCCAAGAACATCGTCGATTATCGCAAGGAGAATGGTGCTTTCACCTCCCGCGCCCAACTGAAGAAAGTGCCTCGTCTCGGACCCTCTGCATTCCAGCAGTGCGCAGGTTTCCTGCGTATCCCAGGGGCCAAGAACCCGCTCGACAACTCTGCCGTCCACCCAGAGAGTTACCCCATCGTCGAACAGATGGCCAAGGATCATGGTTGCACCGTCTCTGACCTTATTAATAATAAGGAGAAACGGGAGGCCATCAATATCAAGGACTACGTGACAGCCGAGGTGGGCATCCCCACCCTGACCGATATCCTCAAAGAGTTGGAGAAGCCAGGGCGCGACCCGCGCGAACAGTTGGAGGAATTCGAGTTCGACAAGAATGTCAACACCATCGACGACCTCGTAGAGGGTATGATCCTGCCAGGCATCGTCACCAACATCACCAACTTCGGCGCCTTCGTGGATATCGGTGTCCACCAGGACGGCCTCGTCCACATCTCCCAGATGGCAAACCGTCGCATCGCCCATCCCCTCAACGTCGTCAAGCTCCACCAGCACGTCAAGGTGCGCGTCATCGAGGTCGATCACCGTCGCAACCGCATCTCCCTTTCCCTCAAGGGTCTATAAAAGAAAAAATCCTCCCTGATTGGGGAGGATTTTTCTTTTAATCTAATCTTGCTTTACTTCACCTTCTCCACGATGGCCTTGAAAGCCTCGGGGTTGTTCATGGCGAGGTCGGCGAGCACCTTACGGTTGATCTCGATACCTGCCTTGGTGAGCTTACCCATGAAGACCGAGTAGCTCAGGCCCTCCTGACGAGCGGCAGCGTTGATACGCTGGATCCACAGGGCACGGAAGTTGCGCTTCTTGTTACGACGGTCACGATAAGCATAGGTCAGACCCTTTTCCCAGGTATTCTTGGCTACTGTCCAAACATTCTTGCGGGCACCAAAGTAACCGCGGGTCAGCTTCAAAATTCTCTTACGTTTTGCTCTTGATGCAACGTGATTTACTGATCTTGGCATAATTTTTCTACTTTAAATGTTTGACAATAGGGTTAACGGAGACACAACAGGTCGCGAACCTGCTTCATGTTTGACGGATCAACGATGGTTGTACCCACCAAGTTACGCTTCTGCTTCTTGGTCTTCTTCGTCAGAATGTGGCTGTGGTAAGCGTGACGTCTCTTTACCTTACCTGTTCCGGTGAACGTGAATCTCTTCTTCGCTCCGGAGTTTGTCTTTACTTTTGGCATTGTTTTGAAATTTTAAATTGTTATTAATATCCGACGACAACGCATATACCGGGCGCGCCGTCTTCTTTTTCTGCTTTTATTCGTCCGATTCCTGCAACTTCTTCAGCGCATCGGCACTGATCTTGGCATTGGCGAAGAGACCGCCATTGGCTGGCATCTCTGCCTGCTCCTCGCTCTCTACCGCCTTCTGCTGCTTGGCCTGTTCCTTTGCCTCTGCCACAGCGGCCTCACGGTCACGCGCCTGCTGACTCTTCTTCTGGGCACCAGCCTTCTTGGGAGCCAGATAGAGGAACATCTTCTTGCCTTCGAGCGACGGCATACCTTCTACCTTACCCACTTCCTCCAGGTCGTTGGCGAAACGGAGGAGCAGCACCTCGCCCTGTTCTTTGAACAGGATGGAACGTCCGCGGAAGAACACATAGGCTCTCACCTTGTTACCTTCCTCCAGGAATTCCTTGGCGTGCTTGAGCTTGAACTGATAGTCGTGCTCGTCGGTCTGGGGACCGAAACGGATTTCCTTCACCTCGACCTTCACCTGCTTGGCCTTCATCTCTTTCTGGCGCTTCTTCTGCTGGTAGAGGAACTTGGAGTAGTCGATAAGACGACAAACCGGCGGATTGGCGTTGGGCGAGATCTCAACGAGATCAACCCCCTGCTCATGGGCCATATTGATGGCATCTCGGGTAGGAACGACGGTCGAGCCATTGTCACCCACGATGCGCACTTCACGTACACGAATCTGGTCATTGATCCGGTACTGATTCTTTAATTTGTCATTCTTCATCCACTACTTTTTAAGAAATCGGCTGCAAAATTACTAACTTTCAGTGAATTAGCCAAATTTTTTATTAATTATTTTTAAAAATCTTTTGTCATTTCTGCGACTTTGGCATTCACCTCGTCGATAAACTGCTGAATTGTCATGACGCTCTGCTCACCACCGCCCTGGGGACGAACGGCGACAGTACCGTCTGCTGCTTCCTTCTCGCCGACAATGACCATATAGGGAATACGCTTCAGCTCGTTATCGCGGATCTTACGACCCAGTTTCTCATTGCGCAGGTCGATGGTGGCACGTACTCCACCCTCGCTGAACTTCTTGGAAACCTCCTGGGCATAGTCGTTATACTTCTCCGACAACGGCAGGATAGCCACCTGCTCAGGTGTGAGCCAGAGGGGGAAGTGACCACTGGTATGCTCAATGAGCACAGCCGTAAAACGCTCCAGCGAACCAAAGGGTGCACGGTGGATCATCACAGGCGTCTTCTTCTGGTTGTCCTCGTCCGTATATTCGAGCTGGAAACGCTTCGGCAAGTTGTAATCGACCTGGATGGTACCCAACTGCCAACGACGGCCGATAGCGTCCTTGATCATAAAGTCGAGCTTAGGACCATAGAAAGCGGCCTCTCCATATTCCACCTTGGCGTTCAGACCCTTCTCCAGACAAGCCTCCTGGATGGCCTTCTCTGCCAGAGCCCAGTCTTCGTCGGTACCCACGTATTTCTCGTGGTTATTGGGATCACGCAGTGAGATCTGCGCCTCGAAATTGAAACCGAAGGCAGTCAGCACCACACCGATGATATCCATCACATTGAGGAACTCCTGCTTCACCTGGTCAGGACGGCAGAACAGGTGGGCATCGTCCTGGGTGAACGAACGCACACGGGTCAGACCGTGCAGCTCACCACTCTGCTCATAACGATACACCGTACCAAACTCCGCGATGCGCAGGGGCAGGTCACGATATGAACGGGGTTTCCAGGCGAAGATCTCACAGTGATGCGGACAGTTCATGGGTTTCAGCATATACTCCTCTCCCTCCTCAGGCGTCGTGATCGGACGGAAGGAATCCTGGCCGTAGTGGGCATAGTGACCAGAGGTGACATACAGGCTCTTGCCGCCGATATGCGGGGTAATAACCTCCTGATAACCATAACGTTTCTGAACCTTACGCAAGTGGTCCTGCAAACGCAGACGCAGGTCTGTCCCCTTCGGCAACCAGATGGGCAAACCCTTACCCACCTTGTCGGAGAACATGAAGAGTTCCATCTCCTTACCGATCTTACGGTGGTCGCGCTTCTTGGCTTCCTCCAACATCTCAAGATACTCATCGAGCATCTTTTTCTTGGGGAACGAGATACCATACAGACGCTGCATCTGCTCACGGGAAGCATCGCCACGCCAGAAGGCACCAGCCACAGAAGTCAGTTTGATGGCCTTGATCTCACCCGTATCCACGAGGTGCGGACCACGACAGAGGTCTGTGAAATTACCCTGTGTATAGGTGGTGATCGAACCGTCCTCCAGGTCCTGATCGATATGTTCGCACTTATAGGTCTGACCGTCGGCAGCAAACTGTTTCAGAGCCTCTGCCTTTGGCACCTCACGACGAACCACCGGCTCTTTCTTGCCGGCCAGTTCCTTCATCTTTGCCTCAATCTTGGGGAAGTCGCTCTCCTTGATCATCTCGCCGTCCTTCAGCAAAACATCATAGAAGAAGCCGTTCTCGACAGCAGGTCCGAAACCGAACTGGATGCCAGGATAGAGCTCCTGCAAAGCCTCTGCCAACAGGTGGGCGGAGGTGTGCCAGAAGGTGTGCTTACCCTGCTCGTCTTCAAACTTATAGAGCGCGATGGTGGCGTCCTGATTGATCGGACGGTTCAGCTCTACGGTCTCACCGTTTACACCACAGCTCACAACGCTGCGCGCGAGAGCCGGAGAGATGCTCTCTGCAATCTGAAAGCCAGTCACGCCCTGCTCATACGAACGAACAGATCCGTCTGGAAAAGTAATGTTAATCATATCTACAATATATGTTTGAATTTGAAATTGCGTGCAAAATTACACACTTTCTCTGACATTGCCAAATTTTCCACCTAAAAACCGATCTTCTTCACATTCCCCTCGTCAAAAAGTACCGTTTAATGGGGCGAGGCACCCAAGCATTCAACCTCTGGCAGAAGATTCCGTCGTAAATGAGATACCAACTGCCAGCATTATCGATGTAGGATATCTGCCTCTACTGAGGGTTAGAAAACTCGGCGGGCTTTGTTTATCAATACAATAGTCCAAACATCCATAACGGGATGCGGTTTCGATGACCAACCTCAGTATTGTCAACAGCCAGATATCTATTAGGGATATCCTTTATCTGGTCGAAGGTCTTGCCTTTGCCACCAACCTCAAACAAATGTTTCCTATCAACAAGGAAATCACCCGATTTTGGATAGCGAACCTCATGCCCCTGTGATAATTGGTTACAAAAGAATGTCTCACGAAGTGTACCTGTATCAACCTTTGGAGTAAGTGCATACATCATGGTTGGGTTATTGATATATATCTTATCTGGACGCGACAGGTTATCTGGACTTTTTGTATCATCCCCCAACAACAGAAGCAATCCTCCACGTTGAAGTGCATAAAGCATTTTCAATCCTTGATTACGATCAGTTTCCAACTCCTTGTAGATCTCATTCATCTTGGGCAATTGCGGTACCCTCTCAGCAAGGATCATCAACAATTTTTTCGTCTTGCGGATCGTTGACATCGTGATATCCTCAACATTAGGATAATCCACTTCTATCACCTGATTAGCGACATTCTGCAGCCTCTGGTAATAGCCAGAATGTACTGTTTTATAAAAAGGATAATATCCCCGTTCGAGATATTTCTTAAAATGCTCCAGTATTTTTGTCTTGCCACACACTTCCATAGCGATGCCGACATGATCTGCGAGCAGTTGTTCTAGTGAGACAGATGGTATCTGCAGTATGCCTTCGTACTCCAAGAACTCACGTAACGACAGGCCTCGCATCTCATACATAGTCAGACGACGCGAGAGATCCCCTTCGCTGCTCTCAATCTGAAGCATTGACGATCCCGTGTAGACCACATAGAGCCCTGGATAGTCGTCGCAGATGTTCTTAAGCAGCGTTTGCCAATGTTTGAAATAGTGGATCTCGTCAATAAAGAGATGGGTTCCACCATGTGTATAATGGTAGTCCACAATGTCGATGATATCGTGGGTGCTGAACCACAGATTATCAAGAGAAACGTAAAGCACCTTATCCAGCTCTTTTCCCTTAAAGGTTTCCTTGATATGCTGTAACATTAGGGTTGACTTACCACATCCCTTTGGGCCTTTAATACCAATCAGCGTGTCGTTCCAGTCTATCTGCTTATACAGATAACGAAAAAAAGACATTGGCGTTGCCGCCAACCTGCGCTGGAAAATCTTAATAAGAAAGCTAATCTGTTCCTCCATATATCTTTACTTTTATTTTTCTGCTGCAAAGATAATAAAATGTTTCGAAACATCAAAATATTATCAGAAAAAATGTTTCAAAACACTAAAATCACCCATATATACTCACTTAATCACGACCTTGAGCTTTGCTCGAGCTCGTTCACGCTCGATAAAGCATGAGCAAGCTCCGCTTTATACTCACTTAATCACGACCTTGCGGGATTTGGAGGCTTGTCGGATGATATAAGTGCCGGGGCGGAGGGCATCGAGGCTGTGGCCACAGAACTGACCTGAGAGGGAATAGACCTCGTAGGGCTCCTCCAGATCCACGCTTACTTCCTCAATACCATTGGGCACATAAGTATATCCCAGCCGCTTGTCCATCCAAATAAGCCTTTCCTTCATAAACCGCCTCACATTCTCCACTTCTGCCTGATAGCTGCCCCAGGTCTTGGGATTCATATGCACCCTGGTATTCATGATGTTCCACCGCATAAAATTCAACTTCTGCGAGGCATCCAGCTCTTCCTCCAACTGGTCGATAAAGGCCACCAGACTCTCTTCCGTCAGGTTTGAATGACGCGCCTGATCCCATATGTCAAGCAGTTTGGCCTGCGACGCTGAATTCTGAAGCACCAGAAGATCCACCATCTGTTTCAGGGTTCCCGCGTAACTGCCCCCACTGCGATAGACATAGTCGCGCTTACCACACACAGGATAGGTACGTTCGTCGTTGTCGAAAGCCAGGTCGAAGTCCCACACAGGCCCCGTGTACATCGTATCGTCATCGCGATCCTTATACATAAACAGACTCCAGTAGGTATCGGTATTACCCGAGAGCTCTCCCACGAGAAAATGCCGCAGGAAGGTGTTCTTATCCACATATCGGTCCAGGTCGTTCTCCATCTTGTTGAAATGCGCACGGATATAGTTGCGCTGGTCAACGGTGATGGAATCCTCACTGGGATACTTGATGGTCACAGGATTACGACTGTTGGAACGAAACCACGAATGCTCCTGGTCTGCATAGGCATCCACCTCCACGAGATAGCCACCTGTCACGGCCACTCCAGAGTTGTCTTCTGCTGTCATCTCAGTCACGTTCACACGCTTCTTATGCACCTGAATCTGGTCACAGAGCTGATAGCAGCCCTTGTACTCGCCGTTGAGCAGTACATCGACAGCCGTACCATACGGCGTATAAGGCATCCCCAGACGCTTACTCAGTTCGAAGGCCAACAGGTTGCGCATCAGCGTCTTGTCGCCATAGTTATTGATCAGCGTCCACTTCTTGGCCTTGGCAGGGGCATCAAGCACATGTTGCTTCTCGTCGAATTTGATGCGATAGGGCTTCTTGGGAAAACTGCGCGAGGCATTACCACGCTCACGAGTGGTTCCTGGTGCTGAAAGCAACTTGGTACCATTGTCTGAGATGATGGTCAACTGCGACACGATCTGATGTTCCTTGTCTGGGGGAATCACCCCGTCTTTAGTATGGATACTGACGGTGGGCAGATTGGTGATCTGATACAGATGATTGTCATCCCCCACCCCTTCATGACCGTAAAACTCGAGTTCAGCAATGTTACAACGGGCATCTGAAGGACCCACATAACGCACATAACGGAAACCTCTCGAACAATCGACATCAGCATACGACATCTGTCCGATCTTGCCTTTCTCCGTGATGATGTAAAGAGGAAGGGCATCCATGAAGTCGGGACTGTTGGCACCCTCAAAGACTCCGAGGAGCACGCGCTTCTCTCCCTGGCCATCGTTACGTGGCGACCATCCCACACGGGTGATGACATGAGGCCGACCCAGATCAAGTCCTGCCCATGTATAGCTGCGGTCGTAAGAGGCGAAAAAGGTACTAAGATCCCCGTCAAAGGCATCCGCACAGGTATTGACCTCTGTCGTTTGGTCATTGGTTTTGTAATCCACGGAAACAGGGGTGCCGATAACCGTTCCTGTCAACAACTCATCCGCCGAGACATGCAGGTTCAAAACTAATACCAATATCGTGAATATACCCCTTTTCACTTCCAGTTATCAACTATCTCAATCACTCATCTTCTTAATGATACTATACGCCTGATACAGACCCAATTCTCCGGCTTTACTGAGATCGGCAATACCCTCCGAAGTCTTCTTGGCATGCAGACGGGCCAGACCTCTGTTGAAATAGGCCTCCGCAAGATTCGGCTCAAGGTCAATGGCCCTGGTATAGTCATCGACGGCTCGCTGATAGTCGTTACGCAGACTATAGAGGTTGCCTCTATCATGATAAAGGTAGGCATTCTTGGGTGACAACTGGATGGCATCGGAGAGGTCGCCCAAGACATTGGCTGACTGCAGTTCGACATTAGTACCCTGCGAAGCGTTGAACTCATTGATCTTCGCCTGACAGACAGCCCTTTGCCAATAGGCCAGCGACGAGGTAGAGTCGATCTGCAGATAGATACTCAGATCGTCAATGGCATTATCGAAGTTCTGGATCGAACAGTAGGCCACAGCCCTCAACAACAGACAGGGCTTCACGTCAGCCGTACGTTTCGTGGCATCAATGACGGCACTCAACGAATCGATATAGGCGAAGGTCTCTTTCATCTGCTGCTCACCCAACTTCGTCTGATCACACGACACATAAAGCGTACGTGTCCCTGAACTCTGGTTAAACGCCTCCACACTCCGCTCATAGGGGATATCCCGTTTCACCTCACTGATAGGACGGGCGAAGGTCAGACCATACATCGGCAGATAGTTCATCTCGGCCTTGCGGTTCTGTACCCTACCCCGATAGTCACTGGCATACTCGTGTTCCACCTCCTGTTCGTCAGCCACCACGAGCTGGTTGTATTTCTCCAGGTCTTCATCACTGCGCTTACGCATCTGACGCTGTTTCTGGGTCATCCTCGGCTGTTTGCCATATCGCTTGTCCATCTGGGCCTTCAGGATACGGAACTCATCCAACTCTGCCTGTCTGGTATTTCCAAGTTTCCGATAACAGGAGGCACGGTGCTCCAGACCAAACCAGAAATTGGGGAATTCCTCGATGACCTTTGAATAATCCCTGATGGCCGCCCTCAGGTTACCTGTCTGCTCCAACAGCAGGGCACGGTTAAAGAGCGCCATCAGATTATCAGGCTCGAGTTTCAGCACAAAGTCAAAATCCTCAATACCCCTATTGTCATCACCCACCTGGGCCCTTAACAGACCTCTGTTATAGTGCCCCAGAAAGTTATTGGGATCCAGGTCCAGCGCCGTGTCATAGTCGGCCATAGCCCCTCGCAGGTTGTTCTGGTTATAGCGCGCCAAGGCCCTGTTGATATAGTTGCCAGCATGTTTGGGCAACAGATGGATACTCTTGGTAAGGAACTCCTCACCCTCTGCCCACTGCTGGGATGCCAGACAGATCACAGCCCTTTCCGCCCAGATACCGCCGTCATAGGGATCGAGTTCCAGACTCTTGTCAAGCGACTGCACAGCCTTCACCGTATCCTCCTGTAACAGATAGACCTCTGCCTGCATCGCATAGGCTCTGGCATATTTCGACCAGTGGGTGGTCATCGTATCAATCTCCGCCAAGGCCCGTTCATAGTTCTTATCCTGGATCAGACACAGAATACGGTTATGCCAAAGTCCTTGGTTCTCAGGATCATAGCGCAAAGCCTGATCGTAATCCTGCACAGCCTCTGTATATTTCTTTTGATTGATCCGGCAGAGTCCACGGAGTTCGTAGGCACTCACCACATAGGGATTACGCTCGATGGCCTCAGAACAGTCGTTCTCCGCCCCACGATAGTCATCGAGATAATATTTGGCCACCCCCCTGAAGAACCACGGCTCATAGAGCCAGGGCTTCTGACTGATAGCCTGATTAAAATACTGGATAGACAGGACGTAGTCCTCGTAATACAAAGCCGATCGTCCTATCATCACCAGACGATCGGTATTAAACTGTGCGTTCGCGATGAACGGCCAAATAATCAAAAGATATAAGATGCGCCGCATTCTTATCTCTTGACGGGTTTGGTCTTATAACCACAACGGTATCTCCCCTCTGTGAGGGCCCTGAGCTTGCTCTTGATGAGCTGCTTGCGCAGCGGAGAGATCCTATCAACGAACATCTTCCCGTCCAGATGGTCAAACTCATGCTGCATCACCCGCGCCAGATAACCCTCTATCCACTCGTCATGATGCTGGAACTGTTCGTCATCCCATGCCACATGGATACGCGAAGGACGCACCACCTTCTCATGGATGGCAGGCAGCGACAGACATCCCTCCTCAGAGGAATCAGTCTTCTCCTCGTCATACTCGATGATATGGGGATTGATAAAAACCTGTCGGAAACCCTTATATTCTGGCAGATCCTCCGACAGCACATCCAGATCGATCACCGACAGACGGATGGCCTTGCCGATCTGGGGAGCGGCCAGACCGATACCATCGGATTCTGCGAGGGTCTCCCACATATCAGCAATGAGTTCCTTCAACTGGGGATAGTCTGGCGTGATATCCTCCGCCAACTTCCTCAGCACTGGCTGTCCATATATATAAATAGGTAGTATCATTTTTTACTTCTTAAGTAGTCTTCCAAAATAATCGTCGCACTGATCTCATCGACCAGAGCCTTATCCCGCCGGGCCTTCTTCTTCAGTCCCCCGTCGATCATCGCCTGATGGGCCAACACAGAGGTGAAACGCTCGTCATAATACTCAATAGGTACCTCCGGGAAAGCCTTACGCCACCTGTTGACGAACTGCTGAACCCGTTGCAGATTCTCACTGGGCTGACCATTCGTCTGTCGGGGCTCTCCGATGATGATACGCTCTACAGACTCTTTCGACAGATAGTCCTTCAGCCAGTCAAATAGCCCTGACGTAGAGACAGTCGCCAACCCTCCAGCAATAATCTGCAAAGGGTCGGTGACTGCCAGTCCGGTACGTTTCTGCCCGTAGTCGATGGAAAGGATCCTCGCCAACTTGCTCGCTTAACGGTCGCTATACAGCAACCACGCCTCAGGATAGGTCGCACGCAGCTGGTCACGGCTGGACACTGCAGAGGCCTTGTCTGCAAACGTGGTGGCAACGACACGGTACATATCCTTATCCCCGCTCTTCACGATCTGAGCGTCATAGCCAGCGGCCTTCAGAGTCTGCTGCAGACCCTCAGCATTGGAAATCAGGCTAAATGAGCCGACAACGACACTGAAGCCCTTCAGACCAGAACCGCTGATGAGCGACACACTCTCCTGACGAACAGAGATGTTGTCGAGGTTATCCACGACCTGAGCCTCTGTAGCAGGCTTGGCCTCCACAGGAGCCACAACAGCGGCGTCCTCAGTAGTCTGGGGAGCTGCCTGCTGGGTAGCGGTGTCATACTGCTTTGCTTTCTCATAAGCCTTCTTATAGGCACTCTCACTGGACTTACAGCTTGTAAAAGCCACGGCTGCGCATAAACCTACGCAAATAAGGGTTGATTTTTTCATTTGTTGTTTTTATTTAATTAGTTGTTGATGCTTTAATTTGGATGCGAAGTTACAAAATATCACGCAAAACCAAGCGAAAATGGCACATAAAGTTTGTTAAATCAGAGAAAACACGACTTTTTAACAAAAAATTGGACGTATTTTTGCGTTCTAAAGGAAAAGTTTTGTATATTTGCAGAACAGAAACTCATTATTCACTAATAAAACGAATAGATTATGAAAAGTTTAGGTTATTTAAGCGCATTCCTCGGTGGTGCCATCGCTGGTGCAGCCCTGGGTATTCTGATGGCGCCTGAGAAGGGTCAGGACACGCGTGTGAAGATTACGGACGCAGTAGAGGGCTTCCTCAAGAAGCACAACATCAAACTCAGCCGTAAAGAGGTTGTTGACCTGGTGGACGACATCCAGGACGCTGCCGAAGAGGAATAAACTATTCTAAAGAGGAGTAAGTAATGCTTTCCAGCGACAAGAACGTTGAGACATTTGCCCAACTGATTGAGGTGCTGAAACATTACCTCGGGCTTCAGACGGAATATGTGAAGCTTGATGTGGTGGACAAGGTGGTACGCTTGTTGACGGCGGCTGCCTTGGCCATCTTCTTCATCTTGATCATCATCGCAGTCTTGATGTTCTTCGCCTTTGCATTCGCCTACTGGTTGTCCACCTACACAGGCACCGCTCTGGCATTCCTCATCGTGGGACTCATCCACCTCATCCTTTTCATCGTGGTCTTCTCCTTCCGCAAAACCTGGATCGAGAAACCCCTCGTCCACTTCCTCGCCTCCCTCTTCCTCAGTAAATAATAGAATATGTTGCCCGTTAAGAAACCCATCCGAGAATACCGCACACTGGAGGAAATCCGCCAGCGCAAGGATGAACTGCTCAACGAACTAGAAAAAGACAACACCCAGTTCACCACCCTCTGGCACAGTGTCTTCATCAAAAAAGAGGGCAACTCTAAGACCGACTACATCGCTGGCCTCGTCAGCAATGGCATCGTGGCAGTGGATACCTTCTTCCTCATCCGCAAACTCCTCAAAGGCTACGGAGGTCTGTTTGGCTTCCACCGCTCGAAGAAAAAGAGGAAGTAAATAATGAAGATTACTTTTTTAGGAACAGGAACCTCGTGTGGCGTACCGGTGATCGGGTGCCAGTGTGAGGTGTGCAAAAGTCAGGATCCACGAGACCAACGGACCCGCTGCTCGGTGTTGGTGGAGACCGAACAGACCCGTCTGCTCATCGACTGTGGACCGGATTTCCGTCAACAGATCCTGCCACAGCCCTTCCGGAAGATCGATGGTATCCTCATCACCCACAGTCATTACGACCATGTGGGAGGCATGGACGATATCCGCCCCTACTGTCAGTTTGGTGAGATCAATGTCTATGCCGATCCCATCGCCCGCCAGGGCATGCTGCAGATGCTGCCCTACTGCTTCGCAGAAAACAGATACCCGGGCGTTCCCGCCATCGGACTCCATGAGATCCACGCCCACGAACCCCTGAAGATCGGTGACCTGGACATCCTCCCCATCGAGGTGATGCACGGCAAACTGCCCATCCTCGGCTATCGCATCGGAAAACTGACCTATATCACAGACATGAAAACCATCGAGGAGACCGAATATCCCTATCTCGAGGGTACCGAACTTCTCGTGGTCAATGCCCTCCGTTTCGACAAACCCCATCACTCCCACCAATTGGTGGATGATGCCATCGCCTTCGCCCGCCGCGTCGGTGCCCCTCGCACCCTTCTCATTCACATGTGTCACGACATCGGCCTCCACGAACAAGTCAACCGCCACCTCCCCCCCGACATCCAACTCGCCTACGACTCCCAAATCGTCGAAGTTTAATGACTAAATAATGTTGACTTCTGGTTTGAGATCTACCCCAAACTTTTCTTTGACATCCTTCTGAATCGCCTGGCACAGATCCACGATTTCCTGTCCTGTGGCCCCACCCCTGTTCACCAGCACGAGCGCCTGTTTATCATGCACCCCGGCCCGCCCAAGGGTTTTCCCCTTCCAACCACACTGGTCAATCATCCACCCGGCAGGGATCTTCACATGCCCCTCATCCACCTCATAATGCGGCATCTGGGGATATTCCTTCACCAACACCTCAAATGTTGCTCTAGATACAATCGGGTTCATAAAGAAACTCCCGGCATTCCCCATCACCTTCGGATCCGGCAACTTCGCCTCCCTCATCCCGATGATCGTCTGCCTCACCTCCTTCGCCCCAAACCTCTTACTGGGGACAGGCCCCGAAGTAAAGTTTTTGGCGATTTCCTGACGGATATTCCCATAATCCAGATGAGGTTCAAACACCGGCAAGAGACGATAAGTCACATGGGTAATCAGATACTGATTCTTCCACACGGTCTTGAACAGACTCTGACGATAACCATACCCACAGTCCTGACCCATCATCCTGACCACCTTACCTGTCGCAATCTCCACAGCCTCAATGGTCTCAATATAATCCTTGGCCTCAACCCCATAGGCACCGATATTCTGTACAGCACTCGCGCCGACATCCCCAGGAATCAACGAGAGATTCTCCAGTCCATAGAGTCCGGCCATCAGGGAAGCCTCAACCATCTCGTCAAACACCTCCCCACTGCCACAGGTCATCCTCTCTCCATCGACATAAAAGCCCAGGATATCCGAGCGCACAACGATCCCAGGATAATCCTTCGTCAAGAGCAGATTACTGCCACCACCTATTATAATATAAGGTAGTGAAGCCGTACGAAGGATCTCAGCCACCTGCTGAGCCTCCTCCACAGTCTCAAATTCCAGGAATCGCTCACACTTCGCCTCAATGCCGAATGTGTTATGACCCTTCAGACTATAATCTCTGTAATCTCTCACCTGTCAGCCAAAACTATCACGTTGTCATCTTGAAAAGTTTCCACTTCTCGCCCACTTTCTTAAACCTCAGTTCCAGCTCCAGTCCATTCGCCACCCCCCGCAACAGGAAGATCTTCTCATTCCCGGAGGGCTGGGGCTTGCCATAGACGATGTTATAGAGCACTTTCCCAGGCATGGTAGGTGCAAAGGCCTCCCAA
>JAGCPV010000072.1 GCA_017965475.1 Prevotella sp.
AAAAAAAGACGCTAAGACATTTAAGACGCTACTTGTTGTATAAATCTTGTTAAAAGATTCAGTTTTCATGTAGTGTTTTCGCTGTTTTAGGGTTATATTTGTAGAAGATTTATAAAAGAATCGTTATGAAAAGAATCGTTGTTTTAGCTGTTGTGGCTCTGATGGCTGTTAGTGCAAATGCTGCTCCTGAGCGGAAGATGCTGGAAGAGGGTAGGACGTGGGTTTATGTTTACCATCATTTTGAGGAACGTGAGACTCAAGATGGTGGTGGCTATGATGAAACCATTTGGATGTCATACTACAGTCTGAAAGGCGACACTGTGATCGATGGGCGTCAGTATATGAAGATGTACAGGAATGACGAGCACTATGGCAATGAGAAATATTACGCTGCGTTCCGCGAGGATGAAGAGGGACGTGTGTATATGTATTCCGATTACGAAAAGAAGGATCTGAAGAGGATAGATTTTAGTTGGGATTTTGATGAACCTTACATCGCATCCCCTGACACCATTATCGTAGAGAAGATTAAGGTAAGCGGCAATATGTTCCGTCGCTATCGATATATGGACATTAAGCTTGACGGCAGCATGAGCGACATGGGAAGCCCTGCTGTAGAAGGTATAGGATATCCTGGAGTGGGAATTGCTCATTATCTCTACGAGCCACAACCTGACTGTATCTGCGATTATGAATCTCTGTCCTATGTCTGTGGGAACGACTTCTTCTTTCTTGCATCAGACTTTGATGCTCCAAAAGAAATCGAACTGACTGACAACGAAAAGCAACTGATAGCCTGCAACAACGACTTCGCTTTCAACCTATTCCGTAAGGCTCGTGATGAAAATAGTTCCATCATGTCGCCTCTGAGCATCACCTACGCTCTGGGCATGCTGAACAATGGTGCTGAAGGGAAGACACAACAGGAGATCAACCAGACACTCGGATTCGGTACGGCTGGTGCCGATGCCATCAACGCTTTCTGCCAGAAGATGCTTCTAGAAGCGAGCACACTCGACAATAAGACCAAGGCACTCATCTCCAATACCATCTTTGTGAATGAGGGTTTAGGCTATCGACTACAAGATGGTTTCGTGGCAAAGGCCAACGAGTATTACAACGCCAAACCTCAGAACCGCGACTTCGCTGACGGAGAGACGATGGATGTGATCAACAAGTGGGCCAGCGACCATACTGAGGGCATGATTCCAAAAGTGCTCAACGAATATACATTCAACCCTGACGCAGTAAGTTATCTGCTGAATGCGCTCTATTTCAAAGGTATCTGGAGCGACCCCTTCGATATAGCAGAGACAAAGGAAGAAGCCTTTGGAAGCGGAACCCCTGTACCCATGATGCATAAGCCGTATAAAGATCATACTTATACTGAAAACGACCTCTATCAGGCCATCAATCTACCTTATGGTAATGGTGCTTATCAGATGAGTATCTTCCTGCCTCGTGAGGGCAAGACCATCGACGAAGTGCTCGAAAACCTGAACGGCAATAATTGGCAAATAGAAGGGCATTGCGAAGTTGACCTAAAACTACCTCGCTTTGAGACAGATAAGACTATCGGGCTGGTTGAGATTATGTCAGCCTTAGGCATGCCAACTGCATTCTCACCAGATGATGCCGAGTTCCCATATTTCTGCAATGTACCCGTCTTTATCCAAAATATGTTCCAAGTGGCCAAGATCAAGCTCGACGAGCAAGGCACTGAAGCAGCTGCTGTAACTGTAATAGAAGGTGCATCTTCTGGCATAGTGCAGCAAGCTGAATTCCATGCCAATCGCCCATTCTTCTACATCATCAGCGAACAATCCACAGGCGTCATCTTCTTCATGGGCCAGTATATGGGTGAAGTAACCGCCAACCTCTCTGCGCCCCAAAGGCTTTCAACTCAGAAGGATGTACTCTACAACCTCCAAGGCCAGCGCATAACCGCCCCACCGGCAAAGGGCATCTACATCCAGAACGGCCGCAAGGTCATCGTCAGATAAACTTAGTGCTGGGGTCAGGCCCCAGTAGGAGGTGAGACCTGGCCCTTGCGTCGAAAAACTTAGTGTCGGGGCCTGACCCCAGTAAACACTGTAAATAAGAGGTTTTCTTACTTCACGATGAACTTGCGGCCGTTGCGGATGTAGATGCCGGGGCGCGTAGGGGCAGTGACGCGCTGTCCACTGAGGGTGTACCATGCGTCGTCGATTTCGGGGCGCAGAATGCTCCTGATGCCCGAGGTGACGTCGGTGTTATAGCCCCAGATGGTGGTGCCATCGCGATAGACTGCAGAGAAGGCAATGGTCTTGTCATCGGTATTCTCCATAGTCTGCTTTACCAAGACACCTTTGTACTCGTGGTTGTCGATGGTGATGGCGATGTAAGAGGTTCCCTCCTGGATGGCCCATGTGCCAGTCTTTTCACCACTGATGGAACCATCAGCATGGAGTTCGATATCCACAGGTTTGGCAGCTTCCTTCTTCATGTGGTTGAGTTTGAAGGGGTGGAGGAGCAGCTTATAGGAGCCGGCAATGCGATCGGTAGCCACTTGTTGGGTGGTGGCGATGTCGGCACTCTTCACTTCCTCACCCGTATATTCGAAGGGGGCGGCACAGAGCCAACCATCCTCGTTCTGGAACACCTGATGGACGCGCACCTCATGCTCCTCACCACGGTTCTGGAAACGGGTGTGATAGACCAGATAGGTACGCCCGTCTTCAGCTGCGATGATGGAGTTATGACCCTGCGAGCGCTCACCACGGTTGCCCTTGGCCACATTACCCCAGTCGCTATATGCTCCGAAGATGTTGATACCACGATTGTCGTTGGCGTCAGGCCCGAAGTCGAGTTTGTAATTTGTGAAGACAGCATCCGTATTGCGGGCATCGACATAAGGGCCGTCAGGCTTCTCAGAGCGGAACACGCGCATCTGGTAGCCACCATTATTATAGTCGCCTGCCACACCACCCGCAGCCAATCCGCCATAGGTAACGAAGAGGAAATACCAGCCTCCGATATACTCGATATACGAGGCCTCGCCAGATACATAATAACCTCCGGCTATCTTCTTACCGAAATAGGGATCGACGGTGATGCCGTTGCCGGTACCTGTAAGCTCATAGGTGACATCGTAGTCGCGCAGACCAGTCTGCTCGTCGAGTTCGAGCATCCAGATACCACCGCTCCACGAGCCATACGACATCCACAGCTTGCCTTCCTCGTCGTAGAACACACAGGGGTCGATGTTGTTGGGCCAACGCTCACCCCAGTTGCCTGCACCGCCCGTCTTCATCTTGTAGCGGTCTGGCAGGGCACTCTGCTCTCCGAGGACAAGTTCGAGGTCAGTATCCTTGTAAGCATCACCAGTATGGAAACCACTGATGACAACAGGGGCCTGATAGATATAGGGGCCTTCGATGTTATCGGACGTAAGCAACACGATGCTGGAGTACCAATAGTCACCGTTGACACTCATATACATACACCACTTGTTCATGACAGGGTTCCAGATGACATCGGGCGCCCAGAGGTTGCCCGAGATATCGTATCTGGCGTTACCACGCTTCGACCATGCCTGGGCATTAAAGGCAAAATCATATTCCACGCCACCTTTCTTCACCTTTGTCACAGCTGGGGTGGAGAATGTCGTCGCATTGACGAAACTGGGTATGGTGCTCCAACTCATCAGGTCCTTCGTCTTAGCGGCTGCACGATGAGAGCCGAAGATGTAATAGGTCTGCGACGCGGGATCCCACACAATACTGGGGTCGTGGACACTGACACGTTTCAGATCATAGGCCGAAGCAGAAACTGCCACCAAAGCCGATAACAGACAAAACAGATATTTCTTCATCATTTTAGTAGTTTTTTTATTAATCTGCTGCAAATATACAATTTTTCTTTCAACAATACAAGCGTTTTACATCTTTTATTCCTCCCAACGAAGCACGGCTCCATTGCGACGGGCTGGGTCGGCACCAACATAGTCCATCGAATAAGGACTACCCGTAGTAGGACTCTTGCCGATGTACTTATGGGTACGCATCGACATGAGCATGAACTCGTGGTTCAGGTAGTCTTGCCAGAGGAATACCTCGGCTTTCTGCTCATCGGTGGTGAGGCGCACATCACCAGCAAGACCATAGCCTGCACAGAAGATGTAACGACCATCCTCGCACTGGAGGATAACCCTACCCTGACCTTTGTCAATGACACGGAAACGGGACTGCTGACTCACATCGGTAGCCTCCGTATCGTACACCAAGCCATGAAACTGGGCAAACATAGCCTTACCTGTGGCAAGGTTGATAATACGTACGGTCTTGCCATACGGAATGTTTCCACTGCGATCGGCCATCGGCTCTTCAACCCTGAAATTGTCGAACTCAGCGTAACCGCCATTCTTACCCTTGTGGTTGAAGGCAAAGAGAGCGTGGCGCGAACCCTGGAACGAGATAAGCTGATAGGAGAGCGGCATCTGGCGACCCATCTGCTGATAGTGCTCACCGTCGAGCGAGTATTCATAGTGGGCAGAGTCGTGATCGTAGTCGCCCACCATACGAAGCCACAGCTTATCTGTGGTGACAGATGTGTCGATGGTATCGTTGGTTGCTTGCTCGAAGCAACGGAGAATGGTCTGTTGGCCATCCTTCACTATGCCCATCCAGGAACAAGGCACATTGATGTTGCCAAGACCAGCCACATCGCCATCCTTCATACCTTTGGTATAGAGCTCAACGGTGGCGACGGAAACAGGGCCGACGACACGCTGAGTAAGCGAGTTGCGAGCCCACATCAGCTGCTCGGCAGGCATCGACTGCAAGCGCAGGCGCCCGTTCTTCAGGCTCCACTTGCTATCGTCGGGATTATGATTCCACTGCCACACCCGACCTAATGACTTGCCATTGAAATCTTCATTACGTTCATAAGCAGCGTGAGGCTTTACATCGGCATTGATGGCAGGCTTCAACCAGGTACGGGGTGCACGGCCTAAATTACCCTCAAGACCCAGCATGGGCCACCCCTCTTTCCAAGTAATCGGTGCCAGAGTAACGGTACGGCCTATCGAGTGGAAGTCCATCATCAGCAAGGCCCACCACTGTCCGCTCTGGTCCTCGACGATACCACCCTGATGGATATTCGTACAGGCGGTAGCATCCTTATCTACGTCAGGAATACCAAACTTGGTGCCATCGTGACCTATACGGTAGGGTTCATTCTGAGGAACCTGTGTCAGGGGAGCAGCATGATAGCCGAAAGTCTCATCGGCTGTGATGGTTATCGTCTCGTAAGGTCCCCAAATGCTCTTGGAACGACTGCAGAGCGTGCGGCCATTTGGCATATAGTCGGTAGAGATCAGGTAGTACATACCGTCTATCTTATACATGTGATGACCCTCACCCACAGCATTCCCCTCAGGAATGATGGTACGTTCTGTCTCCTCGATAGGACCACTCATATCGGGCTTCAGTTCTGTACACTTCACCTCGCCATAGCCGTGGATGGCATAGATCTTACCATCGTCGTCGAAGAGCACACTGAGATCGTAGATGCGACCTTGCATATTATGGTGCTGCCAAGGACCACGGATATCCTTAGAGGTATAACACTGCAGACCTTTGCCGTTGATATTGGTAAACACATAAAACTGACCATTGGCATAGCGGATGGCCGGTGCCCAGACACCCTGACCGTAGATCTCCTGATGGTTCTTCAGCGAGAAGGCATCGTCGGCAAAGTCGAAACGGTCGAAGCAGTATGAGATATTCTCCCAGTTCACAAGATCCTTTGAGTGGAGAATCACGAGACCAGGTACGGTATGCATCGTCGTTCCAGCCAGATAGTAGTCATCGCCGACACGTAGGATGTCGGGATCGGAGAACTCGTCGTAGAAGAGCGGATTGGTAAATGTGCCGTTACCATTATCGGCTGTCCACGACTGTGCTATTGATTTAGAAGGTAAAAGGGCAAAAAGGTAAAAAGGTAAAAACCATCTTACCAAACCTAACACCTTATTATATACATTATGATTCATTTCCTTGCTTTTTACTTGATTTACCCTTTTACCTTTTTTATTTTTTACCTTTCCAACGTGGGCCACCCATCGGAGGTCCAACGGATGGGGCACTGAATAAGGACAGAGGCGCCCTGCTGGGCTACGCTATAGCCGTGGCAGATAAAGATATCCTGATTGTCGATATGATAGGCTGCACAATGACCTGCGGCCTCATACTCTTTCTTGTCGCCCTCAAGGAAAAGCATTCCGCCACCATCGCGCATGTCGATGCCATCGGGATCGAGATACGGGCCATCGACAGTCTTACTGCGGCCTACGGCCACACGGTAATTGCTCTTCGCTCCCTGACAGCAATAGTCCCAAGAGACAAAGAGATAATAGTATCCTGCATGTTTGAAGATAAATGGAGCTTCGATCGCGTTAGGTCCGGCAAAGTCGGATGTAGGATTCTTCGGTGGATTGGGGTTCACGGCAAGCACCTTCTTACCCTCGGGGGCCGAAAGGTTATAACGTCGGGCAATGGTGCGTGGTTTCTCACCCTTGGCTATATGCATCGTCGTGTCGAGGCGTACCAGTTGTATACCATCCCAAAACGAGCCCCAGACAAGCCAAGGCTGGTCGTTGTTGTCGATGATGAAGTTGGGATCGATGGCATTCCAGTTGTCGCGCCCCTCACGAGAACAGACAATACATCCCTTGTCGTCCCAAAGGCCCATTGCCAGTGAACGGGTTGAGAGCAAGCCAATGGCCGAGCCGTTACGTCCGAAGGTGGAGCAGCTATAGGCCAACCACCACTGACCACGATACTGGATGACATCGGGAGCCCATACATGATGGGTAAAGCCAGGCACAGAGTCGCGTGTCCACTCAGGAATGACCGACATCAGCGGAGTAGCCTTGACGGTCCAGGTCTTACGATCCTTGGAGGTCATCTGCTGGATACCCATACCGGTACAGAAGAGATAATAGGTATCATTCTCCTGAGCCATTACCGGGTCGTGGACCATCGGGGTATCGGTCTCGAAGTCTGTTCTTTGGTGGTGTGGCTGGGCAACCGTCTGTGCAGGCACAATAAGGGCTAGCAGCGACCACAATATTGTTTTCGCTTTCATAAAGTAATCATGTTAAAGAGAAAAAGAAGGGGACGGGCTTCGCAAAGTCCGCCCCCAACTAAAAAATACTAACTAATTAAAATATGTGGAATATATCCGATTTATTCGAATATCAGGTGACTGCCATCCACTGTGAAGCGGAACATGAGGTCGTTGCTGATGATGATACCAAGGTAGTCCTGATAGTAGGTAACACCATCATTGCCAACCATAACCATCTTCACATCTGCACTGGAGCCATGATTGGTCACAGAGATAGTCATATAGGCATCGTCCATAGCAGCGAGCCAAGCACCCCAGTCTGTCTGACCACCAGAGGTCACGAGGTTAGGATTGTCTTCGTAACCAGTACCCCAACCATAGTTGTCGGCACGAACTACAGCATACTCATTAGTACCATCGCTTGTGAGAACTACGCAAGTATTGTTCCAGTTGTTCTGGAGATTGCTGAAGTTCTTGATGCGGGTAGTAACAGTCTTACCTTCAGGAACGATGAAATCAACAGAGTGAGCACCCCAGAAAGCAGTAGAGTTGTCCTCAGCACCAACAACATCGTCGAACTCGATATGGCTGCCATCAACCGTGAAATGGAAGTAGAAGTCATCAGGATCATCAATAGCGATGCCCTTGTATTCCTGAGAATAGGTCACGCCATCGGTTCCCTCCATGACAGCCAGAACATCAGCTGTACCGTCACCATTGTTCGTAACAGCGGTGGTTACCTTGGCACCGTCCATAGCTGCAAGCCAAGCACCCCAGTCAGTCTGGCCACCAGAAGTCACAAGGTTCGGGTTGTTCTCGTAGCCTGCACCCCAACCATAGTTGTCGGCACGAACCACTGCATACTCATCACCGTTAGCCTTGGTGAGAACAATCACGAAGTTGTTCCAGTTGTTCTGACCACTGGTGTAATTGGTGAATCTGGCAGCGAAGGTCTCACCTGCAGACACCTTCATCATCTCACTGTGATCACCCCAGAAAGCAGTACTGTTATCAGTAGCACCAACACATGTATACATCTTATCAACCACCTCGAACTCGGCAGAACCGATGACGGGATTACAAGGCTCACCCTTGAAGGTCTTGGCATAAGCGGCCACGAGAGTCTTCTTGCCGAGATTAGCCATATCGGGGATTACCTGAAGCGACAGTTCGTCGAACTTCACGTCCTTCGTGACGCCAGGACCGTAGTCGATAGTAGCAGTCACATTGGCAAATGTCTCTTCCATTGTCATGCCCTGAAGCACCTTCTTGGGCACACCATTGAGAATCATTCCTAAAGGCTCTTTGTCCTCAGCAGAGGTGTAGCCACCGATAGGCTCGATGGTAGAACCGATGAAGCTGACCAAAGAACCCTCCACACCGACGCGGCAGCAGATATCACCAGTGCCATCAGTACCAGTGGGGAACGGAGTGGTCTGAGTATAGGTCTTTGTCAAGGTTCCGTTCTTCATCTCGATATAGAGACCACCATTGGCACGGTCAACAGTCAGGGTGATCTTTCCATTCATCTGCTGTACAGAACCGTCGATATCGTCATCACCAGATGAGTTCGTGAAGTTACCTCCTACGAGTTTTCTGTCAATACCATCACCCCATTCCGAGTTCTTGGTGGGATCATTGTCATAACGGATGACGCCATACTCAGTTCCTACATCTGGACCACCAGTCCACTCGTTAAGAACCAGATAGAAGTTCTTATAATACTTATTGTCAGGATTCACTGTGAGGTTGAACTGAGCCTGCCACTTCTCACCGGCAGGAATCACGTAGGTCTTACCCAACGTCCAGAAACCTGAGGTCAGATCTTCCTTACCGATGTTATAAACATCCTCGTGCAGACCTTCGATATCGTCATCGTCTTCACCACCACCCTTGGAATTGGCAATGGAGTCGATCTTTGAAGACATCCAGTCTGGACCATTGATGCTGTACAGATCACCACCCTCACAGCTCGTCAGAGCCATCAGGCCAAGGGCAACTGAACAGAAGGCTGTTGCTATTTTATTGAGATATTTCATAACTGTATCTTTAAACTATAAACTATAAAATATTAACTATTATCTTTTAGAGGTTCACCACTGGATGAACAGGACCATAGAGCTTGTCGGCATTGCTGGTAGAGGTGTTAGCCGAGTTACCCTTGAGCTTCGGGTTGGCATTCAGTGTACCCTGATAGATGGGAATAAACTCATGTCCATTAATCCAAGTATCATATGAACTCTTATCACAATCAGAGTAGCTGACAGGATCCATCGGTGTGTAGTTGATGACACCATTATCATAATTAGCCTGAGTCCAGAATTTCACTGCGGCGTGTTCCTTGATCTGCTGCAGACGACCGGCATCGTAGAAGAAGCCCCAACGGATAAGGTCGAAGCCACGGCCGAATTCACAACCGAACTCCTTCGGACGCTCCACATTGGCAATCTGCTCAAAGAGCTTGTCCTTGTCGCTGAAGTCGGAGAGGTTCAGATTAGCCAGACCGGCACGGTTACGTACCTGGTTGATCCAGTCGATAGCCTGCTGGGTAGGACCATTCACCTCATTCTCGCACTCAGCAGCACGAAGCAGCACGTCGGAATAGCGCATAATGCGGAGGTTGATACCACAGTGCAGACCTGTCACCACACTACTATAGAGGTTCGTACGCATATTCGTCCACTTGGCAATGGGCAGACCACCATTGTTGTTGTTGGTAACCACATAACCTTCAGTAGTCATAGGATCAGTATAAGCCACGTTACCATTCTCAAAACCTTCCCACTCGGGCTCGTAGGTGCCAATGGTCCAATAGAGACGCGGGTCGAGAGAACCGTTAGTGGTGCGCTCTGCCTTGAACAGGTTGTAAAGCCAGGGAGAGGCAGAGAGGTCAGCCCAACCACCATAGATACCAGGACAGAAGTTGCTCTCGATGGCATGCCCCTGTGTCGCGTTGGGACTGGTGTTCACTGGTGTCCACTCATCATCGGTACCCTGGGTGCCATAGTCGAGGAACTGTACTTCAAAGAGGCTCTCGTCATTATTCTCATAGGCAGAACCCTCACGGAAGTTATCACCATAGTTGGCCATCAGCTTATAGGTGCCATACTTACCGCCAATAATATCCTTCAGTACGGCCAGAGCCTCACTATACTTGTGGCGCATCATCAGGGCACGGGCATAGAAGCCTGCAGCGGCACCACAGGTGGCGCGGCCCTTGGCCCACTCACCACCGGCATCACGGCTGGGCAGCAATGTCATGGCGTCGGAGAGATCCTTTTCCACCTGATCCCAAACCTCATCATAGGTAGCGTTCTCAGAATAGAGCGTTTCCAGTGAAGAATAATTCTCATAATCCAGCATAAGGGTAGGATTCTGATAGTAGCCAGCCAGATTATAGTAAGCCAGGCCACGGAGGAAGAGTGCCTGTCCGACAGCACGTTTCATATCATTGGCCATGGCAGAATAGTCCTGACCTGCACGATAGACAATATAGTTACACACATTAATGGTATAATACCAGTCACGCCATACCCACTGGTTCATCTCATTATCGATAGGGGTATTCAGATCGTCGTATGGCATATACCATACCTGAGAGGAGTTCCATACCTCATCACCGCGACAGACATCATAGTTATAGCCTACACGGGCGTATGTCCCCTCCATACGAATGTGATTATAAGCAGCAATAACGGTCTCCTCAAGTTCCTTGGCGGTAGACCCGAAGGTGCTTGCGGTCTGCTGATTGACATTTACCACATCCAGCTTATCTTCGCACGACGTCATCGTGCCAAGGCCCAGAATCAGGGCAAGTGAAATTTTATAGAGTTTCATATTTGTTACCTTATTTATGATTATTACATCCAGCCATTAGAATGAGAAGAGGATACCACCCATGAAGCTACGGGCACTGGGATATGAGCAGTAGTTGTAGCCAGGGGTAAAGGTACCACCTGCATAGTCAACATTGTAACCCTTGTAGCCAGTGAAGGTATAGAGGTTCTGAGCCGACACATAGATACGGACACCACTGACATAGTTCTTGAAGATCTTGTCCGGTACATTATAACCCAACTCTATGTTGGCAATCTTCCAGTAGGCTGCGTTCTGGATCTTGCGATCACTGAAGAGATCGTTCCATGCCATCGTGGCATTGTTTGCATAATAGGTACGGGGGACACTGGAGATATAGGTATCACCGTTCCAGCGATTCGCATCAAGCATAGCAACGTCCTTGTTCTTAGGACCATAGCAAGAGTTCAGACTGTTATAGATCGCATCGGAGACATGATAGTTCAATGCGCCGAATGTAGAGATGCTCAGGTCGAAGTCCTTATACTCCAGATGAGCACTCAGACCGAAGCTGATCTTTGGCAGACCACCGCCGAGGACAACGCGGTCGTCAGTAGTGATGACACCATCACCGTCGATATCCTTATAGAGGCAGTCACCGACATTGGCTCCAGACTGAAGAGCCACTGCATTGTGGGCATCAAGTTCAGTCTGTGTACGGGCAATACCTTCATAGACATAGCCGTAGAACTGACCAACCTCCTGACCTACGATGGTGATATAGTCGCCATCAAGATAAGACTCCGTACCGAAACCGAGTGAGGTCACCTTGTTCTTCAGGGTGCTGAAGTTGGCACTGATCTGATGCTTCAGAGGATGATCATTGTTACGATAGGTCAGTGAGAACTCGAAACCACTGTTCTCCATTGAGGCAGCATTCATGGTCACCTGGTCGTTGGCAAAACCGCCACTATTGGGAACAGGCACGTGGTCAAAGAGAAGGTCCTGAGACTTATTCTTATACCACTCAGCCGTAAACTCAATGCGGTTATTGAACAAAGCCAGGTCGATACCGACGTTCATCGTCTTCTTCTTTTCCCAATAGACGTCCTCAACCACGAACTTAGAAGCGGCAGAACCCGTTACAGGCTGGTTGCCGAAGCTATAGGTCATGTTGTTACGGGCCATCGTCATCTCATAGACGCCGTCTGCGATATTCTCATTACCAAGCTCACCATAGCTGGCACGCACCTTGAACATGTTCACGATGTTACGATCGATGGGGAAGAACTTCTCCTTATCGAAACGCCAACCGATAGATACTGAGGGGAAGGTATCCCAACGACGATCCTTAGACAGACGAGAGCTACCGTCGCGACGGACAATGGCCGAGAGCAGATACTTACCATCGAAGTCGTAGTTCAGACGAGCAAAATAAGAAGCCATGGTATGCTTATACTCGTATGAGCTGGCATCTCTTGTTGCTGCATTCTGAATCTGCAGATAATAAGGCTCAGGGAAATTAATTCCTCTGGCTGTCAACAGATCCGTATTCTCCTGCTCAAAGGTCTGACCGGCCACGAGGTTCACATGGTGCAGACCGATGGTTCCGTCGTAAGTCAGCGTATTCTCTATCAGGGCATCTCCGTATGTACGCTTTGCCTTGGTAAGTGTCTCGTTTGACTTATCAAGATATACGCGGTTACTCTGAATCCAAGCGGATATCCACGTCTTGTCCTGGGCGACGGTCTTACTGTATGAGAGGTTCAGCTTATAGGACAGTTTGTGATTCTTGCTGTCAATACCTACCATCTTCAACAGATCAACATCAGCTGATGCCGTACCTAAGACACGATCGACAATCGTATTACGGGTCAGCATGTTATTGATCAGCAGGGGATTTCTTGATGAGATATCACCATGAATGGTATCATAGTAAGTACCATAACCGTATGAGTCGTAGTTCCAATTGTTGGCTGCACCCACCTTGTCGTCGAGCACCCATGTCGATTCGTCGTAAGCCTTAATGGTCGGCTGCATGAGCAAAGCATCGAAAATGACGGGGTTATTCTCACCATACAAACCCTGTACATACGAGGCGTCTGTATTAGCCCTACCCATACCGTCCTGGTTAGAATGAGAATATACCAAGCTGGTGCGGAACTTGATGAACTTCGTATCCATCGTATTGTTCACACGGGCGGTGAAACGCTCGTAGTTAGGACCGGCACCTTCGAGGGTTCCCTTCTGGTTGTAATAGTCGAGACCGATATTATAGGTGTTGTTGGCACCACCACCGCTCAGGTTCACATTGTGGTTCTGACGGATACCGGTCTTGAACACCTCGTTAAACCAGTCGGTATTCGTATTATCCTGGAACTTGTATCCACTGCCGCTCTTGCTGTAACCACCAGGCAGAAGAGTGCCGGAGTTGGCACAAGCTTGACCAAGATAGGTGCTGTACTGATCAGCATTCATCACGTCATAGACGCCACTGGGAATCACGTCAATACCAAAGTAACCCTTATAATTGACCTTCAGCGGCTGGTCCTTCTGACCATTCTTCGTAGTGATGATCACCACACCGTTAGCAGCACGAGAACCGTAGATGGCACCGGCAGAAGCGTCCTTCAGCACCTGGATGGTCTCGATGTCGTTCGGAGAGAAGTCACGGATAGAAGTACCCATGGGCACACCGTCGATCACATACAGAGGGGCTGTGCTTCCGAAGGATCCGATACCACGAATACGAACAGAAGGATCAGCACCAGGCTGACCGTCAGAAGTAACCTGCACACCAGCCACCTTACCTTCCAGCATCGTGGAGATGTTGGAGTTAGACACACGCTTCAGCTCGTCGGCATTCACGATAGACACCGAACCTGTCAGGTCGGCCTTCTTCTGAGTACCGTAACCCACGACGACCACCTGGTCGAGTACCAGGGCGTCGGACTCCAGCTGAATCTGATTAAGGATCGCGCGCCCACGTACGGCGATCTCACGGTCCTTGTAACCTACATAACTCACGAGGAGCGTGGCATTAGCAGGCGCATCGATAGAGAAATTACCGTCGTAGTCGGTAACCACACCACTCTGGGCACCCTTCAGTCTGACGGTTGCACCAATGAGCGCCTCTCCATTCTGATCAACAACCTGACCACTGACCTTGATGGTCTGATCCTGTTGTACAGATGCCGTCGCAGTTGCTGGGCAGACAGTCAGTCCGGCCAGAGTTCCCATGAACAGCATCGCAGAGAATAATACTTGTTTTCTCATTGCTAAATTGGTTTTGTTTTTAATTAGAATTATATTAATTAGTGAAATTTTGCCGCAAAGATACATCTCCTTTGATATAGATCAAGTGGACAAAACGGTTTATTAGGTGGACAAAACGATATCAGGGTGATAAAAAGTAATTTTTACCACGAAAACGGCACGTTTTGTCCTCTATTAGTCTTCTGTATAGGCACTCGGCGTCACCCCATACATCTTTGTGAAGCAACGGGTGAAATACTTAGGGTCATTGAAGCCCACCCTATAGGCGATCTCAGTAATATTACGATTTCCGGTCTTCGCAGATAGTAGTTCCTTGGCCATGTTGAGGCGGTAGTTACGGATAAACTGACCAACAGGAACACCCACCTCGGCATTCAGATGTTTGCTGGCCACACTGCGGCTCATGCCGATGGCATCACAGAACTCCTGAACACCGAACTCGGAACGCGTATAGTTCTGCTCCATGATCTCCATCACCCGTTCCATGAACGGGCGGGTCGTCTGCAGCACCTCCTCCTTGTCAGCTTCCACACTCTTCGACACGCTCTTGCGGTAACGCTCCTGGTTGTCGAGGATATTCTGGATACGCGACTGGAGCTGTCCCGGGTTCTCCGACTCCTGCAATACCTTACGGATCGGATTCAACAACTCCTCCGCCTCCCGACGTTTTAGCTCCGCCACGCGACGGTTATAGAGATAGATGACCAGACCGACCAACAGGAGTCCCAACAAAGAACGGAACCACCAGCTGTTCCAGAAGGCGGGCCTGATCACAACCTCGATGGAGGCCGTATCAGAATGTTCGGCCGACAAGGTTGACATATACCTTACCTCAAAGATATACCGGCCGGCAGGCAGTGCACTGTAACGGACGGAATGTTCGCCGAGTTTGAGAGGGGTCCATTCCTCTTCGAGACCCTTCATCCGGTAACTGAACATGGCCTGCTCCTCATTACCGTAGTCCAGGGCAGAGAAGGCAATGGAGAAAGAACGGTTGCCTTCCCGTAACTGAATGGACGATGCAATGGAGATGTCCTCCGATAGATAATCACTGCCGGCTGTGACATCCTGATTATCGACCATCAGATTGGTAAAAACGAGCTTACCATAAAGTCTGGACTCTGTATTCTCACCAAGCACTTCAATCAAGCCCCCTTCACTGCCCAGATAGATAATACCGACGTCATCCCTGGCGGCCGAATTCCAATAGAAATGATGGTTAACCAGACCTTCACTCTCGAAGTAATTGGAGAAGATACGGGTCTTGGGATCATAGACCGACAGTCCGTTTTGAGTCGTCACCCACAGGTGTCCGTTCTGATCCTCAACGATACCCTTGACACCACCAAAGGCCAGGCCTTCCTCTGTCGTTAAAGCCTCAAATCGTCCACGTCCACCTTTTGCATCCTTGACCAACCGGTAAAGACCATAGCCGTTACTGCCCAGCCAGAGCGTACCATCCTTGGTCTGGCAGAATGAAGATATCTTATCCACAATACGGGAACCTGGCTCATCCAACTTATGGGAGATCTCCTCCGTCTTGAACGGCCGGCGTCCCTGACGGCCTGAGTTGAGGTCAACAAGCCTCAAACCTTGCATACAGCCCATCCACAGCATACCGTCACGATCGACAATGGCACCGATGCTGCCTGTCACACTGCGGCATCCCTCAAACGGTTCCTCAATCTGCTGTGTCTTGAAATCATAATAATACAGGCCGGCATTACTGCCTATCCATAAGCCATCATTGATCGTGTCGTTGGCAAGGGCTCCTACAAAGTTGGTCAACCAACGGTATTCGCCAGGAAGATCAAGACGGGAGATCTTTTGCGGGTTCCTTCTGTCAGTGACACAGACACTGCCACCCCAGGTACCAATCCAGAGTCTGCCGTGCTTATCAGCTGCAAGGGCAGAGACACTGTTATGCGACAAACCGGAATTAGAGGTGGTGTAATGGACAAACTCTGTCGAACCTTTTTCCCGGAGGTTCAGACCACCTTCCACCGTACCCACCCATAGACGGCCATCGGGTTCTACATACATGGCATTGACGGGATTAGGTGACAAGGAACGGGGATCACCAGTGTGGACGGAGTTGCGCAGGAGCAGACGCCGGGGAGCCAGACAGGCAATGCCGCCCGACTCGGTACATATCCAGATATGTCCATGATAGACACGGATACAATGCACGAAGTCACTCGGCAACGGAGGATCACTCTCTGTGGTCCAGGCCGTAAAGCTGTCTGTCTGCTCATCATAGATGTTGACACCATACAGAGAGCCTACCAGCAGATGATTGTCCGGAGTGACGGCCAGACTTGACAGAAAGACATGTGAGAGAGACCCGGGAGCCGTGGAATGATGATACTCATCGAGCTTTTGCCGATAGGGGTCATAACGGAAGAGGCCCATGTTCGTCGTAACCCACACCATGTTATTGCGTTTTAGGATGTCGGTGATATAATGATCCTGCAACGGCTTCAGCAAGGCAGATATCTCCTCACGCACCAGTTTACCATCCTTTTCGACCAACCTATACAGACCGCCATCAATACCGATCCAAGGTTTACCATTGCCCTCTACATCACAGATGGCCATGTCAAGCATTCTCCAACGGTGGGGATAGGCATAGATTTGATCGATCTCCCCCTGATCCTTGAACGTTACAAGGCAGACCTGATGGTCATTGATAATCCAGATCCGTCCGATGGCATCACGATAGCACCTGATGGAGGACTGGACGAGCAACTTCTTCAACTCTGGATGGTCAGGCACCACCGACCTCATGGTTCTGAGATCAATGATATTGATACCCTCGTCGAAGGCGACCCACAGCCTGTGGTAATCATCCTCGGTAATACTCCTGCATGACTTACTGTTCAGATCCAGCCGGGGCTCCATCACACCATAACCGTCATAGCGTACCAACCCACCTCCATAGGTAGAGATCCAAAGAAAACCGTTGGAATCCTTGAAGATATCCCTGATGTTATTATGGGGCAGACCGTTGCTCAAGTCCAGATAGGTGAGGTTGTAGCGTTCGGTCAGGATGTTCCCAGCAGATACGGTGAATAGTGGATAGTGAATAATGAACAAGAGTAGCAGAAGCCTCTGCCACCATGTTCTCACTTTGAACTTTCTACTATTCACTATCAATTATCAACTACTTTTTCTCTTTGATGACAAAGACACAGGCGGAGGCGACAAGGAAGCTGACGCCAGCCACGATCATCATCGACGACTGATGGTGGCCCACCAGCGAGAGGATCACACCACCTAGGAGGGCGGCCACGATCTGCGGGATGCAGATAGTACCGTTGAACAGACCCAGATAGGCCCCCATGTGACCGTAGCCCTGGAGGGCGTTGGTGACGAAGGTGAACGGCATGGCGAGCATGGCGGCCCAGGCACAGCCGATCATCAGGAAGGGGATGAACTGGAGATACTGGTCATGGAGATAAGGCACCAAGCAGAAGCCCACAGCACCGATGACCAGACTGACAGAATAAGCCAGCTTCGTGTTCTTGAACTGCGGCAGCAGGGCGGCCCAGATCACAGAACCCACAGCCTGAACAGCAAAGAGGATACCCGTCCAGTTACCAGCCTCCTGGAAAGCCTCACTGGAGGCGTCGGTGGTATCCCATACCACCTCGGCGATGGAGCCCGTGGTGTAGTTCCACATATAGAGCATCGCAGCCCAGGAGAAGAACTGCACGAGGCCCACCTTCCAGAAGGTGGAAGGGGCGTTCTTCAGCAGGGTGATCCAGTTGGCGCTTTCCTCCTTCTCCTCGGAAACGGGGTTATATTCCGCATACTCCTGCGGGTTCCACTCCTTCACCTTCGACGTCGTATAGATCACACAGAGGATGAGGATAGCGGCACCGATATAGAACGACCAGATGACACTGTCGGGCACGACGCCCTTTTCAGCCACGTTGCTGATACCGATAAACGTAAACACGAAGGGGAACACATAGCCCATCACTGATCCGGCATTGCAGAGGAACGACTGGATGCTATACGCCTTTGCCTTCTGCTTCTCGTTGACCATATCGCCCACGAGCATCTTAAACGGCTGCATGGCCATGTTGATGCTGGTGTCGAGGAACATCAGGGCAATCAGTCCGAACATCATGGCCGCACTGATGGTGAGGCCGAGGGAGCCGGAGTTCGGCAACAGGCACATCACGAGCACGGCCACGGCGGCACCCACAAACAGATAGGGGATGCGGCGCCCGAAACGCGTCCATGTCTTATCACTCAGCGTACCGACAATCGGTTGCACGAGGATACCCATCAACGGGGGCAGGATCCAGAAGTAACTCAGGTTGTGGGGGTCTGCGCCCAGTGTGGCGAAGATACGGGAGATGTTGGCACTCTGCAGCGCATAAGCGATCTGCACACCGAAGAATCCGAAACTCAGATTCCACAGTTTCCAGAAGGAAAGATCAGGTTTTTGCTTCATATAATTGTTTATTTCGTTGTTCCTCGGATGATGAGGCGGGTGCGCACGACACGCTTCTCCACCTTCTCCATCGGACTGAGACCCTCGACCTTGTCCATGAGGATCTCGGCGGCCTCCTCGCCGACACGATGGCCGCGCTGCTCCACCGTCGTCAGCATCGGATCACAGGCGATGGCCCGCTGACCATTGGTAAAGCCACAGATAGAGATATCCTCCGGCACCCTTAAGCCAGCATGCTTCACGGTATAGAGGATGCCGATGGCCGTATCGTCGTTCACGGCGAAGAAACCATCCGGCGGTGTCTCCAAGGCCAGGATCTCCGGCGTCACCGTCTCGGCATCAGCCCGGTTGTCACAGACACAGACGATCTTCTCATCGACGGTCATGCCGTACTTCAACAGGGCATCCTTATAGCCGTTGTACCGGTTCTTGGAGATCTCCAGGTTCATCGGACTGCCATAGAAGGCGATGCGTTTGCACCCCGTCTCGATCAGATGGGTCACGGCGTTATAGGCCCCCATATAGTCATCGACCACCACCCGACTAGCATTCACACCTGTACAGATACGGTCGTAGAACACCAGTGGGATACCGGCGTCCAACAGTCTCTGGTAATGGTCGTAGTTCCGTGTGTCCTTCGCCTGGGAGACGATGACACCGCAGACCTTGTAACGATGGAAATTCTCACAGATACGGGCCTCACGCTCATACTGTTCCCCGCTGAGGGCCACCATGATACTGAAGCCCCGGGCGGCAGCGGCCTCCTCGATACCCGTCAGGATGGAAGAGAAATAATAGTGGGTGAACTCCGGCACGATGACGCCGATCACCTTCGACGGCATCACCCGGTTGTGGCGCAGGGCCTCCCCGATGATGTTCGGATAGAAGTTGTGCTCACGGGCGTAGGCCTGTATCGCCTTCCGCCGCTCCTCGCTGATACGGGGCGAGTCCTTCAGGGCACGCGACACCGTTGCCACGGAGATTCCAAACTCCTTGGCAATGTCCTTCATCGTCATGGGCACATGCTCTTTCATCCCGGTTTTTAATTACTTCGATGCAAAGGTACAAAAAAATCAAATAACTGTATCCTAATCTAAAGAAATAATGTACACACGCGCTCGTGCAAACGTTTGCATTAAGCAATTACATCTTTTTTATATAAATAAAGTACAACGTATCGAAAAGAATCCTATCTTTGCACCGTAAAACCTAAGCCGCAGACATACAAAACGATATAACAAATAAGCAATTAACTCTAATTAAAAATGTAATGATGAAGCAGGTAAACATTCAATTTCCGCTTAGGATGCTCGGCCTTATCTTAGGGCTGTTCCTATCGGTGAGTGCCTTTGCACAGATCGACGTCAAAGGCCATGTGAAAGATGCTACAGGCGAACCCATTATCGGCGCAACGGTACGCGTTGACGGCACACAGACCGCCACCGTGACCGATTTCGACGGTAACTTCGCCCTGAAAGCGAATGAAGGTGCAGACATTACCATCACCTACATCGGCTACCAGCCGCAGACGGTGAAGGCTGCTCCGACTTTGGAAGTAACACTGCAGGATGACCAGACTGTCCTTCAGGATGTGGTGGTCATCGGTTACGGTGCTGTGAAGAAGAGTGACTTGACCGGTGCGGTCGCCGCCCTGAAGCCCGACTCCAAGAACAAGGGTCTGGTGGTGAACCCCCAGGACATGCTCGCCGGTAAGGTGGCTGGTGTGAACATCACCGGCAATGACGGTGCTCCTGGTGCTGGTGCTCAGATCCGCATCCGTGGTGGTTCGTCACTGAACGCCTCCAACGACCCGCTGATCGTGATCGACGGTGTGGCCATGGATAACAACGGTGTGAAAGGTCTGTCCAACCCCCTCTCCATGATCAACCCGCAGGATATCGAATCATTCAACGTGCTGAAGGATGCTTCAGCAACAGCTATTTATGGTAGCCGTGGTTCTAACGGTGTCATCATCATCACCACGAAGAAGGGCCGCAAGGGTGCTGCTCCTCAGGTGTCCTACGCAGGAAGCCTGACCATCAGCCACAAGAAGAAGACCCTCGACGTGATGGACGGTGACCAGTACCGCAAGCTCATCAAGGACATCTGCGGTGAGGACAGTGAGGCTTACAGTGTGCTGGGTACCGCCAACACCGACTGGCAGGAGGAGATCTTCCGCACAGCCATCTCTCACGACCACAACGTGACGCTGACCGGTGCCACAGGCAACATGCCCTACCGCGTATCTCTCGGCTATACCGACCAGCAGGGTATCCTGAAGACTTCAGACTTCAAGCGTGTGACGGGTGCCATCAACCTCAGTCCTTCACTGTTGGACGACCACCTGGTGCTGAACCTGAATGCCAAGGGTATGTACTCCTTCACACAGTATGCCGACGCTGGTGCAGTAGGTGCTGCCACCAGCATGGACCCGACACAGGATCCCTACGCCTATACCTCAGCCTATCACCAGGCTATGGGCGGTCTTTCCACCGATAACTTCGGCGGTTACTTCGAGTGGCCCACCGGTGCTGCCTATGGCGATCCCGCCTGGCCCTACACCGTGGAGCGTAACGCCACGAAGAACCCCATCGCCATGCTGAACGAGAAGGACGACAGGGCTCACAGCCGTTCTTTCATCGGCAGTGCCGACATCGACTATAAGATCCACGGTTTCGAGGACCTCCGCCTCCACCTGACACTGGGTGCCGAGATCGGCAAGGGTCGTCAATATACGGACCATACCTCTGCCTCACCCACGAATGTCTATTACGGCAACCACGGCTGGGAGCAGATCACCAAGCGTAACCTCCAGCTCTCTGCCTACGCTCAGTATTACAAGGACTTCGGTAAGATCCACCACCTCGATGTCATGGGTGGTTACGAGTGGCAGCGCTTCTGGCGTTCCAAGAAGAACAACTACTGGGGAGCCGTTCCCGCTTCGAACCCCGTGAATCCCGGTGCATACTATAACTGGGGACTCTACAACTTCAAGACCGAGAACTACCTCGTATCCTTCTTCGGCCGTCTGAACTACACGCTGATGGATCGCTATATGCTGACAGCCACGATCCGTGACGACGGTTCCAGCCGTTTCAAGGATCACTGGGCACTCTTCCCCTCTGTCGCACTGGCATGGAAGATCAGTGAGGAGGCCTTCATGAAGAATATCTCCGCCGTGAGTGACCTGAAGCTCCGCCTCGGCTTTGGTAAGACCGGTCAGCAGGAACTTCCCTCAGACGAGAAACTGAGTACCGACTATCTGTGGATCCCCAACTATTCGATCAGCACAGGTACCAACGGTTACTATCCCGTCACCGGTGACGGTACACTCTATCGTCCTAACAACTATCTGCCCGACCTGAAGTGGGAGACCACCACGACCTATAACGTCGGTCTCGACTTCGGTCTGTTCAACCAGCGCTTCACCGCCAGCATCGATGCTTACATCCGTAAGACCACCGACCTGTTGAACTACGCGCCCACAGTAGCACTGTCGGCTTTCCGCAACCAGGCTTGGCAGAACATCGGTGACATGGAGAACAAGGGTATCGAGGTCACCCTCGGCTTCAAGCCCATCCAGACCAAGGACTTCTACTGGACGGTTGACTACAACTTCACGTACAACCACAACGAGATTACCGACCTGAGCGGTGTATCCGCCGACGGTTCTCCCGTTCAAAACACCAGCATCACCATCGGTACCGATAAGTATCTGCAGTACAACCAGGTCGGCTATGCCATGAATTCCTTCTATGTGTATCAGCAGGCTTACGACAAGGACGGCAAGGCCATCGAGAATGCCGTTGTTGACCGCAATGGTGACGGTCTGATCACACCCGAAGACCGTTACTTCTACAAGAAGCCGGCTCCCGACGTGACCATGGGTCTGAG
>JAGCPV010000073.1 GCA_017965475.1 Prevotella sp.
ACTTTCGGATAGATGTATTTGGCGTCGCGGTAGTAGAGCTGCTCGTCCTTATCATACATTAGACTGTCGCTCCAAAGGAAGTTCTCCGTGAGTTTGTCCAGGTACTTCACCTCGCCAGTGAGCTTATACATCTTCGTCATCACGGGCATCACCATATAGAGGGCATCGGCCCACCACCAGTAGTCGTGTACCTTCGAATCAGCCTCATAGCCCATGACCTCCTTGGCTCTGGCCACCTTCTTCTCATCGGGCTGCAGGTTATAGAGGTCGATGTAGGTCTGGAAGCAGATCTGCCAGTCGCCGAAGAGCACGTAGTCCTGCCCCTCGCCGTAGGTCTTGTATTTCCACTTGGCAGGGTCGGGCTCCGTAGCACCCTTCCATTGGTTATGCTCTGCCCAGCGGATGCTGTAGTCGAGCATCTGCTGATCCTGTAGGAGTTTATAGACTTCCATGTTACCCGTATGGTAGGCGGCATTGTCCCAGAATGAGCGCACCTCTGCGGGATTGTTCGTCTGCCAGTAGATGTTCACCTTCCTGATCATGTCCTTGACCTCCTCGGGTGTCCATTTCTTAGCCTGAAGGGTCAGGGCTGAGAGCAGGGTGATAGCTAATAGTAGTCTTCTCATCATCATTTGTGTTAGGTGTTTGCAAAGATACAAATTATTGATCACAAATCAGGCTGTCAGATTGTTAATTCTTACAAAAGGGGCAGCCTACATCGCGCAGACTGCCCCTCCGCCTTAGAAAACACTAACTAATAACCTAATATGTATGAACGAAATGAAATGGTCTTAGTAACCAGGATTCTGCTGCAGGTCAGCATCCTTGTTGAGCTGGATCTCTGACAGAGGAATCGGGAGCAGGACATGCTTAGAAGCATCGAAACCGGTGATCTTCTTGCTCTCAGTACCTTCAGCCCAGTTGTCCATGATCATCTTCACGCGTTCAGCCAGCTTACCAGTGCGGCACAGGGTGTAGCGACGATTCTCCTCGCCTACCAGCTCACGGATACGCTCGTCGAGCAGGAAGTCCATGTTCATCTGGGCAGCGGTGACCTTTCCGGCAGAAGCGTTGCCGGTCTCAGCACGATACTGCTTGAAGGCACGGTCGCGCAGCACGTTGATATCCTCAGCGGCACCGGCAGCATTGTTCTGCTGGATACGGGCCTCGGCACGCAACAGATAGGCATCGGCCAGACGCATGATGGGCCAGTCCTTAACGATGGCGTAGCCGAAGTCGTCGGTCGGATCGTAGCCACCCCACTTAGTGGTGTGGGGATACATGGTGTTCAGCGTGTCGGCTGTGGTCCAGTAGCAGCGGTCGCCAGTCTTTACAGTCACCTTGGTGGCACCGGCAGTACCTTCATCAACACGGTATGGGAAGCCGTTGATCTCCTTGATCCAGATCTCCTTGTTCACACCTGCCTTGTTGGCATACAGGATGCGACGGATATTATGGTTAGAGTTACGGATATCACCCTTCTCGTAGATACCATACTTCACATAGTTGCTCAGGCGCAGACGGCCATTACCACGGCCACCGATAGAGTCGGCATTCACCATGAAGTCGGTCAGCTTGTGGAATCCGGCCACCCAGTTACGACGCTGCTGCGGGCTGTCGATGGTACCACCAGTCACGTCGCGGCTATACTCCATCTGGAACACCCAGATACCCTCGGTGTTACCTTCAGAACGGCGCTGGTTGTGCCAGCGGAACATATCGCTGTAATAGTCACCGGCCTCACCCAGATACTTACCGTAGCGTTCCTCAATAAGCTTGTAGTTACCGCTGTTGATGGTAGCTGATACGGCTGCCTCAGCCTCAGCATACTTACCCATGCGGTTGAAAGCCTCACCGGCCAGGATGCGGGCACAGTCCTTGTTGATACGGTTCTGTGTGGCAGTCTTACCCACCTCAGGCAGGTTGGCGATGGCATCGTTCAGGTCGGCTGCGATGACGGCGTCAATCTCTGTCACGGCATTGCGCGTGAAGTCGGTACGGGGCACAGCCTTGCTCTCGGTGAGCAGGGGAACAGGACCCCACAGGGTTACGAGCAGGTTATAGGCATAGGCGCGGAAGAACTCTGCCTCGCCTTTGGCTGCCGGATCGACATTCTCTGTGTTGATGATGATGTTTGCACTGTTGATGATGCTATAGAGGTTCTCCCAGAGGAAGCTGACACCACCGTTCTCCGCATTCAGAGAGCCATACTGGAAGAAAGGCACCTCAACGCCCTCGGTGTCGCCAGGGGCACCCACATCGGTACCATCCTGCCAACAGCCTGTAAAGCCCTGACGACTTGACATACCCCAAAGGGCTGCATATTTATAGTGTAAACCGATCACCTTGGCATTCACGTCCTCAACGTCGGTGCCGTATGATGAGAACATATTCTCATCCAAATAGCTGTCGCTGCAAGAGGTCAGTGCCAGAGCGCTGACAGCCAGTGCTGAATATATAATGTTTCTTAGTTTCATAATTGTAAACTTTACTTTTTTACCCTTTTTACTTTTTCCCCTTTTACCTTTAGAACGTTACGTTCAGACCGAATACTACGCTCTTGGTCATTGGGTAGTTGTTCTCGTAGCCGCTCCAACCACGCTGTGTGATGTCGGCCTCGGGATCCCATCCCTTCCAACTGGTGAAGGTGTAGAGGTTACGTCCGCTCACATAAGCGGTCAGGCCGCTCAGGTGGAGGACATTGAGTACCTGCTGCGGGAAAGCGTAACTCAGGGTTACGTCCTTGATACGGGTGTAGCTGGCATTGCGTGGGAAGCCATAGCCCCAGCGGTTAGAGGTCTTGGAGAGTGAACGGTACTCGTTGCTGCGGTTCTCGGCTGTCCAGTAGCCTACCTCTGTGGTTGAGTTACGACGACCCTGCTCATCGGCAGCCATTGCCAGCAGTGAGTTGTTGCGCTTCATGCCCTGAGCGGTCTGGATGAAGATGCTCAGTGTCAAGCCTTTGTAAGAGAAGGTGTTGGTCAGACCTGCAGTCCACTTCGGAGTGGTCTGGCCCTGGATCTTCTTGTCGCCCTCCGGGGTGATCTTTCCGTCACCGTCGAGGTCGGCCAGCTTCACGTCACCGGCCTGTGCCTGGGGATCGTGGTTCAGATGAGCGCCACTGGCAATCTCATCCTCCTGCCAAACACCTTCCATCACATAGTCGTAGATGACGCTGATAGGCTCGCCGATGAACCAGCGGTTACCCAGGTCGTCCTGCTTGTCGCCATAGAGGTCCTTGATCTCGTTCTTGTTCCATGACCAGACGAGTGAGGTGCCCCAGGTGAAGTCCTTGGTGACGATGTTCTTTGAGTTGATGGTGATCTCAAGACCTTTGTTGGCGGTCTCACCCATGTTCATGTATACATTAGAGTAACCGGAAACCTTCGGCAGGTTACGCTGCAACAGCAGGTCGGTGGTTGTAGAGGTATAGAAGTCGATGTTACCGTTGATACGGTTGTTCAGGATTCCGAAGTCGATACCGATGTTGAAGGTCTTCGTGGTCTCCCAGCCCAGACCGCTGTTACCCATGCGGCTGCTGGGGTAGAGGGCTGTGGCCGACTGTCCGTCCATGGTCAGGGCAGAGTTCGACATCTTAGCCAGGGTCTCGTACACGCCGATGGCCTCGTTACCGGCCTTACCATAAGAGAGGCGCAGCTTCAGGTTGTTCAGCCAATCAGCTTTCTCCATGAACTTCTCGTTGGCGATATTCCAACCGAGGGCTACAGAGGGGAATGTACCATATTTATTGTCGGAACCGAACACTGAAGATCCGTCGCGACGTATCGTGAAGGTGAAGAGGTAGCGGCTGTCGTAAGAGTAGTTCAGACGTCCCATCTGAGAAACGGTCTTATAGAGGTCGCTGTAAGAACCGGAGGTCTGTGTGCTACCGCCACCGAGGTTGTGCCAGAGCAGCTCGTCGTTGATGAACTTGCTACCAGAAGCACTGTTGCTGTGATACTTCTTGCGTGAAGAAGCGTAGAGCAATGTCAGATCGAAGTGGTGCTTGCCAAAGTCCTTGGCATAGCTCAGGATGTTCTCCACTGTACGGCTCTGGGTCTCAGCATTCCAGATGTAGCCATAACCGCCAGAGTAGTTGTACTGGGCCTCGCCATTATAATAGTTCTCGCGAGCGGGTACATAAGAATAACCGAAGTTGAACTTGTAGTGCAGGCCTGCCAGCGGCTTCCAGATATTCTCAAAGTTCAGGTCGGCATAACCGTTCAGGTTGATGTTCCACTGACGGCGCTCGTGATCCTGATCGATGTACTGCATCGGGTTGAAGAACAGGGTCTCAGAGTACATCGGGTACTGCTCGTAGTTGCCGTTCTCGTCGTACATCTTTCCATAAGGAGACATGGCCTCAGCCATCAGGAAGTTCACACGGCCACCGTCGCGGTTGTGAGATACGATATAGCTGTTGGTGCCGATCTTCAGGTAATCGGTCACGTCGGCATCGATATTCATACGGAGTGAGTAGCGCTTGTAGTTGAAGCCCTTCAGTACACCCTTCTGGCTCATGAAATCACCAGAAACGAAGTATTTGATCTTCTCAGCGCCACCGTTGATAGTCACGTTGTGGTCCTGGATGATACCTGTCTGTGATATGACATCGTACATCCAATCGGTCTCCTTACCTGCAGCCTGGTTCTCGGCCTCATTGGCATACTTCACGTAGTCGTTGTACATGGTCTCGCCAGGGTTCTGGGCTGCAGAGTCCTTATAACGCTGAGTCATCTGTGCGCCATTGGCAAAGTCGAGCTTCTTGGCGAAGTCCTCGAAACCGATGTAGCCATTGTAGCTCACTGTAGGCTTTCCGTCCTTACCGTGCTTGGTGGTGATCAGGATAACACCGTTGGCACCGTTCGTACCATAAATAGCGGTAGCAGAGGCATCCTTCAGGATTTCCATTGACTCGATATCATTGGGGTTGATGTCGTTGAGCGAACCGCCGCTCTTCGAGATGGGGATACCGTCGACAACGATATACGGACCTGTGCCGGCGTTGATGGAGTTACGTCCACGAATCAGTGCAGAGGGAGCATCACCAGGAATAGAACTGCCCTGTGTAATGGTGACACCGGCAGCGGCACCCTGAACGGCCTGCAATACATTGGTAACAGGCAGCTTGCTCAGGCGATCCTTATTAATAGAGGTGACAGAACCAGTCACGTCGGACTTCTTCTGAACACCATAACCTACGACTACCACTTCATCGAGTGCCGTAGCGTCTTCCTCAATCGTGATGTTGAGGCTCTGGCCCGGGGTGAAAGCCACTTCCTTCGTCAGGTAGCCGATGTAGGAAACAACGATGGAACCTGCCTTCTGGACACTGAGAGAGAAGTTTCCGTTGAAATCGGTCACTGTGCCTGTCTGGGCATCTTTGACTTTTACGGTGGCACCGATGACGGCATCACCGTTCTTGTCAGTTACCTGGCCTTTCACGACGCCAGCCTGCTGGACGTTCTGTACA
>JAGCPV010000074.1 GCA_017965475.1 Prevotella sp.
GTTCCTCCCCAACTGAGGCCGACGCCGAAACCGGCGATCATTACCGTATCGTTTGGCTTGATGACCTGTCGCTCCAGACAGTCCTTCAGACCGATAAGCACCGTTGACGAGACGGTATTGCCGACGTTTTCCATGTTGATATAGAACTTGTCCTTGGGGAGTACGCAGAACTTACGGATGGTACTGAGCATGAATTTATTGGCCTGATGAAACACGTAATAGTCAATATCGTCTTGGCTGAGATGGTGCTTCTCCAGTAGCTGCTGTATCATCGCCGGTACGGCATCAAGGGTAAAATTGAATATGGCTCCACCATTCATATAGAGGTAGTCATCATACCATGTATGACCATCTTCATCCTCCCGGCTTTCCCCTGTGGGGGATTTATGACGTGCAGCGCCGGTCTTGACGATCAGGTTGTCTGCTCCCTTGCCGTCAGTACCGAGAACAAAGTCCTGGATCTCTGCAAATCCTTCGGTCGAAATCAGACAGGCTGCAGCACCATCGCCGAAGATGGAGCGGTTGCTCTTATCCTCAGGGTGCAGGTATTTGTTGTATGTCTCGGCTGTCAACAGCAAAATGTTCTGGGCAATGCCAGCAGCAATGAGTCCTTTGGCAAGGGCCATCCCGTAGATACAGCCAGAACAGCCAAGGTTGTAGTCGAAGGCACCGGCATGGGTGGGAATTCCCAGCCTATCCTGTAGGATACAGGCCGTGGAGGGTAGGAAATAGTCAGGACTTTGCGTACACAGCAACAAGAAGTCGATGGATTCCGGACTGATGTGATATTCTTTGAAAAGCTTACGGGCAGCCTTCTCTGCCATGTCGCCGGCCGTCTCGTCGTTGGCGGCAAGATGTCGGCTGTTGACCCCCACCTTCTGTGCGACTTTCTCCACACTCCATTCCGGGAATTCTTTTACTAATTCCTCGTTTGTCACAACCCGTTCAGGTAGATAGTAGGATATTGCCTTGATGTATGCCATAGTCGGATTAGTTTGCTCCTCCACTGATTTTGATGTTCGATCCGGTCATCCAGGAGGAGGCACCTGAAAGCAGGTAGATGGCCAGATGGGCGATATCGTCTGGAGTGCCGTACCGCTTCAGGGGGTAATTCTGTTCATCTGCCTTTAACTGTTCTTCATCTACACCATCTTGTATGATCAGGTCTGTCCAAACCATGGCAGGACTGATGCAGTTGACTCTTATCTTACGGGGAGCCAATTCGAGACTGAGACAATTGGCATAGGAGATGATGGCACCTTTCGATGCACTGTAAGCAGCATGACCAATACTTGGTGACGCCGAGGCCATAGAGGCGATGAACACGATAGAAGCGCCTTTGTTGATCTTCTTCTGCTCCAATAGCATCTGCTGTAACAAGACAGGACCTTTGAAATTGATGTCCATCACACTGCTGACAATCTCTTCAGACAACTGGCGGCAAAGGGTACGGTTGCCGATGCCGGCACAATGAACGATCCCGTCGAGTGGCGGCATGGCCGTCACCATTTTCTTGACAGCCGACTGGTCTGTCAGGTCGGCAGGAAGAATCTGATGCTCACCATCCTCCAGTTGTCCTAATGTGGCTTCCAACTTCTTCCGGTCTCGTCCGTTAAGGATGATCGTCGCACCCATCTTGGAACACGCGATAGCGATGCCCCTTCCTATTCCGGAGGAGGCTCCAGTCACTAAAATGACCTTCCCAGTCAGTGAAAAGGGGTTATAGTCTGTCATTATTTCTCAGCCACTAAATGATAAACATCTTCTACCGTTTCGCATGAACGGATCTCCTTGCCTGTGATGGTCTTGCCACATTGGGTCTTTACAAAGGCAATAATTCCCATGGCAACCAGTGATCCCCACTCCTCCAAGTCATGGAACTTGGTGTCGGGCTGTATCTCTGATTTGTCAGTGTCTTCAAATTGCTCTGCAAAATGGGAAACAAATTCTTCTAATTCCATCATCTTTTTGCTTGTTTTATGAATGAATAATCGCTGAGACCGTCAGGAACAGCCCCAGTCAGTTTATGTAGTTTAATGATCTTCTTGTTGTCGGACCTGATCCAGAAATAGGCAAGTGTGACGCTCTTTTCCACCATGATGTTATAGGCATCAAAAAGCAGGAATAATCCGTGCTTGCTCCTGTCAATCCAGATATTCAGGTAGCATTTCTTGCCTTCCAAGGTGAAAATCAGGACACCGAGTACATGTCCATCCTCCTTATTCACCAAGACCCGTCCCTCTTTGATCATCTCGATCAGTTCAGGCTTGGTTGGCAGATAGTCAGTGTAAACGGAGAACTCATCGACATAGAGCAGGTTGAGGATTTCGTCAGCATCTTCTTCCACAGCAAAGGTGCCTATGTCACTCTCCCGGTATTCTATTTCACGATTGTAGTATCTGTCGTATTGGGCGAGGAAGGTGAATCCGGCATCTGCAAGCACTTGTTCCCAATGGCCGATACCTTTCTTCGTAGGGATATTCAGGACGTACTCTTCATCGTCAAGTGTCCTTAGAAGATTGACCAGTTCTGCTTCGTCGGAAGAAAGGAGGAAGAGCCGCTGGAAATGGTGTTCTTTTTTCCTCAGCAACAGGGTTTGGGGAGTTACAAGCATCTCATGGGCGTCAGTCTCACTAACTCCAAAATAGTTAGAGAGAACGATGTCGTGAGTATTCTTGAAATCAGCGACAAGTGCCTGTATCTCAGAAGTGGAGATGCTACTAAACGTTTCTTTCATTGATTATGATCACCCATTAACCTGTTTCTTGTAATATGACCTGTCGATCTTCCCGCTGCCGTTCTGTTTCAGGGCATCCTCCCTATAATACTCCGTCGGGATCATATAACGGGGGATCCTGTTGGCGACACCTTTGCGGAACTCGCCCTTGCTGACCTCCTTTTCCGCCTGATAGAACAAAACGATCTTCTTGTTGTTGAAGTCGTAGGTGGCGCAGCAGTTATCTACCAGCTTGCTGGCGAGGATGGCATTCTCGATCTCGCCCAGTTCGATGCGGTAGCCGTTGTGTTTGATCTGCGAGTCTTTACGGCCCACATACATGATCTCCCCGCGCTCGTTCCTATATACGATATCACCCGTGCAGTAGATCGTCTCCGGGTAGTGTTTGTTGAGTGGGTTCTGGATGAAGGCCTGTTGGGTTTTCTCCCAGTCGTTATAATAGCCAAGTGCCAGGGATGATCCTCTCACGCAGAGTTCACCCTCCTCGTTCACATCTGCCTCACGCTTCTGGTCTGTCAGGATGAGCACGCCACTATTGCGGCAAGCTTTGCCGATGGGAAGTGGCTCGTCGTCGCCGAACTCACGATCCACCTCGTAATAGGTGCAATCAACCGTTATCTCCGTTGGTCCGTAGAGGTTGGCATACCGGCAGTGCGGCAGATACCTGCGCCAGTAGTTCAAGTGCTTGTTGGGCATGACCTCCCCAGCAAAGAAGATGTCTTTCAGATAGGGCATCTCCTGATCCTTCAGAACGTCGTAGTTTGCCACGTTAATGAGGGCGTAGGGCACCCAGAACACAAATGATATCTTATGCTCGTTCAGGTAATCGACGAGCTGGGCGGGGAAGGTGAAGTGTACCTCCGGGATGATGTCAAGTGTGGCACCCGTGGCATACATGAGGTAGATGTCGAGTGTCGAGTTGTCGAAATAGAAGGGGGCCTGGTTGCCGATGACGGCGTCGCTGGTGAAGCCGAACCTGCCAATGGCCCAGTCGATATAGTCAATCACTCCACGGTGCGAGATGACCACACCTTTTGGGGTGCCTGTGGAACCAGAGGTGAAGATGGCATAAACAGGGTCTGTGTCTATCTGATCAAGCAGATACTCCTTGGCATCTGCACCAGCCAAAGGCTCATTCTCCAAGACATCCTCTATTACAAATACCGCTTTGTCACACATCTGTCTGATCTGCTGTTCGTGGGCCTTGTCTGTGATAATGGCCTCCGATTCCAGCACATTCAGGATCGATTGGATACGGGTGTCAGGTGATTTCGTGTCGAGTGGCACATAGAAGTTGCCGCTCATGTTGATGCCGGCGAAAGCCTGCACCATGTGACAGCCCTTGGGTATATAGACACCTATGGGTGATTTCCACAGACCCTTTGCCTTGATGACGTCGGCGATGACAAAGGCTGAACGGAGTAGTTCAGTAAAAGTGATGCCGCCTGACGAGTCCTGAACAGCAATCTTCTTGGGATGCTTTGCAGTAGTGTTTACAAGATATTCAATGACACTTTTTTGCATGCGTGTATAGTGTACTTATTTATTTTAGGCTGCAAAAGTACAACTTTTTTGCGTAACGGCCAATCTTTTCCGCAAAAACTTTGTTAATTTGGTTAAAAATATATAAACATGGGCTCTTTTAACCTTTCACGCGCTTGCGTTAGGGAAAAGAGTTGTACCTTTGCACTCCGATTATTGGGGAGAGACTTAGAATCCCCGTGAAATGTTGTGTGAATAGCGGTGTCTTTGGCCGGGCATAGTGGTTCGTGAATCAATGTTTCAATGATCCCCGTCGGGGAATGAACCTGATAGGGAGCGCTCGTTAGACTTGCAGCCGGGAGTTAGACCTCGGATGTGGGTTTGTGTGCGTACATTAAAAATAAGTAAAACTGTTTTTTAGTAGTAAAATTAAAAGAAATGAACACTTTAAGTTACAAGACTATTTCCGTGAACAAGGAAACAGCAAAGAAGGAGTGGGTGGTGATCGATGCCACAGACCAGGTCGTTGGTCGTCTCGCTTCTAAGGTAGCAAAGCTGATTCGCGGAAAGTACAAGCCAACTTTCACCCCGCATGTTGATTGCGGTGACAACGTCATCCTTATCAATGCCGATAAGGTGGTATTCACTGGTAAGAAAGAGACCGACAAGGTCTATACCCGCTACACAGGTTATCCTGGTGGTCAGCGTTTCCAGACTCCTGCCGAGCTGCGCAAGCGCAATGGTGGTGTGGAGAAGTTCCTCCGTCACGCCGTGAAGGGTATGCTGCCAAAGGGTCCCCTCGGACGCAGCCTGCTGAACAACCTCTACATCTATGAGGGTACAGAACATCCGCATGAGGCTCAGAAGCCGAAGGCAATTGATATTAACCAGTATAAATAATAAGGAAAGATGGAAGTAATTAACGCAATAGGTCGTCGCAAGAGCTCTGTAGCCCGCGTATATGTTTCTGAGGGTACTGGCAAGATCACGATCAACAAGAAGGAATTAGAGACTTATTTCCCGTCAGCTATCCTGCAGTATGTGGTGAAGCAGCCGCTGAACCTGCTGGAGGTTGCTGAGAAGTATGATATCAAGGTGAACCTCGATGGTGGTGGTTTTACTGGTCAGAGCCAGGCTCTCCGCCTTGCCATTGCCCGCGCCCTGGTAAAGATTAACGAAGAGGACAAGAAGAAGCTGAAGGATGCAGGTTTCCTGACACGTGATAGCCGTGAGGTTGAGCGTAAGAAGCCGGGTCAGCCCAAGGCACGTCGTCGCTTCCAGTTCAGTAAGCGTTAAACAATACTGGACTCGTTTAGTATCTAAACTGGTGGGATTCCTTTGGACTACCCTCTGGCTGATTCTGGACAAAGTAATCGCTTTAGCGCTTTTACCAAGCGTAGCGACTAAAAGAATTAAAAAGAAAGTAAACAATTAAAGATTAAAGACAATGTCAAGAACAAATTTTGATCAGTTGCTCCAGGCTGGCTGTCACTTCGGTCACCTGAAGCGTAAGTGGAACCCTGCAATGGCTCCCTACATCTATACCGAGCGTAACGGTATCCATATTATCGACCTGCACAAGACGGCTGCCAAGATTGACGAGGCTGCCGATGCCCTGAAGCAGATTGCCAAGAGTGGCAAGAAGGTCCTGTTCGTCGCTACTAAAAAACAGACAAAGGAAGTGATTGCTGAGAAAGCTACCAGCATCAACATGCCCTACGTGATTGAGCGCTGGCCCGGTGGTATGCTCACCAACTTCCCGACAATCCGCAAGGCCGTGAAGAAAATGGCGAACATCGACAAGCTGATGCAGGATGGTACCTATGCCAACCTCTCTAAGCGTGAGCTGCTGCAGATCACCCGTCAGCGTGCCAAGCTGGAGAAGAACCTCGGTTCTATCGCTGACCTGACCCGTCTGCCGAGCGCACTCTTCGTGGTTGACGTGCTGAAGGAGCAGATTGCCGTTCGTGAGGCCAACCGTCTGGGTATCCCCGTGTTCGGTATCGTTGATACCAACTCTGATCCTAACAATATCGACTTCGTGATCCCTGCCAACGACGACGCAAAGGACAGCGTAGAGGTAATCCTCAACGCTTGCTGCACCGCTATCGCTGAGGGTATCGAAGAGCGTAAGGCTGAGAAGGCTGACGAGAAGGCTGCCGACGCCCAGGCTGATGCTGAGGTTGAGGAGGTGAAGCCCAAGCGTGCTGCCCGCAAGCCCCGTAAGGAGGCTGAGCCCAAGGCTGAGGAGGCTCCTGCTGCCGAGGAAGCTGCTGCTCCCGCTGAGGAAGAGGCTCCTGCTGCAGAGTAATACATTAAACAATTAAGATTAAACATTAAAGATTATTATGGCAATTTCAATTGACGATATCAAGAAGCTCCGCGCAATGACCGGTGCTGGTCTGGCTGACGTAAAGAAGGCTCTGACCGAGGCTGAGGGCGACTTCGATAAGGCCAAGGAGCTCCTCCGTGAGCGTGGCCTCGCTATCGCTGCCAAGCGTAGCGACCGTGAGACATCCAATGGTTGTGTACTTGTAAAGAGCGTTGACGGCTTCGCCGCTATGATCGCTCTGAAGTGTGAGACCGACTTCGTGGCTAATGGTGCCGACTTCATCGCTCTGACCCAGAGCATCCTCGACGCCGCTATCGCCGCCAAGGCCAAGGATCTCGAGGCTGTGAAGGCTCTCGACATCAATGGTCAGAGTGCTCAGGACGCTGTGACACAGCGCTCTGGTATCACTGGTGAGAAGATGGAACTCGACGGTTACCTCGTACTCGAAGGTGAGAACGTGGAGGTCTATGACCACATGGGTAAGCACACCCTGTGCACCATGGTTCAGACCACTCTGAACGCTCCTGAGGTGGGTCACAAGCTCGCTATGCAGGTGGCAGCCATGAAGCCTGTGGCTCTTGACTCTGCCAGCATGCCTCAGAGCATCCTCGACGAGGAGTACAAGACGGCTGTTGAGAAGTCTAAACTCGAGCAGGTGCAGAAGTATGTGGACAACAAACTGAAGAAGGCTGGTATCAACCCCAACCTCGTTGACTCTGAGGATCACATTGAGAGCAACATGGCTAAGGGCTGGCTCACACAGGCTCAGGCCGACGAGGCCCGCAAACTCATCGAAGAGGGCAAGGCCGAGGGTGAGGCTCAGTTGAAGATGCCTATGATCGAGGGCATCGCCAAGGGTCGTGTGCAGAAGTTCCTGAAGGAGAACTGCCTCGTTGATCAGGAGTTCCAGTTCGGTGATGGCGACAAGCAGACTGTCAGCCAGTGGCTCGCCGCTCAGAACAAGGATCTGAAGATCGCTGACTTCAAGCGCTTCACGCTCGTTGCAGAGTAATCTCAAATCACTCTATAATCAAAACCGGCCCTGCTCTACAGCAGGGCCGGTTTTTTTGTGTTCCTTAGAGGCCCAGAAGTCAGAGCGGCTGGAATTTATAAACCACGTCTGCCACCTGCTCGTGCTGCATAAACATCAGCATGTAGATGGGCAGATACGTCACTTTGTCTGTCACCTGCACATTGTCCTGACAGAGCACGATAGCATGTGGGATGGCGTATCCTGCGTTGGCCATCACATTGCAGAGTGCGCGATGACGCTCATAGTCCTTGCCAGACTTCACCTCGATGGGCAGCACCTCGCCATGCTGCTCTATGACAAAGTCGAGTTCGCCCTGCTTCTTGCTGTTGAAGTAGAACAAGTCGTGATTCTGCGCATAGCCGTGGGCGTAGAGTTCCTGAGCCACAAGATTCTCGAACACAGCGCCGAAGTTGATGTCGGAGTCCTTCTCTAACAGGCGCAACTGGATGTCGCCCCCATACATAGCAGCCAAGAGGCCGACGTCGTTGAGGAAGAGTTTGAACAGATTGCGCTGCTTGCTGAGCAACAAGGGCAGTCTGGACTCCTCGATATTATAGGCAGGAAGTGCCACGCCAGCATCCTTCAGCCATAGGAAACCACTCTCATAGCGACTGAAACGGGCCTTCTCATTCAATTCCTTCAGGATAAAACGCTTGTTCTTGGCATTAAGTTCTGAGGGTATCAGGTCGTAGATTTCCTCTATCAGCAGTTTCTTTTTGGGGTCGTATTTCGTGATATCGCGCTTGTAGGTGTGGATGATGTCGCTCTGTTCGCCCAACACACGCCTCAGATTGTTTGTGTCCAAGTAGCGCTGAACGGCAGCAGGCATTCCGCCTACAATCAGATAGAGGCGCACCAGTTCCAGCATACGTTCATGAATAAAGCCATCGACGGGTTTCTGCTGCTCGAAACACTCACGCAAGTGAGCCTGCACATCGCTGCTGATGCCAACGGTGGTGGCAAATTCCAGCAGGTCGAGTGGAAACATCTCAATCTCGCCCATATAGCCCACGGGCACGCTCCTGATGTCCTTCAGTTCGACACCCAGCAGCGACCCACTCATCACATAGCGATAACTACCTTCATCTACCAAGAACTTGATGGCGGTGACAATCTCCTTGCACTCCTGCACCTCGTCGAAGAAAATCAGCGTCTTGCCTGGAATCAGTTGCTTGCGAGTGAAGGCCGAAAGGCGCAGCAATATGCCCTTAGCATCGTAGGGTTCACTGAAAAGGGCGATGGCATCAGGTTGTTCGATGAAGTTGATTTCAACAACCTGTTCGAAACACTCCTTACCAATCTTGCGGATGGCGAAGGTCTTACCTACCTGACGGGCTCCTGTTACCAGCAGGGCTCTCTTTTCGTTCCTGAAAAAGTCGCGAATCGACTCGTTTGCTTTCCTGTCTATCATGCTTTATGATGTTTTATCAGGCGCAAAGATAACAAAAAATACAATATCCAACAAGAAATTAATCGAAAACTTACACTTTTCCAATTGGTTTCTTACTTAAAACTTACACTTTTCCAATAATTTTATAGATAGAAATATACACTTTTCCAATAAGCCGTATTCGTTGAGCAAACATCCTCTCAATCTCCAGACGATATGAAAGGAAAAAGCCTCGCATCATGCGAGGCTTTTTCCTTGTCGTTATCTGATCATTATCTGACGACTTGCGTGAATTCTGGGGTCTGACCTTCCAGAACCGTCACATAGACCTTCATCTCTCCTGCAGGAGCAGCCTGGGGAGCGCCCTCGCGAGGCAGGTCAACGGCAGTGAACAAATACTCCGTGCCACCAGGGATGGTGCGTGAAGCAACGGTCTTGGCCTGAGCATGGATCATCTGATAGTCCTTGACGGCAGCATCAAAGATGGCAGACTGTTCCTCAGTGACGGACTGCTGCTCGGGGAAATCCTCCAGTTTGGTATATTCGCCCTCGATGAATCCGCCTGCCTTCAGGAACTGGTCAACCTCGTTGGGTACGGCTGCCATACGGGCTGCACGGACGCCATAGCCAGGAAGGATCTCTGCCTTTGGCTGCTTCTCTGCCAGATTCTTCACACTGGAGTCCAGGCCACCGCTGCCGAAGGTGCAGAACGGAACGACCTTCTTGCCACTCAGATCCACCTGATCCAGGAAGGCTGCGAAGGGCGGTGCATAGGTGCCGAACCATACTGGGTAGCCCACAAAGATGACATCATACTTGGTGAGGTCGGCAGCGATGGGCTTGATCTCGGGTGTGATACCCTGTTCGCGCTCCTGCATACAACGGCTGATCGTAGCCTGGAAGTCTCCGTCGTATGGCTTGACGGGAACAATCTCCTCGATGTCGGCATTCAGTCGTGTCGCAATTTCCTGTGCCACGGTCTTTGTGTTCGACGTCTGGGAGTAGTAGATGACCAGCACCTTTTTCGGTGCTTCTTTCTTTGAACCGCAGGAAACAGCGGCCAGCATGGCTGCCACAATGGTCAGCATCAGTTTAATTCCTTTCATAATAAATCATGTTTAGGGGTTTCTGTTATTTACCATGCAAAGATAGAGGTTTTTGCCGATAGTCTGAAAAAAGTTCTACTTTTGTGTGTATATTTAGTATTATTTAAGTGTATCTATTCCGAAACTTTTCGTATCTTTGCCGTCGAATGATGTAACCAAACAACAAAACAGCATGAAAATCTTCGCCGTCGGCATGAACTATGCCGCACATAACCAGGAACTCCATGGCACGTTGAAACGACCAGACGAACCAGTCATATTCACCAAGGCCGATTCGGCCATCCTCAACCAGGGGAAACCTTTCTTTATCCCCGATCATCTGGGACGCATCGACTATGAGACAGAAGTCGTGGTGAGGATCTGTCGTCTCGGGAAGAATATCCCTGTGAGGTTTGCCAACCGCTATTATGACGCCGTGACGGTGGGCATCGACTTTACGGCTCGCGACCTACAACGGAAGGCCAGTGAGGCTGGTCAGCCATGGACGATCTGCAAGGGTTTCGACGGCTCTGCTGCCATCGGCGAATGGGTGCCCAAGGAGAAGTTTATCGATATTCAGCGCATCCACTTCCATCTGGATATCAATGGTCAGATGGTACAGGAGGGTTGTACCTCGGATATGCTCTATACGGTGGATGAGATCATTGCCTATATCTCACAGTTCTTCACGCTGAAGACAGGTGATCTGCTCTATACAGGTACCCCTGCTGGTGTCGGACCCGTTCATATTGATGACCACCTTGAGGGATGGCTTGAAGAGCGTAAGGTTCTGGAGTTTAATTGCAAGTGATGCAATAAAGTAGCCTCGAATCCGTTAATAACTTAGTGAAACGATGGTATAGGCTGATATATGGCTTAGCACTTCTGTTTCTCTGCCAACAGGTGGGGGCGCAGGAGTTCTTCAACTTGACTGCCCGTCAGGTGAGGATTGACTCGTTGTTGCCTGTGTTCACCTATCAGAAGGCTCTTGCTGGCCACTTTGCCGATTCTGTCTATACCGTCAGCATCGAATATCCCGAGTTTATTGATATGGGCAAAGCGGATATCCGTCGTTATCAGCAAATCAGCGGTGAACCGTTGCCAGAACTGCCGATGGTCACGCAGTCGGTGGGTGTGGCCCGTAAGCAGGGTGTGCTTGATGTGTCGTTCGTGCCATTGGTGTTCAGGGATGGCAAGTATCAGAAGTTAGTCAGTTTCAAACTGAAGGTCTATTCCTCACCGAGAACTCAGGTGCGGACAAGGGGCGATGAGACGCGGCGCTATGCCGAACATTCCGTGCTGCGGGAAGGCACGTGGGCGAAGATCCGCATCCCGGAGAACGGTTTCTATCAACTGACCTCCACGCTGATACGGAAAGCTGGTCTCTCAGATATTAATAAGGTGAAGGTCTATGGCTATGGCGGTGCTTTGCAACCAGAAAGCCTGACGGGTGATTACCTGGCCTCCACGGATGACTTGCAGGAAGTGCCTACCTGTCTGGTTGATGGAAGACGTATCTTCTACGGTGTAGGTCCCGTGACATGGGATACACCAGAGACGCTCATTCGCGCGCGTAATCCTTATTCTGATTATGGCTACTATTTCCTGACGGAGAACGACGAGGAACCGCTGACTATCAGCAGCGAGGAAATGATCGCTACTTATTACCCCTCTGCCGCAGACTATCACACGCTCTACGAGGTCGATGACTATGCGTGGTATCACGGAGGACGGAACCTGTTCGACAAGACCCTGTTTTCCATCAACACACCGCAGACTTATATCCTGGCAGCTGCAGGCACGTCGGGCAAACTGTCCGTGGCTCTGTCCTATGATAGTAGTTTCGAAGCTACAGTGGCAGTCAACGATTCTGTGGTGGGCACGATGGCGAAGACCATCTCCCTCGACAGCTATACGACAGCGGCAGAGACGGTATGGGACTTCCCATTGGAAGGGATTTTGACAGCAGAGAATACTGTCAAGATCACACAAACGGCAGGTGCTAACCTGCGTCTCGATTATCTCTCCTTGCAGTTGGATACGCCGAAAGCCATGCCTGACATCTCTTCAGCCAGTCTCCCCACGCCTGAATATGTATATAACATCATGAACCAGGATCACCATGCCGATGAACCTGTGGATATGGTTATAATCATTCCCACGAACCAGCAGGTGCTGGCACAGGCGGAACGCATCAAGAACTGGCATGAGGAGAAGGATGGGATGCGGGTGAGAATCGTTCCTGCTGACGAGTTGTATAACGAGTTCTCCAGTGGTACCCCCGACGCCACGGCCTACCGTCGCTATCTGAAGATGTTCTATGATCAGGCCAAGACGAATGCTGACATCCCTGGCTATTTGCTGCTCTTCGGTGACGGGGCCTGGGATAACCGTATGAAGAGTGCCGACTGGTCAGGCTATGATCCTGATGATTTCCTCCTGTGCTTCGAGAGTGAGAACTCCTTTAGTCATGTGAACTGCTTTGTCAGTGATGATTTCTTCTGTCTGCTTGATGATGAGGAAAGGATCCAGCAACCGTCAGGTAGTTCATTCACCTATCAGGGTAAGCCCGACGTGGCCGTAGGCCGATTCCCCGCACGGACAGCAGAAGAGGCGGAGGTGTTAGCCGATAAGACGCTTAACTATGCTGCCAACAAGTATGCAGGTTCTTGGCAGAACGTTATCTGTGTGATGGGTGACGACGGTAATAACAATACCCACATGGCAACAGCCGATAGGGTGGCTACCCTCGTGGAAGACAATTACTCAGGCTATTATATTAAGAAGATATACTGGGATGCCTACCAGCGCACCTCTTCTTCTACGGGATACAGTTATCCTGATGTGACTCAGCTGATCAAACAGCAGATGACCAATGGAGCGCTGATGATGAACTATAGTGGTCACGGTGCAGCCTATGCTCTTTCCCATGAGTTGGTGATGAAACTGCCCGACTTCGAGTCGTCAGTCTCCAATCATCTTCCATTGTGGGTGACGGCTTCGTGTGACATCATGCCCTTTGACGGACAGGAAGAGAACATCGGCGAAACGGTGATGCTCAACAAACGGGGTGGAGGTGTGGCGTTCTTTGGAACGACGCGCACGGTTTATGCCAACTATAATGAACTGATAAACCTTGGCTTCACCAAATACGTGCTGAACCCAGACTATACCATTGGTGAGGCCGTTCGTCAGACCAAGTGCGACCTTGTCAGTCAGGGGCGCGATACGTCACCTAATAAATTGCAATATACCTTGTTGGGTGACCCGGCCTTGCGATTGGCTTGTCCATCGCCGTCAGTGGTCATCGATAGCATCAACGGACAACCTGCATCGGCAGTCGTCAGTCTCTCTGCAGGCTCTGTGACGACGGTCAAGGGACATGTCGAACAGAACCAGATGCCAGCCAGTTCGTTCAACGGGGTACTCACGGCGACTGTTCGTGACGCGGAGGAAACCATTGTCTGTAAGCAGAATGATGACTCTGATGAAGGGGCAGAGCATCCCTTTACCTATAAAGACCGTACGAATGTCCTCTATCAGGGTTCCGACAGTATCCGAGGTGGTGTCTTCCGGTTTACCTTTGCCGTCCCCAAGGATGTCAGCTATACTGACGGAAACGGATTGATGACACTCTATGCCGTAGATAATGTCGGCAAGACGACATTCCATGGCGAGAACGACAGTTTCGTCCTCGACGGGAGTTCCGTCAGTCAGAACGATTCCATCGGCCCTTCCATCTATTGTTACCTGAACTCGAAGTCCTTTATCAATGGCGGTAATGTGAATACGACGCCCTATTTTGGAGCCGACTTGTATGATGATGACGGCATCAACGCTGCAGGTAACAGTCTGGGTCACAACCTGGAACTGGTCATCGACGGTGAGTTGTCCAGGACCTACGACCTCAACGATTACTTCTCCTTCGACTTCGGCGATTACCGCAGTGGAAGTGTAGGCTTTACCATACCGGAACTGAGTCCGGGTCCTCATCGACTCCTTTTCAGGGCTTGGGATGTGTTGAACAACTCCTCGACCTCAGAACTGGCATTCAATGTTGTCAAGGGCGGTGGCGAGGGTACCATCAGTGTCATCTGCACGAAGAATCCCGCCTCGACCTCCACGTCGTTTGTCATCAACCATGATCGTAGCAGCACAGAGGCAGATATCGTGTTTGATGTCTATGACACGTCAGGACGACAGTTGTTGAAACGTGTGGAGAAGAATGTCGCTACGGATGGAACAGTGGTCATCGACTGGGATCTCTCCGTCAGCGGGGGTAGTCGTCTGCAGACAGGTGTCTATATCTATCGCATCCAGTTCAATGGCAATGGCAGCAGCGCCTCCTACGCCAACAAATTGATCATATTAGGCAATAAATAAACAACGATAACGTTATTTTATGGAGATAAAAGATAAAGGAAAATATATGAAGATACAGGAAGATAAAGGACATTTGCTGATGAGGGTGATAGTGACATTATTCACTATTCACTATTCACTATTTACTGCAATGGCCCAGGATGATGATAAGACCACGATGTTCAACCCCGTGGAACATGCCGTTATCTCGCAGACCATCGCCCCCGATGCTCGTGGTGCTGGTATGGGTGATGTGGGAGTGGCCACCGATCCCGATGTAAATTCCCAGTACTGGAACCCTGCGAAGTATCCGTTCTGCATCAGTCGTTCTGGTATCGCCCTGAACTACACCCCGTGGCTCCGTCAATTGGTCAATGATATTGATCTGGCCTACGTGGCAGGCTATTACCGTATCGGCGATTACTCGGCGGTATCAGGTTCACTGCGTTATTTCTCGCTGGGCGAGGTCTTTGCTGATGATGGTATGTCTGTCAAACCCTATGAGATGTCGATCGACTTGGCCTATTCACTGATGCTTAGCGAGAAATTCTCTCTGGCTGCCGCTATCCGTTGGCTCTACAGTGATCTGCGCTACGACTACAGCGAGGATTCCAAACCGGCCTCGGCCTTTGCTGCTGATCTGGCGATGTACTATAACAACTATGTCATGTTGGGCAGTCGTGAGTGTCAGCTCGGCATCGGTATGAATATGTCGAACATTGGTTCTAAGATTTCTTTCTATGGTGATGATGAGAGCCAGTTCCTGCCAGCTAACTTACGTCTGGGTGCTTCTCTGATGGTACCTGTCGATGAGTATAACCGCTTCTCGCTCTCTGCAGATCTGAACAAACTGCTGGTACCCACCGTGCCCAGACAGGAAGAAGGGGAGTCGAACAGCGACTATCAGGACCGTGTTCGCCGTGAGTATGCCGATGTGAGTGCCATCAGTGGTATCTTCAAGAGTTTCGGTGATGCTCCTGGTGGTTTCAAAGAGGAACTGGAGGAGATCCAGTGGAGCGTGGGTGCTGAGTATGTCTATCATGATCAGTTCTCCGTCCGTGCAGGCTATCACCATCAGGCAGAGTCAAAGGGTAACATGAAGTACTTCACTGTGGGTGGCGGCTTCCGCATGAGTGTCTTCTCGCTCGACGTGGGCTATGTCATCTCCACGGCTCGTAGTAACCCGCTCGACCAGACGTTGCGCTTCACCCTTGCCTTCGATATGGATGGCATCAAGGATCTGTTTAAACGGTAAATAGAAATTAGAAGATGAAGATACGTGTTGGAATGGGCTATGATGTCCATCAGTTAGTGGAAGGCCGTGACTTGTGGATGGGCGGCATCAAGATCGATCATAGTAAGGGATTGTTAGGACACAGCGATGCCGACGTGCTGTTGCACGCCATCTGTGATGCCCTGTTAGGTGCCGCGAATATGCGCGACATCGGCTATCATTTCCCGGACACCTCGGCCGAGACCGACGGCATGGACAGTAAGATCATCCTGAAGGAGACCATCGCCCTGATCGCCACCAAAGGCTATCGTCTGGTTAACATCGATGCCACTATCTGTGCGGAACGTCCGAAGATGAATCCCCACATCCCTGCGATGAAGGAATGCATGGCTGCTATCTGCGGTTGTGATGTTGACGATATCTCTATCAAGGCGACCACTACCGAGAAACTTGGCTTCACGGGTCGCGAAGAGGGAATCTCCGCCTACGCCGTGGTTCTGATAGAGAAATAATTACACCTTTTTAATAATAATAATGCGGAAATCATGGACATTATCTGTGATTTTTGAAGTTTTTTTGTTTTTTTTTAGAAAAATCCTTGTCTAATTCAGATATTTCTCTTATCTTTGCATCGTTGCTATATAATTAAAAACTTTTTAAACATCTTTTGATATGTCACAGAACAAAACAGTCATCAAGGGCTTGGAGCCTGCAGACGCACCAAACGTAGAAGGTGGTGCAAGTGGTAATTTCTATACCCGTGCCGTACGGCCTAATGCAAAGGGTACAGTTGTTCCAGGTATGGAAGGGGCAGTAACTAATGCAGCAAACATTCCTACTCCCCAGTCACAACAGAATAAGCCGGCAACAGGAAAGCCTGTTGTAGGATTCCTCTATTCTATTTCTCGCACAGCATTTGGTGAGTACTGGCCCGTACATATCGGTCAGAACACGATTGGTCAGAACCCAGCCAGCGATATCGTCCTGCCAGAGGGGACTGTGTCTTCAGATCACGCCGTACTAGTGGTTAGAAAGATGAAGAACCCCGAGAAGGTGATTGCCTCTATCAGCGATGCACGTTCTACGAACGGCACGATGCTGAACGGAGAGAGCCTTGGCTTCTCTGCTGTGGATTGTAAGAATGGTGACATTATTACAATTGGTGACAACTACGAGCTCCTCCTTGTGCTGGTCGATGCTCCCGCATTAGGCTTGAAGGTGCGCGAGGACTTTATTCCTGTCCAGACTGACGGTTTGTCCACAGATGATATTCCTGGTAGTCCTTATACAAATCCAACAAGTCAGACAATCCCAGGCAGTGGCTATGCAGGCCCGATGCCTCCTCCATTCCCAGGCGGTAGTAGCGTTCCTCTTGCTGGAACAGTAGGTATTGACGGCTCTGCACCCGCAGCAAAGGGCGGAACTGTCGGTATTGACGATCCGAAGGGATGGTAATGAATACTAAAGACAATGGCAAGATATAAGATACAAGGTACAGCCGAAAAGCAACAGGGGATCTACTACGAGTTCGACCCGTCGGAAGAGCCCCTGGGCGTCGGTGGTATGGGAAAGGTCTATAAAGGTCTCTGCGTGAGCGAGAAGACTGGTATGACCAAATGGGTGGCCATCAAGTTCATGTACGACGACCTGCCTCCCCAGGCCATTGAGCGTGCCCGTCGTGAAGCTGCTATCCGTATTCATCATGACAACCTAGTAGAGATGCTGGGTTTCATTGAGACGGATGAGAGAGGTCCGTTGGGGGAGACGAAGCATCGGTACCATGTAGTCAGTGAGTTGCTCGAAGGTGTCATGCTGGACGACCTGCTGTTAGGGAAACTGACAGACCGTAATGGGAATCTTGTGCCTTATGCGCAGAAACTCTATAATGACTTCCAGAAAGACCCCTATTATTTCGCAGTCAACATCATCAGGAATGTATTGTCTGGTCTGATGGCCCTTCATGATAACGGTTATATCCATCGCGATATTGACCCGACGAACATCATGGTCACCACCGACGGCCGTATTAAACTGATAGACTTTGGTATCGCCAAGCAGAGACGTTCCCTGACAACCAACGATAAGTCGCTGACGGTGGCTGGCGTGTTTATGGGCAAACCAGAATACGCGGCTCCTGAATTGGTGCTGGGTGATGTGAAGAGTCAGGATCAGACCACGGATATCTATTCTGTAGGTATCCTCTTCTTCCAGTGTCTGGTTGGTCATCCGCCTTTCGAGGGTGATCGTCATGAGGTGCTTTCCATGCAGTTGCACTCCAAGATGCCGTTACAGCTTATTAAAAATAAGTACGTGCGGAAGATCGTGGAGACAGCCACAGAGAAAGCTCGTCCGAAGCGTTATCAGAGTGCTGCGGAGTTCAGGGTGGCTTTGGATCATCTGCCTGCACAGTTGACTGATAACCTCTTTGAGTGGAAACCGGTATATACCATCATTTCTGCCACTGCTGCTGCATGTATTGCTATCCTGCTGACTGTAGTCCTTTGGCCGAAGGGTACTACAAACCCAGAGCCAATGACCAGTTTAGCGTCAGGATCAGTCGTGAAAAGTGGTGGCTATATTGACGCAATTGCTAAGTTATATAGTACTGAGAGTGCCAAGGACGGCATTGCCGAACTAGAAAAACTCTCAAGTGCAGGAGATGCCCAGGCAACCTATCTGCTTAGTCGGCTCTATTTCAAGAGCAATGCGGCTCAGGACTTCTGTCCTGACTCGATCGTGAAGATGCAGTCTAATACGGGTATTGGCATTGACAACGGCAAGGCTCACCAACTTTTGCAGAAGACGATCAAGCAGGATCCGTCTAACTACAGGGCTTTGTTTGAATTGGGATGTGACTACTTTGGCGGCGCCAGTCGCGCGTCAGAATACAGTCGTGACCTGAATGAAGCGCTTCGCCTGTTCAAAGAGGCGTTACCATACGCTCAACAAGCCAATGATGGTGAGTTTATTAGTCGTATCCAGACGAATATCCAGAAACTGGAAAGTGTCTTGTAACTAAAAACAATGACTATGGCAACAATGCAGACAGTCGTACAGCGTCCAGGTGATCCGAATATCTACCTGTATGCAATGGGGGAATGGTACTGCTATAACCCTCAGATTCCACCGTTGGGCAGCGGAGCTATGGGTGATGTCTATCGTGGATACAGGTGCAGCAACGGCTCTGTAATCGCGGTGAAGCGTGTTAAGGATGCCTATGCCAATAACAAGATGATCCGTGAGCGTGCGCGACAGGAAGCCTCTTTGGCTTTCCGTCACCCGAATCTCGTGGAGATGATCGGTTGTTGTGAGTATGCACCTGATTCCGGTCCCATTTTCTTGCTCAGCCATTATGTGGAAGGTATAGAAATCGACGAGTTTGTCAAGAGCCTGTCAGGAGCAGCCAACAGAGTGGAGGTGATCTGCAATGCCGTCTGTTCCGTTTTGGACGCCTTGGACTATGTCCATTCCCGGGGTGTGGTTCATCGCGACATCAAACCCTCCAACATTATGATTGAGAAGGGATCTAATGTCAGATTGATGGACTTGGGTATTGCCCGTATGAATGGTGGTAATAAGTTCTCATCCTATGGATTCATTGGCACACCAGAATATTCTGCCCCGGAACAGATCCTTCGTGAGCAGAATGGTGCCAGTGTTCAGATCAACGCCACGACAGATATCTATTCTCTGGGTATCACGATGTACGAGCTGTTGGCAGGTGTCAACCCGATGGCCTGTCAGGCAGAGGCGGAGACGCTTGCTAAGCAGATGAAGATGCAGTTGCCGACAAGTCCTGAGATTCCGAGGAAATTGATGCGAGTCATCTGGAAGGCAACGGATAAGGAACAAAGCCGTCGCTATCAGACAGCACTGGAATTCAAGAATGCCATCAAGGATTCCTTACTGCCTGATCCATCACCCATGGAGCGGTTCCTCCAGTGGTTTAAAGATCATTTTAATGTATAACAACCTAACAACAATTTATGGAATTACAACAACTACATAGGGAAGAAAACGATATCGTTGCTGGATTTGCGGAATCCCGTATAGGCGGCAGACCGGAGAACCAGGACTCCTATGGTGCCATGTACACCAACAGGGGGTTTCTTGTGACCGTCTGTGACGGCATGGGAGGAGGTCCTGGTGGAAAGACGGCATCGTCCATTGCTGTGAACGAGATTCTGGCAGGCATCTGCGAGGCCGCAGCAGACGAGACGGTGGCAAATGTCATCATCAAGGCTGTTCGGCGGGCTAATATGGCCATCATTGAGGCAGGTAACGAGAATCCCGAGTTGAAAGGCATGGGATCCACGGCCACTGTGTTGCTGATCTCCAAGGAGTCTGCCCATGTGGCCCATGTGGGTGATAGCCGTGTCTATCAGTTCCGTGGGAAGAGGAAGATATTCCGTACCTACGACCACTCGATGGTGTTCGACCTCGTGAAACAGAAGGTGATCACGGAGGAACAGGCCCGCTTGTCCGCCCAGTCGAATGTCATCACCCGAGCCCTTGGTATGAAGCCTGATGTGGAAGTTGAAGTCCATGAATTGCCATACAAGAAAGGAGATAGGTTTATCCTCTGTTCCGATGGTATTCATGGTACTATGCCAGAACCCGAATTCATCAAGATGGCAACAATGTCAGGTTCCATAGGTACCATTACTGATAACATTGCAACCACAGTGGATAACATGGGTCACACAAATGGTGGAGGTCATGATAACCTGACGATTGCTATTGTAGAAACAAATTCTAATTCTAAACTAAAAGCCAAGATGACAAAGAAAGCCAGAATCATTATCCTTGTGTTAGCAATCATCTGTGTTTTAAGTATCTTCCTGAACATTTTCCAGGCAGTTAGTTGTTCTAATCCGAAGCCAATTCAGGATAGTATTACAGTAACAAATGATTCAATAAATAAGAAAATTGACAATCTTTATTCGCAGCCAGCGCAGGATGTGGTTAATCCCAAACAGAATCCTAAACAAAAATAAATAGTATGAAAGTATATTCTATTGGAAGAGAAGAGAGTTGCGACATCATCATTGATGACAGGACTGACGTGATTAGTCGTCGTCATGCAGCTTTGAATGTGACTTCGATGGGTAAGATGACCATCGTGGATTATAGCCATAACGGTACCTATGTCAATGGTATCCGCATCTCCCCTAACGTCCCAGTCCCAGTGACGCGCAAGGATAATATATCCTTTGCCCATGTTGCCCGGTTAGACTGGCATGTGATTCCTAACACACAGGCCAAGATTATTCGTTATGCAATTTTGGCGGTGGTTGCCGTCTTGTTGGTCATTGGTGGAGTTTGGGGATACAAGTCCTTTAGTGGCGGCTCTGGTTCAGAGACACCGGTACCTCAGGAGGCGGTGGCTGATAGTACACTGACCCAAAAACCTGATACGCTGACCCAGAAACCTGATACGCTGAAACAGGACAAAGACACCTTGAAACAGGATTCTGTGCAGATAATACAGATTAAACGGAAGGCACCTGCAGGCAAGCCAGGAAAAGATACTGGTAAGGGCAAGAAAGATGCTCCTAAGAAAGAAGAGCCCAAACAGGAAGAGGCTCCGACGAGATTCCGATAAAAACATTAATAACTAAAACTATAAGAATATGAGATTATTGAAGATTGGCCGCGATGCAAGTAACGACATCGTTTTACGCAGTGAAAGAGTAAGTTCACTCCATGCTGAGATTACTTTAATGGATAGTGGTGATATCCTGTTGGAAGACAGGGGTAGCCAAAATGGAACGTTCATTCAGAACACACCGATTAAACCAGGCAAGCCCGTCAATATCAGACGTGGTGATGCGATCCGCTTTGCAGATGTGGAGCTCCAGTGGAGTCAGGTTCCTATGCCAGAGGATAACTCTGCTTATAAGGCCATTTTTGGCATTGGTTCCCACCTGAACAATGACATTCAGCTCACTGGTGATACCGTGAGCCGTTACCATGCTGCAGTTAAGATTGGCAAAGATAATAAGGTATATCTTATTGATCATAGTAAGAATGGTACGACAGTGGATGGCCAGAGAATCACGCCCAACACGCCAGTCCGCATTAAGAAATCGAGTGCGATTGTCTGTGGTCGTGTGCCTGCTCCCAAACCTCTCCCTATTCCATGGCCGTCATCTATCTGGAAAACAATCCTCACTGCAGCCGCTGCTATCTTGATTCTTGCTGGTATTGGCTTTGGTGCTTATAAGCTCATTGGAGGTTCTCAAAAGTCTTCCGACAAGGAGTTGTATGCTCGATTTAATCATGCTGTAGTGATGTTGGTGGGTATTTATCACTTTGAGGTAGAAGTTGGAGATTGGAGCGCAGCGCAGTTCCAGCAATATAATCAGGTATGTGAGCAGATCTATCAAATCAATAAGGAAGATCTGAGAGTTCCACCACAAGTCCTGATAGATGGAAGTGGCAAACCAATTCTTGCAAGTGGTGTCTCTTCACAAGACTTGATTAATGCATTCAATAAACAGGGTTCGTATGGTGGAACAGGTTTCTTCATTTCAAAAGATGGCCAGCTCATCACCAATCTTCACGTTGTGAAACCGTGGCTTGAATCCAATATGACAGAACTACTTCAGGATGAGTTCTCAAAGAGAATCGCCAAGTATGTAGATTTTATTTCTAATTATACGTTAGCAACAAGTGGAGTTGCTGGTGGTATTCTTGCACCAAGTGAGATGTCTGCCTACATTTCAAAGGTAAAGGTGAAGGGCGTTCTCGACTATGTAGCATTGATTCCCAATGGAATGATTTATGACCCAGATAACATTATCAAGTGTAGGGTGTTGTCAGCCGGCAATGATCTGAATAAGGATGTGGCTCTGATCCAGACGATTAATAAGCAGTTGCCAACAGGTGATTGCACTACTATCAACGTGACGGATAGTATGGATGTTAATGACGCAGCACTCACCGTAGGTGAACATATCTATACTTTAGGATTCCCCATGTTGACTTCTCTTCAGGACCTAAGTGCTAAGGATGGTATTCAGTTGTTGGCCCGTGGCGGTAGTATCACACAGATCTTAAATGAGTATCTTTTTGGTTTTGATGCTGCCTCTTACGGTGGAGCAAGTGGATCGCCTATATTCAATGATAAGGGAATGTTAGTTGGTATTCTTAATTCAGGAGCTAGGGCAACCCAAGGCTTTAACTATGGTGTAAAGGCTAAATATATTAAAGAGTTGTTAGAGTCTCCTCATAACGTAGAATAAACAATGAAGAAATTACTATTATCTACTATATTTGCATTTGCCATCGTTACGGTGGCAAATGCAATTGTAACCCAGAAGGTGGTCCTGAGAGATGGATCAGTCCTCTATGGGTATATCCAACAGCAGGATGGCAAGGGTCAACTGACCATCCATACTGACAGTGCGTTGATCAGCATCAGCGGGAAGAAAGTTGCTGATATCAAACCATCTCCTGTGGCTGTGAATGAATTAACACCCGTCTGGAAAATCTGGGCAGAAAATCACGATGCCTACGACAACGTTAATGGCAAGAAGACACTGACTCTTTCTAAGGTCTTCTTTAAGAAAGACTCCATTGCTAACCCCAACCAGACGACAGCAGACGTGAAGGTGTTGGAGGAGGGAGCCATTGTGAGGTATCTGGAGTTGACACCCAGTGTCTATTTTATCAAATGGAAGGAGATTCTCACGATTCAGGCAGAGCAGCGCTCCAAGACCGACTTGTCTGGTATTGACAGGGTTTATAAACTGAAGAACGGCACTACTGAGAAAGGTCAGTACGCCGGTGAGACAGAGAATCTGCTGAAGCTCTATGTTGGTAAGCTCAAAGTCAAATCGTTTGACATCAACGATGTGGTGAAGTACGAGTATCTCCCGATTAATCCGAATCAGGACATCTTTGCTCAGAGCGAACTGCTGGATATCATCAAGACCCGTGGTGGCGAGGAGATTAAGGGCATTATCGTAGAACAGAGCTATGAAGGAAAGACAAATGCCGAGAATTACTTCAAGATTCAGACAGGCAAGGAAGCAGCTCTGACGAGAGAAGTAAAGGTCTCAGACATCGTAGAAGTGCGTAAGACGGACAATCCAGATTACCAGCCACAATCAGATATCCTGTTGGATGAGGGAGATGTATATGTCAACCGTCAGAAAACTTTATGGTTAGGTGTTAAGGAACAGGCGAAGAATGATATTCTACAGTTGGATAGCATTAATACTGATATTGTAATAGCTCTGGATGCGGAAGGCAAGGCTATAGTAGCAGTAGAATACTGGTCTGAGAAGAATGATGGTGCCAAGAAGTTCCAGTTGGTCAAGGTCTCCAAAGAAAAAAACAAGAAGAATGTCATTTATGGATTCACCTATAAGGATCTGGCCACGTCAAATTATCCATCTACAGAGCCGAAGACAAGTGTGAACCATACGACGAGGGTGGAATATACCATTCGCGCTAAGGGTGGTTATGCCCTGTATGACGCTCAGCAACACAAGGCCGTCACTTTCATGGTTAAATAAGAATAGTTGAAGTAAATTGCCCCAATGACATTAAGGGAAATCTCTATAGGACGCTCGAAAAACAGTGACATCTTCCTTGATGAAAACTGTATCTATGCCAGTTCAAACCATGGCACGATCTATTGTGACGGTGGTCAGCTGATGTTCCGCGACACCAGCAGTAACGGTACATTGATCAACAATGTCATGGTGAAGCATCAGGTGGTACCCATCAACAGGGGAGATGTCATCCTTGCAGCAGGTCAGTACCAGATCAATTGGTATCAGATAGATATGTTCTTTCCGCCTTCTGAACTCCAGCAGACACCGCCAAGAACAGCCATCGGTTCGCCGCAGATGCCACCACAGATGCCACCGCCTCCTCCTATGGGGGCACCCGTGCAGTCGTCTGTGTCACCACAGGTGCCGAATCTGTCAAAATGGAACTGGGGCGCCTTTGGACTCTATCCAATCTGGGGATTCTTTAATGGTTGTTGGTGGGCATTCTTCGTGTGGCTGTTCCTTGGATGGTGCTTCCTGATACCGAATATCGTGTTTGGTATCAATGGCACGAAGTGGGCATGGCAGAACCGTTCTTGGATCAGTGTCGAAGATTTCAATCACACCCAGTCTGTCTGGGGGACGGTGGCTATTATCCTGATCTGTATTGGCCTTGTTTCCACGTTCCTGATATTTATCTTCTATCTGGCCATATTTCTTGGTTTTTTAAATAGTTTATGATGAGAAAAAGAATTGTAGGAATAGTAGTCTTGATGTTCTTGCTATCACTGAACGTGACGGCACAGAGCATCGTATGGCAGTTGAAACCGACTGATTATTCCGAGATAGTCCGTTTTGGTCCTGATATCTACAAGGTGACGAAGAACGGGAAGTTTGGTCTCATTCATTCCAATGGCGATGTCATCGTACCTGTTACTTGTAACAGAATAACGGACTTTTACGAAGGCAAGGCCCTTGTGCTTGGTAGCGAGACCGATAATGAAGGTTTCCCTCAGGTCTTGGGATATTTGACAGATCAAGGACAGTATGTACAGTTTGAAGGAACTTATTATGCATTGAAAGGCCTGGAATTCTATTCCAATGGTCTGCTTCCAGCGAACGATGCAAAAGGCAGACGTGGCTATCTGGACACAAAGGGGAATGCGGAATTGGGATTCGACGGAAAGTGGAGTGGTGTGATGCCTTTCACGGAAGATCATGCTGTGGTTTTCACGGGGAAGAAGGATAACAGGAAATACCACCTGATTGATAAGAACGGCAACAATGTGCGTTTCCTTCTTGGTAATGGCATAGAGCTATACGGTGGTACCAATGTTTATGATGGCCAGGCGGTGGTTTGGGATACGAACAGGAAATTCTACAAGTATAATGTGTTTACAGGGAAAAGTTCTTCTTTCAAGGAGCCTGGTAATAAACAGATGGACTATTTGTATTGTTTCATGGACGTGTCAAATCGTGCTAAGACGGCTCCTACTTATTCTTTCCCAGAAGGTCAGAAGGGGTTACAGCCTGTCAGTCAAGTGAACTTATACGGCTACAGTGAAGATGGTAAGGTGATTCTTCCTTGCCAGTTCTCTCAGGCTACAGCCTTTGAGGATGGATTGGCTGTCGTTACCCTGCAAGGACAGAAAGGTATCCTTCGTATGGTACGGGGTGGGGCTGATTTCGCACTCTCTATCCCGACGTCTCACTTTGTCTATGATCCAGGAAGTAGTGTGAACTGTGCTTTCCAGTTGACGGTTCCTGAGGTATGGAGTGGTAAGAATATGGAAGTGACAGTGGTTGATCAGGCGACGGGTGAACGTTTGGCAACGGAAAATACTGCCGGCACCTATTCTTTCAAGATGAAGCCTAACTCGAAAGAAAGTAATTATGATATCTCTGTCGCATCCGAGGGCCTGGCTCTATGGTCTGGCAGTGCATCCTACACCTTTAAGAAAAGGGAGATGGATCTCCGGGTTTCATTGTCTATTGGTTCTACGAAGGCTGATAAGGACGATAAGGTTTATGTCTATGCAACAGTTACCAATCCTGGTAGTGAGGCTGTGACAGCTACAATTACGATGGTAGGCAGCAGTGCCTTCAAGGATTTCTCCAAGACCGAAACGATTGGTGCAGGCAGCAGCGTGAAGGTCTCCTCTTATTTCTCTGTGCCAAGCGGCACATTGAAAAACCAGCATGTATCGGCGTCAACCTCCAGAGGTGGTCATGATTTCAAATCAGGCCTGACGTTGACTCCTTTTTATGAATAAACATTATTGTCAAACTATTAAACACAAAGTTTTATGAAGAAACTACTAATTCTGTTTGTCGCAATTCTGAGCGTGTCGCCAGCACTTGCACAAATTGAGGACGAATCCGACTTCGGTCAGTTGAGCTCCAGCCGCTTTGAGAAGCCAAAGAGCAGCGCTTTTTTCATTGGTCCGAAGGTGGGTGTGACCATGACATCAATGACACAGCCTGCTCAATGTGACCTTTATGACAAATCTGGTATCGGCTTCTCTGGTGGTGTTGCCATGAAGGCTCGCTTTGGTAAGGCTACAGAGAACTCATACGAGGGAACAGGTATGTTCGGTGTTGGCTTGGAACTGAAGTACAAGCAGAACAATGTAAAGACGATTGCCAATGAAGGAGACCTAAAACTTGGCTATTTCGAGGTGCCTGTCACGCTCCAGTTCTACCCCTTTGCCAAGTCGAAGATCATGAATCCTTTCTACATTGAGTTGGGTGCTAGCTTTGCAGGCATCATGTCAAAGAGTCCTGATGCACTGACGGTGAATCTCAATCAGCCTTATCCAGGCAATCAGTCCGTAACATATCCTGTTGGTGATTTGAAGGGATTTGACGTGAGAGGTGTGGCAGGTATCGGTTATACAATTCCAGGAACAGGTGTTGATATCAATGCACGTTATTATCTTGGTACCAGTGAATTGGCAAAGGATTTTACCAGTAAGATGAGCACTGTTGAAGTCTCTCTCTCCTATTATTTCCAACTTGCTAGATTCTAATTACTCACTTAACGAACACAGGATTATGAAAAAAGTTTTATTCGGCCTGATGGCCATTATGATAGGATTGTTCTCATCTTGTTCTAATGATGAGATTAATGTTAATGTGGTTCCAACGCCTGAACCACCAAGAACCTTGAGTTTGAGTATCTCTACTACGCCTGGATTTGAGCCTTTTGGTATAGATTATTACAAAAATCAGCTTCTTAATAATAATCAACCCTATTATATAGGCGTGAAGACATATTTGTATGATGACAGTGGTATAATTGTTGATTCTGTTAACTCTTATACAAAGACTTTCAATCAGGTTGATCAGACCTTTGCTAATTTGAAGAGAGGGTCTTATACTGCTGTGACAGTTGAAACATTGGTCAATTCTGATTACCAATATACTTCAGACTATTGGGATATTATTGGAGCGAGCCAGCTGAATACGTTGGCTATCAAGATGAATTCGACTTCTTTTGTTGTCTATTGGGGTGGAGTTATTGCGGTTGCTTCAAAGGTCATTACAATCGCTTCTGAAGATGAGGCTGTGTCATTAAGTCCTTCCCCAATGGGAGCGTTAGTGGATGTCCACTACTTGGATTTTAATAAAAGTTCTTATACTCTTGCGGCATTATATTCCAAAAACAAGCCAATAGGCATGTCTCTAAACCCCAATGTGCGTGATTCTGAGAGATATTTATATGATGAATATTTAGAGACACATACGTGGGATAGGCGTGATTATGAGTATTCTTCAACAGGTTTTACTGAAGGTGATTATTCCCATACAGTGTATCTTATTGAACAAGGTGATTTGAATTGGTGTTTTGGTGCACAAACTCCAGAAGATGATGGCCGTTTTACGGCTTATCCCAATAGTAGTTCTCACTTTACGCTTGAAAATGGTAAGTACTATTATGCAGGTTTCTGCTATAAGGGAGGAACGAAGGGGTCTGACTGCGAAGCTGCTTTTTGCAAAACTTTAGCAGAATTACAAGAATGGTACAATTCTATAGATAAGTCTAATCAGGATCAAGATCTTTTGTTTAAGGAACCGTATCTTGTATGGGGTGGAACGGTGAGTGCTGTGCAGACACATATGAGTTCCTATTCCCCAGGGAACAGTGCTCCAGAAGCAAGTGGTGATTTTTATTTGCTGTGGTATTATGGCAAGTATAAGGAGATAGAGACGGATTATTATTTCACAAGTAGTACTGGAGGCCTTGCTTGGGTTAATATGTTCTTCGAATCCAGCGTGGGTGAGGATGAGATCATGTCAGAATTAACCAATAATGGATATACCCTGGCAGAATACGATTCTTCAGAAGAAACATATTACTATTTGTCTTCAGATCAAAAAACAGTAGCTAGATTCTTAAAGAATTCTGAAGGCTATTGGCTTGTTCAATACTATGGTTATTCTTCATCAGCAAGAGCTCGTGGTGATGCAATGGATAAGACTAGTAAGATTACGGGAAAAGCTAAGAGTTATGAGGTCTCTTCGCCTTTCTATGTAGTTAAGAACAACCGTATCAGTTTAAGACAACTGAAGAAGTAAAGTGTTTGGTGCAAGAGTCTGTGACAAATCATAGACTCTTGCATTTTATTGCCATTGTGTCTGAAGTATGAAAAAGCCTATTTTAATTGTTAGTCTTATACTCTTTTGTTGGGTGGAGGCTCTTGCCGTCCCAGCAAAACGGTTTACGCGGACTGTTCAGCAAAGCGATGGAACATCCTTAACCATCATCTTATGCGGAGATGAATATCTGCATTATTATTCAACAGATGATGGCTATCCTGTTCTCCAAGGTCAGGATGGCGGATTCCGTTATGCACGTTTCTGTCAGCAGACTTTGGCTCCGACAGACGTATTAGCCCATAACTCAACAGAAAGGGATAATGAGGAGAGACAATATGTAAAAGGTCTGGATGAGGATGTCCAACTAAGAATCCCTGAAATCTGGAAAGACAGGGTATCCGCAGGTGGACGTACGAAGAGACAATTAATGGCAAGGGGAACTAGAAATACAGGTTCGAGTATTTCACGTAGATCCTATATCGGGAAAAAGAAAGGTCTTGTAATCCTTGTTGAATTTAAAAACAAGACGATGGCGGCCAGCAATCCCCAACATGAGTTTAACAGAATGTTCAATGAGAAAGGATATAGCGATAACAACCATATTGGATCAGTCCACGATTATTTTTATGATCAAAGCTATGGGATGTTTGACCTGAGCTTTGATGTTGTCGGTCCTGTGTCTATGAGCGAGAACTATGGCTATTATGGCTCTAACGTGAATGGTGTAGATGGAAGAGACCGCTATCCTGGGAAAATGGTGGCTGAGGCATGTAAACAAATAGCAGACCAAGTGAACTTCTCTGATTATGACTGGGATGGTGACGGGGAGGTTGAACAGGTCTTCATTGTATATGCAGGATATGGTGAATCCAATGGTGCACCATCCAATACAATATGGCCCCACCAATTCAGCTTGTCAGATTGTATGTCCCTAGGCGATGGGGAAGGCCCGTTATTATTGAATGGTACGAAGATAGATACTTATGCATGTACTTGTGAGTTGGCTGAAACACGTGGCTCCACAATGAACGGCATCGGAACGGCGTGTCATGAGTTTAGTCATTGTCTTGGTCTTCCCGATTTCTATGATATCAAATATAATGGAGGTTATGGGATGGGTTACTGGGACTTGATGTGTTCAGGAAACCATAGTGGCCCCAAGAATAATGGGGAAGTGCCTTGTGGTTATTCTGCTTTTGAAAGGTGGTTTGCAGGATGGCTTGAATACGAAGAACTTTCAGAACCTGCCCAGATTTCAGAAATGCCAAACCTTGGTGAGGAACCTTTGGCTTATATTCTTTACAATGACAACCATCCAGATGAGTTCTTCCTCTTAGAGAATAGACAAAACGTAAGATGGTTCTCGTATGTGAGCACATCTGATAAATGTCACGGACTGCTTGTAACACATGTCGATTATGATGAGTCGGCATGGTTAAGGAACAATGTTAATATATTGCCTGATCATCAACGTATGAGTATTATCCCTGCTAATGGTGAATTTGGAGAGTTGGTGGTAAAAGATAATTCAAAAGTATATCGTGAAACAGAGGATCAGTTATTGGGCGATCTATTCCCTGGTGCCATGAAAGTCACAGAATTGACCAACACATCACATGATGATGCTGGCGGCAAGCTTTTTAATCGGAATATTGATGGGACTTTCAATATGAATAAGCCCATAGAGAATATAACAGAAGATAATGGTTTGATCTCATTCGACTTTATGGGCGGGATATATGTGCCTTCGCCTATAGTATTGGAGCCGACAGATATCAACAATAATGGTTTCACGGCGAATTGGGAGTCCGTTGACGGGGCAGATAGTTATTCAATTGAGTTAACAGAACTGGCTCAACAAGGGAAGCCTAATGATAATATCCTATTGTTTGAGAGTCTGGACAGGTTTATGACCAATGTGAGTATGGGTGATGGATTTGAAGACTTGTCTTCTAAACTTGATGAATATATGGATCATAAAGGATGGTCAGGTCTGAAAGTCTTCACGTCTCCTTATGGCGCAAAGTTAGGAACTAGTAGTGTCAAGGGTTATCTTACAAGTCCTCAGATGGATAGTAAGTCAAGGAACATCACTTTTATAGTTACTGCGAATTCATCTGAAAGTGGTGATGTCAATATGGAAGTCTTATTACTAAACTCAGATGGAGAGGTAAATGCAAAGGTTGATATTCCTGTCAACGAGACTTCTTCCGTGTCTGTTCTCAATTTTGAAGGACTTGAGCCTGGTGCATATCAGATTTCTATAGCGCCTTCTCGTCGAGTGTATATTAGTGGCTTGGGAATATATGATGGCTTCTATACGGAAGAGAATATCGCAGATAATGGTTTGTCCTCTCAAATACCGTTAAGTCCTCAAACTAAAACAGTCTTCAAAGATATAAGCTCAAACAATTATACTTTTGATAGTCTGAAAGGCTCAAATTATAGGTATTGTGTAAAAGCAATCCTGAATGGGGCTGCCTCTGCATGGAGTGATCCTATGGATGTACAGCTGACGACTGGTATTCTCCATCATCCAGTGGATGGACAGGATGACAAACCTGAATACTACCTGCTGAATGGAAGCAAGGTGTCATCCGTCAATCGTCTTGGTCTTTATATTGTCAAGCATAAAAAAGGTAAGGTTGTTCTGATTAATTCTAAATAGTGTATGTTATGACAAGGAAATATAAGTTTCTATGGATATTGGTATTTCTAGTGATGCAGTCTTTTACCCCAGACAGATATGCTATTGCACAGGCTGACAAGGCGCAGGAATATCTGCGGGAGGCGGAATACTATAACAAGCAGGCTGAAGGCTACGAGCGTGAGGCCCAGTATTACACCAGACAGGCGGAAGGCTATATGCGTGACGCCGACAGCTATTCTCGTGATGGCGACTATGACAAGGCCAAAATGTACACCGAGTGGGCCAATGAGGCTTCCGACAAGGCCAGGATGTACCTGAGCTGGGCTCAGGAAGCACGCGAAAAAGCCCAAATGCGGATGCGTTGGGCTCGGGAAGCGATGAGGCGGAAATAGTCAGACTGCTACTTCTGGGCGGTCAGGGTGAACAGGGTCTCGCCGATCTTGAAGGTATCTCCGTAGTTCAGGTAGATACTGCTCTTGGAATACAGGGCGTTGTTGTTCACATAGACGGCATTGGTTGTCCTCAGCACCGTCAGTTTGATGGTATATCTTCTTGAAGCTTCTCCTTTGGTGACCGTGATCATGACAGAACGGCGGCTGGCCATGTCATCGTTGATGGCGATGTCCGAAGGCTCCGTCGCATCCATGCGCCCGATAATGAAACTGCCTTCCGTCAGGGGGAAAGTACGCTTGAGAGCTTTCTCCGACCATGACAGGATGCCGGATGAGACGAACTGACGGGAGTCTTCGGTGATGACACGCGTACGGCGCTGGGAGGGAATACCCTCGCTGCCTCTGCTACTGAAATAGATATAGGTGTTGCACTCTGGACACCGGGCTTTCATCACATCATCATCATAGGTGCAGGAGGCGAAAGGCGTGTGACAATGGGGACAGATGAAACTGTACATCTTGCCAACCTCTGCGCGCTCGTGGACTACATAGATGTTATCACCCTCGAACATCAGCTTGGGTTCACCCAGAAGCGGATAGTTCTCTCTTCTATACGTCTTATCCATAATCCTGTATTGGTTAGTAAACATTGCAAAAGTAATAAGATTTTCTGAAGTAAACAAGAAAAAGCCGGAAAAACTTTGGGAGAGGCATAAAAAATGATGCCGCAACTCTCGCGAGCAGCGGCATCGAAAAAAGCCTATGTTTAACTAAAAATCCTTTTCTCTAAAAGAAATTTCCAGCTCACAAGAGCTAAAAATTTGAAAGTTTAAAAGGGAGCTTCGCAGCGACCTCCTGTTATCCTACAGTTGAAAACTTTCTCTTACCAATAACTAAAAACCTAAAACTATAAATATTACTACTAACCTAAAACAATCTATTAACCTTTTGACGGTGCAAAGGTACAATGATTTTTCCATCCCCGCAAGAGTTATCATGGAATAAGTGTATAAATACCCATCATTCTTGACGTAAATCAACCGTTTGTGCGCGCAGACACTAAATATTTATGCTTTTTACTTGTTTTTTCCCATATTTTACCTTACCTTTGCAACAAAGAAAGACATGAAGGTACTGATTGTCAACACGAGTGAATGCACGGGTGGGGCGGCTGTGGCAGCCAAACGTCTGATGGTGGCGCTGAACAACAACGGCGTCAAGGCGAAGATGCTCGTGCGCGACAAGGAGACGGACTCCCCTGCCGTCATCTCCCTGGGCAGACATCTGCTGATGGAATGGTGTTTTCTGGCCGAGCGGTTGGTCATTTGGCTTAACAACTTCTTTAGTCGCAGGAACCTTTTCAAGGTGTCGATAGCCAATACGGGTGCTGATATCACCCGTCTGCCGGAGTTCAAGGAGGCCGACATCATCCATCTGCACTGGATCAACCAGGGCTTCCTTTCCCTGAGCTCCCTCCGCAGGATTATCCAGAGCGGGAAGCCCGTTGTGTGGACCATGCACGACATGTGGGAGACCACGGCCATCTGTCATCATGCCTATACCTGTGAACAGTATCAGACGGCCTGTCATCACTGTCCGTTCCTGCGCTTTCCTGCCAGCCATGACCTCTCCAGTCGCGTCTTCCGGAAGAAACAGAAACTGCTGACGGGGGCCAATATCCATTTCGTGGCAGTCAGCCAGTGGTTGGCCGACAGGGCCAAGAAGAGTGCACTGATCGGCAACCAGTCCATCATCGTCATCCCCAACGCCATCTCCACATCACAGTTCTCGATGACCGACCGTCAGGATGCCAGGAGCATGCTGGCCCTGGGCAACGAGCGTTACTATATCATCTTCGGTGCAGCGCGTGTGGATGATGATATCAAGGGACTGGACTATCTGACCGCCGCCCTGCAGAAGCTGACCAGCGACGGACGCTACGACCGTCAGGACATCCGCCTGGTGCTCTTCGGTGGCATCAAGGACGAGCGCATCCTCGCGCACATGCCCGTGCCGACATCCTATATGGGCTATGTCAATGACCATGTCCTGTTGTCACAACTGTATTCCGCTGCTGATGTCGTGGTGTCGTCGTCGCTCTATGAGACCTTCGGCCAGACCATCATCGAGGCCCAGCTCTGCGGCTGCACACCAGTGGCCTTCGGCAACAGCGGACAGGCTGACATCATAGAACATCAGGTCAACGGCTATCTGGCCGACTACCTCTCTGCCGACAGTCTGGCCGACGGCATCGACTGGGCTTTCCATGCCCGTCTCCAGCCGCAGGACCTGAAGAAGCGGGTGGTCAGGAAATATGCCGAGAGTGTCGTGGCCAACAAATATATCCACCTGTATCAACAACTGGTCAAGGAGAATCTATGAACATCCGAATCACCTACGTCACCATCACCTATAATGCCGCCCCCGTGCTGCAGCGCACCCTCGACAGTGTGCTCAGCCAGGACTATCCCGACATCGTCCATCTGATCATCGACGGGGCCTCGACAGACGGCACGTTGGAGATGGTCAACGACTATATCGAGCGTTCCAATGCCGCCCAGAACGGTCACCGCATCCAACTCACCTCCGAGCCCGACCAGGGCATCTACGACGCGATGAACAAGGGATTGCGCTCCCTTGATGGCGACTATGTCTGTTTCCTCAACGCAGGTGACTTCCTCCCCGCCCCCGACACCGTCTCCCGCATCATCGAAAAACTTAGTGCTGGGGTCAGGCCCCAACATCAAATTCCAGCCGTTCTTTACGGCGATACGGACATCGTTGACGCCGATGGAAAGTTCCTCCATCACCGTCGTCTGTCACCGCCCGAACATCTCACGTGGAAGTCCTTCCGTCAGGGTATGCTTGTCTGCCATCAGGCTTTCTACGCCCGTACCGACTTCGCCATCGCCACCCCCTACGACCAACAGTACCGCTATTCCGCCGATGTCGATTGGTGCATCCGTGTGATGAAGGCGGCAGCCAAGGAGAACATCCCGTTGCTGAATCTCCACATGGTGGTGGTCAACTATACCGAGGAGGGCCAGACGACCCATCACCACCGCGAGTCGCTCTGGGAGCGCTATCATGTCATGGAGCGTCACTACGGTCGTATCCAGACCTTCCTGCTCCACGGCTGGTTCGTCCTGCGCTCGATCCTGAAGTAAGTACCCTGAAATAGGATCAAAAAAAGAAAGGCAGTCATCCGCATCCGGATGCTGCCTTCCCAACCAATTACTAACTATAATTATTTAAGAACGAATTTAAAAGATCACTTAATCACATACTTCTTGTTGCCGATGATATAGACACCCTTCGGCAGTCCGCTGGTGGCCTCACGGCTGTCTTTGGCCGTGCGCAGGAGACGTCCGTCGAGCGAATACACCTTCACGCCTCCGTCCGTGACAACCTGAATACTGCGGATGGCGGTGGGCACCTTACCCTGCAGCCCCTTCCTGTTGTAGTAGCCGCCGTTCTCGAAGACCATGTCGTCCGTCTGCGGCTGGGCGTTGTTGTTGAAGATGATCATGGCAGGCTGGGTGGCCGACGTATTGTTCTGCTTCTTGCCGTCCCACGACCATTTCCACACTTTATTACCGTTCTCGGCCGTTCCCAGTTCCACGCAGGCTACACCCGGCCAGGAGCCACCCGTGAAGTTTTCCGAGGGTGTTTCCGTCCAGGCCCAGCAGTGGATGGTGTTCTCCCATGCCTCGGGAGCCTCGAAGAAGGCGCAGACCTCACCCTCGTTCACCTGACAGAAGTCGGGGATCACGATGATGGGCTCGGGCTCTGGCTCACGATAGATGAAGACCCGGTTGATCATGCCACTAGGCTCACCATTGATATACAGGCACACCGTCAGTGAAATATCCTCCTTGCCCTCGATCCTGATCCTGGTACCGCTCTCTGCCTCTCCCTCCTGGGCTTCACCCTCAGCATTGGCGATGGAATAATACAGTTTCGCGTCGGGGTTGGCCGAGACGGCGGTGAGGATCACGTCGAAGGGCTCGTGGAATTCGCCGGATCCCTTATCGACCCAGGCCGTCTCCATGGTGTTCGCCAGATAATAGGCATAGTGGTGACCGGAGAGAACCTTCGTCCACTGGGCAGCGTCGGGACTGACTTGCTGCTCGTCGCCCACGACCACCATCAGCTTGTCGTCGATGGTGTTGGCATAGAACGCCTTCTGACTCTCTATATTCTTATAAGTTGATGTGTTGTTGATGCCAGCCAGTTTGCGGGCCTCGATCATCGCCTTGATCTCCGGCTTGTAGGCCTGCCAGTGCTTCAGGAAGACACAGGGGGTGCCGGGCATGGCCAGGAGATAGGCGTTGGCGGCCAGCGTGTCCTTCTTGATGGGATCCTGCTTCTCCTTGGCGGAACGGTATTCCGTGTCGTGGTTCTCCACGAAGGTCACGGCCCACTGACGGTAGCTGCCGCCCTCGAAGTCACTGCTCACGAGGGGCCAGTTGCCCTCGTTCTGCTTAGCCAGATAGCTCCAGTTGTTATTGTTGATGGCGTTGCGGATGGTGTAACGGAACTGGAAGTCGAAGGCTGCACTCTCCTTACCCGTACCGTTGATCCAGTTCTTGATGGTGTTCGAACTGTCCCAGCACTCGCCGACGGAGAACTCGGGCTTGGCACTCTGGTTATACATCTTCGTATAGCTGGCGCTGTAGCCCTTCACCATGTCGTAGCGAAACCCCGTGTAGCCGAGGTCGTTGAGTAGGAAGTCGAGGTAGGCCTTCACGATGGTCTGCACATTCTCGCTCTTGTGGTCGAGGTCGCGCATGCCGTCCCAGCCCTCACCGGTATCGTTGTTGTCACTGAGGCTGTAGCCGTTCTCCGAGGCCCACTTCTTCGTGGCCCCACCGTCATCGTTGGCACAGATGTCCGTCGAGACCATCTCATAGGTCACGCCTTTGTAGGTCTCCCTGGGGAAGTCCACCCAGTTGCTCACGTTCTTGCGGTGGTTGATCACCACGTCTGCGATGGTACCGAGCCCGTACTCCTTGAAGGTGTTGATCATCGAACGCAACTGCGCCTCGTTGCCAAACGAACTGGTATAGTCGCTGAACCACCACAGGTCGTCGTAGCCCATCGACTGTGAACCGCAGTTACCGCTCTGTGGAATCCAGATCAGGTTGAAACTGCTCGACAGGTCGTTGACCTGTTTCTCCAATGTCGTCCACTGGCTGTCGTCGAACGAGTCCCAGTAGAAACCCTGTAACATCACACCCTGGTAGTTGGCGGGCCATCCCTGTGCCATCGTGACGAGTGTCACGAGGAGGAAGAGGATAGAGGTGCAGATTCTTTTCATACGCGTAACTGTTTGATTTTCGAGTGACAATTAAAATGCTTTGCAAATGCGTTGCAAAGGTACGACAAAAAGCCGTTCGTTGTTCTCTAACCATCCTGAAAATGTGTAAGTTGCAAATGCAATCGTTTGCATCAAGGGACAGACCCAAATGCCGATGTCTTTGACTCGGCAGAGGGGCCTGTCCCCAGTTCAGGAGGCTCTGGTCTATAGGCTGATAGGGCCGTAGCCCAGGCAACTTGTGGTCGTGATGGCCGTCAGGAAGGCTGTGAGCGCGGCTACTAACACCTTCACCGCAATCTCAATGATACGCTTTTTCATACGCTAATACTTACGGCTCTGGCTCTTCCTCTGGCTCGGGATTTACGATGGCATCGATCTTCTCTGCGGCGGCCTTCGTCCAACGGAAGGTGGAGTCATCGTTGAGCTCGGCGCGGGTGAACTCGCCCGTGGCCTGAGCGAGCAGCTTTGCACTCTTCACGGCATACTGTGCCTGCTTGGTGAAGTCGGGCGTACCCTGACCGTCGGGACCGGTCTTGGGGATGCTGCCGAGACCGGCGACGACCTTATAGTTCTCTGCCAGCGTCATACCGTTGGCCTCCACCGAGCACTTGAAGAGCGCCAGGTCGTCGATCTTCACGGTGTTGCCGTTGAGACACTGCTCACGGATACAGCGCACGAAGTCGGTGAGGATGCCTGAGATCGTACCCTCGGAGAACGGAGTGTTATGCTCGGCCATGTGCTTGGCCATCTCTTTGATACCGAGTGTCTCCTTGCCCTCTACGCGAGCATAGTACTTTCCCTGGGTGGGTGAGTTACGACGGGTGTCTTGATAAATGTTCAGTTCTAACATAGTGTTTAAATTTTAGGAGTTAATGATAATGATGTCTTGCGCCCTTGATCCTCCGGCCTGCGCACTGCCTTTGTCTCTCGATTGCGAGTGCAAAGGTACGACAAAAAACCATACGTTTGGAGGAAAGTACAGGGGGCGGACAAATCCTAAAATCATAACACACTGGGAATCAGGGCTTCGCATGGCCGTTTTCCGAACACCGCGAAAGACCGACCCCGCCGTTCACAGCCCGTGCGCCGCCAACAGCTCTGCGAAACGGGTGCCGACGGCGACCATCTGGTCGTAGGGACGGCGGGTCTTGAAGTAGGTGGGGTCGAAGGTCCATCGCTCGAAAGGTCGGGTGAAACTCGTCTTGGTGATCTGTTTCAGCGCACTCAACGAGAACGGGATGCGACAGCCGACGGGTTGGATGCGCCACACCAGTCGCTCGAAACCCGTATAGTCGTTGTCAGCGACACACAGTTGCTTGTCGGCCAGGATCCGGTAGATGGCCTGCCACTGACTCTTGCGGCTCATCAGGTAGTCGCCACGTTCGTCACGTTCCTCCATCAACTGTGCGATACACGCCCGTAGCGTGTCCTCTGTCCCCAACCTGGCCAGTGGCTTGGCTATCTTCTCCGCATCCGCCACACCCATCAGCGAACTGCCAATCTGACCGAACACCCGGCCGATCTTGCTGCAGGCCTCATTGATACGCTGTTCTGCCTGACGTATGTGACGCTCGTAGGCGATCAGTCTGGATGCCAACGGACAATGCTCAATCCCCTGACATCCCAACTCGTGACAGATATCCGTCTCTGTAAAACTCATAGTTCTGGTTTATTAATTTGTTTATTTATTTGTTTTTTCCAATCTTATTTCGTATCTTTGCAACGGCTTAGCAGCCATTTTCGTGGGTGACTCTTGGAGTTATTGAATTCTTTCTACCAAATTGCGAAAACCGGAAGAAAAAGGAGATTCGATAGCGCCCTATATAGGGTGTGGTCGGTATTCATCCTTTTCGGGTATTCGCAAACCTGGTAGAAATGGATACACGACCCACACCTTTTTATTAATATACAGGCGACCTATGGAAAAGTACGACGACAACGACATTCAGCGAACCGACGACGAGATCTATCGTGAACTTCTCGCAGTAGCGACCGATCATGAAGCCCTTCTGGCTGAGTCTCCCGAACGCTACTACCAGACGGTGGTCAGCGACATGACCGCACTGGTCAGGGTTGCCAAACAGGATCCTGATATCCGTCAGTTCTTCCTCCAGACAGACCGCGATCCCGACGCGATGCTCGATGAACTTCTCCGCAAAGCTGTCGCGAAGTTAGGGAAAATCTGATACTCCCCCAAACAATCTCTCCAAATCGACTTCACAATTATTTCACAAAACTTACTCCTGGGGTCAGGCCCCGACACTAAGTTTTTTTATCTCGGGGCCTGACCCCGGCACTAAGTTTTAGGTCTGCAAATTTGGTGGAACGGGAATATTTTCGTATCTTTGCGCAACGAAATGAAGAGGATAAGAACGATCATTTTCCTGGTTGGCATGACGGGACTGATACTGGGTTGTTCGGGAGGCTCCTACCGACAGACGCTCGACAGGGCAGAACGTCAGAACACGTCCTACGACTCCATCACCCATATCGACTCCATCCAGATGGCCGCCGACTATCTGGACCGTCACGGTTCGGCCAATGAGCAGGTACGTGCCTACTACCTGTTGGGCTGTGCCTACCGTGATGCGGCCGAGGCACCCAAGGCCCTGGAGGCCTACCATGCCGCCGCCGACCGTGCCGATACCACCCGTACTGACTGCGACTACAGTCTGCTCATGCGCCTCCATGCCCAGATGGCGGAACTCTTCTACCAGCAGCTGTTGCCCTACGAGATGATGGACGAGCTCGACTCCCAGCACCGTTATGCCCTTCGGGCCGGTGATGACAAGGCGGCCGTGAACGCCATCGAACGGCGCGCCAACGCCTATTACCTGCTCGATAAGCCCGACTCTATCATCCCCATCCGTTTGAAAGCCTCTGCGATGTACGAGCAACTCGGTTTCACCCAGGAGGCCGCCCTGGCCCTGGGACCCGTCATCGACCTGCTCATCGACCGTGGCGACACGGCCGAGACCCGACGCTGTATCGCCCGTTACGAGGCTGACTCCGGCATTTTCGTCGATGGCGAACCGATTCCCCGCAAGGCCATCCACTATTTTTCCAAGGGGAAATATTATCTCGCCGTGGGCCGGACCGACTCCGCCCAGATCCTGTTCCGCAAACTGCTCCAGCCCGGGCGCCCTGTCAGTCAGAAAGAGGCGGGTTACCGCGGTCTCTACCTCCTCTACCAACAGACAGGACAAAAGGATTCCATGGCGAAGTACGCCGACCTGTGCTATCAGCAGAGTATCCACCACCTCGCTGCCACCAACTCCGACAACCTGCGTAACATGCAGTCGCTCTACAACTACAGCCGATCGCAGCAGGTGGCACAGCAGATGACCGCCAAGGCCCACCGTCAGGAACTCACCCTCTATGCCGTCGTTGCCCTGGTCGTCGTCCTCCTCCTGATTGTCGCCGTCCTCTGGCAGTATTACCGCCGGAAACGGCGCGCTCTGCAGTTGCAGTACAATCGGGAACAGGCCCACTTGCAACGGACGCTGAATGAGCTGAACCGCTTGAAGGAGGTCGTGGAGCTGAAAGACTCCAGGATCGAGGATCTGGTGGCGGAAAAGGAGTCCGACGTGCGCGCGCATCAGGAACAGATCCGGCAACTGGAGGAGAAACTGAAGATCAAGCGGAGCAAGAAGGATGTCAACGAACGGCTGATGACCACGCCTGTCTATCGCCTTTTCAAGGATGCGGCCTTCGACCCCAAGGCACAGCTCACCAAGAAGGACTGGCGGGATCTGCGTGATATGATGGACGAGATGATCCCCGGTTTCTATGCCAGGATGAACAGTCAGAGGCAGACCCTGTCCCTGAGCGACTACCATGTCTGTCTGCTGGTACGCCTTTTCTTTTCCCCCAAGGAGATCTCCAACCTGACGGGCAACTCCCCCTCAGGCATCACCATGAAGCGCCTCCGCCTCCTCAAGAAGGTCTTCGAGATCGACGGCACAGCGGAGACTTTCGACAAACTGGTGCAGCAGATTCTTTAGCCCATCTTTTAGAAAGTGTTAAATCTGGCTTAACTATCTGATCCTAAGATGGTTGTGCTGTTTTGTGAATTATCTGTTGATTCAATCTGGCCTTAGAATTTGCTTTGTCATCACATTTTTCCTACTTTCGCCTCCGACTTTCTAAATTAAAAGAGTTATGAAAAGATTTTTTGTTTCTTTGATGGTATGGTGCAGCATGACTGTGCTTGCCATGGCTGGTCGGATTCCCCTGACCGCAGGTATTATTGATCCCGGGGCAGCTGGTAATGATGCTCCGCGTGATCCGGTTTATGTCCCCTCTGCTGAGATTGAAGGCAACGTTTTGACTGTCAGTGATCATCCTGACTATGTTCTGCAGATCGTGGATCTCGGCGATGCGGACATGGTCTATTATGAGACTGTACTTCCCGCAGGCACCAACACGGTCGTTCTGCCCGCCACTCTATCTGGCAACTATGAGGTCCGCCTGATCTGGGGTAACTGGTATTTCTTCGGTCAGATCAGTCTGTAATGAAAGGTGCTGCCCTGTCGGGTGGCACCTAAGTTTTAAATCTAATACAGGAAAGCTTTTTTCGGGTCTGGCCCAGTTTCTGAAGTGAACTTCAGACACGGGCCAGACCCCTTTTTTTATCTCGGGGCCTGACCCCGAGATAAAAAAACTTAGTGTTGGGGCCTGACCCCAGCACTAAGTTTTTCACTGAAAAACACTCGCATTTTCTCATTTCACCACGATTTTCTCAACGGTGGGCGAAAAGCTTGCCGGTGTCGGTCGTGCGCCGTAACTTTGTCCTCGCAAGTCGCGACTGCAAGTAAACATGTAGAACTTAAAAACAAGACAAAGTTATGGCAAGAAGAAAGAATTTCATGTTAAGTCCGCATTTCAGCTACGACGAGATGACACGTTCCACCTGGGCACAGACCCACCGTGTGGATAACACACCCGACGAGCTGCAACTGGCCGCCCTGATCAACATCTGTTGGAAACTGGGTGAGCCCCTGCGCGAAGTGTTCGGTCCCATCCACGTGAACAGCGGTTTCCGCAACGAGCGGGTGAACATGGGCGTGCATGGCGTGGGCGGCTCGAAGCATCTTAAAGGTGAGGCAATGGACATCCGTATTGACTCCTTGGAACAGGGCAAGGAGTACTTCAAGTTCATCCAGAAGAATATCGACTTCGACCAGCTGTTGTTTGAGTATAACAAGCGCGGGGCGATGTGGATCCACTGTTCCGTGTGTCTCGACCCGAAGGAGAACAGGCATCAGGCGTTCAGTAATTATAGGGTAAATAATAGTTAAGAGCGATGATTACCTGTAAGCACTGTGGGAGGGAGCTGTCGGAGGAGCAGTTCGAACTGTATCCCTCGGGTACGCGGCGACGGGTGTGCCGTCATTGTCACTACGTGCTCCACTCCCGACAGGCGTGGCGCAAGTGGATAATGCATCAACGCGCGCGCGTGGTAGTAGGGAAACTCAGAAAATAACCTGCTCATCCTGCCTATCCTACACCCAAAGTAAAAAGCTCTGGGTGTAGGATGAGCAGGATAGGTAGGATAAAAACCACTTATAACAACTATATATGGATTTGAAATATGTTTTTTCGCTGCTTAAAAGCAGTCTGAACCTGATTTTTGACCTCTTTTTGCGTCGTCAGGTGCTGGATGATGACCGGAAGGAACACCTGTCATCGACTCGTGAACGGAAACGTATCGCCAAGGGGGTACGTGCGTTTTTTGAGAAAAACTATGAGTTGAGGTACAATATTATGAAGCAAACGGAGGAATTCCGACCCCTTTCCGGTAGAGGTGACCTCTACGACTCTGAAGGTCACCTTTACGATGCTGAAGGTCACCTTTACGAAGACAAAGGTCCCCTTGTCTGGCAGCAATTGACGGATCGGGAACTGCGTCGGATGGCTCTTGAGCAGATGGAGCAGGTGGGCGTGGCCTGGTCGATTGATGTGGAACTGTATGTGCGTAGCGCACAGGTACCGTTGTATAACCCCGTTACCGACTTCCTGGACGGCTGTGGCACGTGGGACGGTGAGGACCGCATCCGGGCGGTTGCGCGACGGGTGCCGACGGACTATGACCTGTGGCCCGATCATTTCCACCGTTGGATGCTGGCGATGGTGGCACAGTGGATGGATCTCTCCCGCGACTACGGCAATGCCATCGTGCCGATGCTCATCGGGGCGCAGGGCACGCATAAATCGACGTTCTGCAAACTGCTCCTGCCACCGTCGCTGCGGGAGTACTACATCGACGACATCAAGCTCGACAACGCCGAGCAGGTGGAACGGATGCTCAGCCGGATGCTCCTGGTGAACATCGACGAGTACAACGCGAAGACCGACCGTGAGCAGGCGAAGATCAAGCGGGTACTGACCGAGAAGGACGTGCAGACGCGTAAGATACGCTCCGACCAGTACGTGTTACGGCCCCGTATGGCCTCGTTCATCGCCACGACCAATGAACTGGAACCCTTGGTGGATCCGACGGGCTCACGGCGTTATCTGTGCTGTGAGGTGACGGGACAGATCGACACCGACACGCCCATCGACTACCGTCAGCTCTATGCCCAGGCTCTGCACGAGTTGCGTAACGGCGGCCAGTGGCACTTCACGAAGGAGGAAGAGACGGCCATCAGTCAGCATAACGAACGTTACCGTCGGCAATCGACGCCCGAGACGCTGCTCCTGTCGTTCTTCGAACCAGCGGAGCGTGCCAAGGCCCATTTCATGAGGGCTGTGGATATCCAAGCGGAGATTAAAAAGCACGTCCGGAGTGCGGACGTGCCGAATATCAAAATGCTGACATTAGCGCTGAAAGCCTGCCACTTCCCTCACGGTAGCTATCATGGTTTTCGAGGGTGGTATGCGAGAAAAACTTAGTGCCGGGGCCTGACCCCGAGATAAAAAAGGGCCAGGCCCTGGCACTAAGGGTAATTATTTATTTTGCATAATGCAAGTTAAATAATTCAAATTAAATAATTCGTTTTGAATAATCCCTTGGAGGATATCAGGTTTTATTGTATATTTGCCCCCAAAACAGATGATATGGAAGCTATTGTCAACCCTTTTATTGCTACAGGAAAAGTTCCTGCCGAGCTGTTCTGCGATCGCAAGGATGAATCAAAACGGCTCATCCAAAGTCTTGTCAACGGAGCTAACATCGTATTGATGTCCCCCCGCCGCGTAGGCAAGACGCAGCTGATGCTTTACTGTTTCGATCAGCACAAGATTTGCAACAATTATACAACCATTTTCATCGATATTCTCAAAACGTCCACCTTGCAGGAGTTTACTTTCGAGTTTGGCAAAGCCGTATTCAATACTTTAGCCAGTAAGGGGCAGAAGGTGCTGAAGATGACTCTGGCCACCATGCGATCACTGACAGGCAACCTCGGCTTCGACCCCATCACCAACCTACCAAAATTCAATTTGGCAGTGGGCGACATTAAGAATCCCGCCTATTCACTCGAAGAAATTTTCCAGACGCTGGAAAATGCAGGTCATAAGTGCATTGTGGCCATCGATGAGTTCCAGCAAATCACGAATTATCCGGAACTGAATATCGAGGCCACCTTGCGCTCGTATATTCAACAACTGACGAATACTCAATTCATCTTTGCAGGAAGTGAACGGCATCTGTTGGAAGAAATGTTTCTCGACTCGGCACGTCCTTTCTTCAATAGTGCCGACATCCAGCATCTTGACGTTATTCCCGAGGATAAATACTCCGACTTTGTCAGACATCATTTTGCTGTCAACGGCAAACGAATTGATGATGAAGCCATCAGTCAGGTGTATCATGTCTTTGAGGGCAACACTTATTATAACCAGAAAGCCTTCCGCGAGGCATTTGCCATGACTGCCGCTGACGGTCTCTGTAATCAGGGAACTACAGATTTGGTCATCAGTCAGATGATCAATGAGTCAAACCGTCACTACAGCGAGATGTTTTCACGACTGACGCTGCCTCAGAAAGAATTGCTGTACGCCATAGCCAAGGAACAGCGTGCCCGCCAGATAACGTCAGGAGATTTCATCCGCCGACACAGCCTCAAATCAGCCAGCAGCGTACAGAGCTCCATCAAGAAACTCCTCGCCTATGCCCTTGTCTCCTCAGAAAACAGCGAGTACTTCATCGCAGATCAACTGATGCGCCTCTGGCTGTTGCGATAAATTTTAATCTCGGGGCCTGACCCCAGCACTAAGTTACTCCGCGAGGCGGAGGTAATCGGCGCGAGCCTTCTGGATCTGGTTGCGGAAGTCCTCCTCGGCGTGCATACGGGCGATGAGACAGCAGGCCAGTATGCGGGCGGCATCGATGTCGGTGGCCCAGTGGTAGCCGGTGATCTGACGGTTGTAGCCGAACTCATAGGCACGGTGCAGGATCTGGCGGCTCCGCTCGGGCACGGCCTCGGCCAGCACGAGGGCATCGGCCCACGACAGACAGGAATGGCCTGAGGGGAAGCTGCTCTCATAGCGGTAGTTCTCTTCCTCCTTGGGGACGGATGTCGGCTCGTTCAGCTCCACAAAGGGACGGTTGCGGAAGTAGGCCCTCTTGACATAGCCGACCTCATAGACACTGCGCGGACGGATCATCTCCAGGAGTTTGTAGATCTCGGGGGTGGTCTCTTCCGAGGCCTCGATGAGGAGCACCTCACCGAAGATCTTGGTCATATTGTCGGAGTAGCCGTTGACATCCTGTGTGGCCTGTTTGCCCTGGATGGTGCCGCGCAGGCTCTTGGCATAGTAGTAGCGGGCCAGGTCGCCTTCGTAGCGGTAGTCGCTGGGCGTGTTGAAGACGGGGGGATTGATGATGGCCAGTCCCGTGGGATCGTCACAGTCAACGAAGTCTGCTGGGTCGATGGTCAGTCCCTTGAGTTTCTTATATTCCTCGCGGGCGGCAGCGATATCCTCCTCCAGTTTGGGGTTGTTATGGGCCATGGCCACGGCGGCGGAGCCACAGAGGTAACCGGCGTTGACGTCGCTCTGATAGTTGGAACCACTGATCACGCGGTCTTCACCGAATAGGAATCCCAGTCGCAGGATGGCATCCTGCCGGGGTGTCCACATCTCAGCGAAGATAAGGCTGACGGCCCATCCTGCAGCCGTAGTGGCAGAGGCATAGGAGCCGCTGGCATCCTGGGCGTCGGGGGCATACCAGGCGGTCTCTCCGAACTCTGCGAAGGGACGCTCGCGCAGGTATTTGGCTTTGATATCCTTGGTGGATTGGAACCCCGTCCAGTAGGCACGGGTGAGCAGGCGGTCCAAGGCGGGGGTGGTCTCGCTGTTGATGGCGTCGAGCTCCAAGGCTCCGGCCATTATCAGACGTGCGGGCTCGGGTGTCCTGCCCATGCGGAGCATGGCCACGTCACCACGTGCGGTGCTACGCTGACTCTGACCCCATCGCCACTGTATCTCGTCATCGACGAAGTCCTCCACATCCCGTTCTGGCGGTGCCGGCAGGATGAAGGCGGCATCGGCATGCTTGTCGGGTTCGACATAGACGCTGTCTTCAAGTACGACGGGTGGTTCGGGCTCCGGCTCGGGCGTGGGCTCGGGCGTGGGTTCTGGCTCCACCGGAGAGGAGCCGCTGTCGCACGATATGAGCAGGGCAAAACCCAGGAGGGCCGGCAGGAACAGACGACCTGTGGTCGCCAGTCTGGTCAGATAGCGTCTTGTTGTCATGGGATTAGCCTTTTATTTTCTTATATTCTGCCTGAGCCTGTTTGATCAGGGCGCGGTATTTGGCATTGCTCTGCAGGTAGGAAATGATGGAGGCTGCCAGCAGACGGCCGGCATCGACGTCGGTCGGCCAGTGGAAGCCCACGACCACGCGGTTGTCACCGAAGACATAGGCGCGGGCCAGGACCTGGTTCTGGTAGGCTGGTGCCACTTCGGTGAACATCAGACCCAGTGCCCAAGCAAAGCAGGTATGTCCGGAGGGATAGCTGCTGGTGGTCTTGTAGCTGGGTTCCTTGGCGGGCAGCGGTGTCTCCTCGTTCAACATCGCGAAGGGGCGCAGACGGAAGTAGGTGAGCTTCACGGCCGTGCAGATATCGGCATTGATCGGACGGATCATCTCCATGAGGCTGTAGATGGCGGGGGTGCTGACCGGATCGATGGTGATACCGATGATACCACCGAAGATCTTGGCCATGTTGTCCGTATTGGCATTGGCGTCCATGACGGCCTGGGAGCCACGGGCGGTCTCACGCAGTTTCTTGGCCTCGTAGTAGCGCATCAGGTCGGCCTGCTGACGGGCGTCGCTGGCATTGACAGGGGCGTTGAGGATCTTCACACCCTCGGGGATGCCGATACCGGCGGTGGGGTCGTAGGAGTCGGCCAGACCCTTGAGCTTCTTGTATTCCTTACGGGCAGCGGCGATATCCTCCTCCAGCTTGTTGTCGTTATGAGCCTGTGCGATGGCAGCCGCACCACAGAGGTAACCGCCTTCGACATCGCTCTGGAAGTTGGAACCGCTGATGACACGGTCCTCACCGAACTGGAAGGCTTTTTTCAGGATATAGTTCTGCAGGGGAGGCCACATCTCGGCGAAGACCAGACCCACAGCCCATCCTGCTGCCGTGGTGGCGGAGGTATAGGAGCCTGTGTTGTTCTGTGCGTCGGCGGCATACCAGGCAGATCCCTCACCCATCAGGGCGAAGGGGCGTTGGCGCTTGTATTTGGACTTGGCTGCTGTGGTAGCCTGCTCACCGGTGCGGTAGGCCCTGTGCAACAGACGTTCCAGGGCGGGAGTAGCCTCCTTGCTGATGGTGGCCAGGCCCATCACCTCGGCCATCACCTTACACATCACCTCGGGAGTGCGACCCATGTGGGACATCGCCGTCGTGCCACGGGAAGTACTGCGCTGGAGCTTACCCCACTCCCACTGCACCTTGTCGTCGAGGAAGCTGACATCGTCAACGGCGGGCGGTGCCGGCAGGTACTCCTTCGGGTTGGGCAGGTTGACTTCGGCCACATAGACGGAGTCGGGAATCGTCACGTCATAATAGGCCGGGGTGTCGTCGGATGCCGGGTTGTCGAATAGGAGGTCAAAGAAATCCTCACAGGAAGTTAGGGTCAGGCTGCATGAAGCCAGGATGATCCAAAGATACTTTTTCATTAGATAGTCTTTTAGAATGTATTTGATATATCGGCTGCAAAGGTACGACAAATCCCCGAAACGACCAAAGGTTAAACACTTTTTATCATAAGATAAGGGCCGCCCGGGATTATCCCAGACGGCCCTTGGTTGGTCGTTTGCACAGTGCAAACGGTTGCACTTACTCTACCGTGCAGTAGATCTTGTCGGAATCCCTACGGGTGGGATAGAGCTTGATGGTCGTACCCTCGACACAGAGGTTCTTACCATAGCCAACAAGATCATCAATGATGGTTGAGGGTTCCACGGTGTCATTGGCTCCGAGGTTGATGTTCCAGTTCGGATCCGTAGGACCATTGGCACGGAATTTCCATCCAACAGCATTGACGGCTGCGCCAGTCACTTCGTAACAGAAGTCTGTGGCGTTCCACGTCATCTCTACACCTTCATTCCATCCGCAGAAGTCACCGGTAACACCCATATATTCGATCTTGGTGCCTTCGATGCTCATCTTTCCCATGTCGAGAACGACATAATAGACACCCTCGCCTGCAGTGGCCTTGAAGTTGCCACCACCATCTGCAAAGTCGCCTGTGATGCCGCCGGTCATGTGACCCGTGTTGATCTCGGTATCCCAGTTGCCGGGCTCCTTCTGGAACTTGAACTCGTTGCCCCATTCGTTAGGATCGGCACAATAGACGTAACCCGTATAGATACCGCTTTCATCTGTGAGGGCCAGTCTCTGTTCGGCATTCGCCCATCCGTCGGTAGCACCGATGAAGTAGATGAAAGGATCGAAGCTCAGCGGGGTGATTTCGTAGGTATTCTCAGCCATGTTGATGGTGAAGCGGTAGTACTTGGCTGTTCCATCGACACAGAACGAGTGGTCGCCGTCGAGGTTGTAGCGACGATCGAAGCTACCGCTCAGGTCGGTGCTCTCGCCGGTCGTGCCGAAGAGCTGGTTCCACTCACCGTTTGCCACGGCGTCGATGGCATCCTTGTCACCGAAGGCGAACCACATCTCACTGCCACTACCTGCGAAGGTGTAGGTGAAGATCGGATCCTCGAACACATCCTTGTCGCTGTGCGAGAACTGCATCTCCATGGCAGCGTCTGCGTTCCATTCGCCAGGACCGCCGATGAGGTAGTAGTTCTCAGCGATATTCACAGGTTCAATCTTATAGCTGTACTCCATCATGTCGAGTGTGATGCGGATCTTCTTGGCATTCAGCACATGGAAGGAGTGTTCACCTCCGAGGTTGTAACGACGGTCCATCTTACCCTCCAGGTCCTCACTCTCGCCCTTGGTACCGAAGAGTTGATTCCAGTCACCGGCATCGATGGCGTCGAGAGACTCGTCGTCGGCAATAGCGAACCAGCAGTCATCACCGCCAGAGTCGATGGTGATGGTGAAGACAGGATCGTCATAGACATCAGCGTCGCTGTGTATGAACTGCTGTGAGCGGGCCCCGTCAACACTCCAGCCGCCGGCAGCACCTATCACGTAGTAAGCGGGAGAGATCTGCACCTTGAAGAGCGGGGTGAACTGTACGTGCTGCTCTGCGTAGTAGTTCTCGCCGGGCTTGCCGATGTATGCCTGAGAGGCACCATTGGTCACCGTCATGAGCGTGGTGCGCATATAGAGCTCAGTCGTCTTCGGATTGCGGGTGATGAAGTCGAAATAGGCATCCTGCAATGTGCTGGGAGAGACGGTCACGACATTTTCCTCGTCGATGGAGGCTGGCAGTGAAACAGACTCTGAATAGCCAGGATCGATGGAGAATTCCACCTCAGCTGCGATGGCCATGTTGGCGGGCATGGCACCCTCACGTACCGATACGGTACCGATCCTGATGTCCTCCTCGGCCTCGATGAGGCTCTCAATGTTGATCGCGCTGGCCTCGGATGTCATCGTGACATCATCGGCAGCAAGCGGGCTCTCTTGTGAGTAGGACTGTGGTCCTACCTCGGGGTCAAAGTTCTCCGTACATGCCGTGAAGGCGATGCCCAGAAGAGCCGACATAAAGATATTTAGCTTTTTCATATTCTTACTCGGATTTATTTAACTTGTTCAAACTTGATGGTACCTTGGTTCATATCGAGCGTTATCTCCAGCGGACCGCCAGGATAGGTCAGGAATGTCCAAGAACCCTTACCGGGATATACGTACTGATCAACATAGACACCGTCGGTGAACGCGCACTCTGTCGATACGTCGTCCTCCTGGTGACCCAGAGAGTTACCACCGTCCCAGCCGGTCAGGGCTGTGTAGATACGGAAGGTCAGGTCGCCCTCAGGCATCTCGACAACACCATTGTAGATCTTGCTACCGATCTCGGTCTCATAGATACGCCAGTCGGCCAGTGCCTCGGCATTGGCAGCCTTCGGCTCTGTCCAGCCGCCGCAGTTACCGATGATCCAGACGGAGCCAAGGCTCTTGATGGCGCAGTAGGCGGCCATGTGCTCAAAGTTCACTGCGTTGGACAGGATCACCGTGCCAGGCACGTCGTTACCCTTGGAATCCTGGATGCTTGACTTGATGCGGAAGGCAATCTCACGGAAGCCCTGATCCACATAGTCTTCCTCGCTTGTCACACCGTCGATCTCGCAGATAGCCTCTGCAATCTCCTCACCGCTGATGTCGGCGTCGCAGATGGTGTAGGTGGTGGCCAGGAACTTGTCGGCACCGTCCTTTTCGTTCCAGACGATATTACCGTCCTTGTTGACACCCACCTGAACCTGATAGGTGGCCAGAGCATTATAGCCGTAGTTGGGCTGCGACCATGTGAGGTTCACCCTGTTGTCGGGCGTCAGCTGGATATACTGACTGGCCACGGGTGAGGTGTTGACGACAAACTGTGTCGGCTTTCCGATGGTGGGGTTGGAGTCACGGTCGTCTTTGCAGGACGTCAATACCGTGGCAAAACCCATCAACATCAGTGCGAATGAAAATATCTTTTTCATAATTCTTTATTCTTAGTTCTTAATTCTTAGTATCCGGGATTCTGCTTGATGTCACCCTTCACCTGATCGGCAGGGATAGCGAAGATATTCAAATGAGCGCTGAAGGCGCGGCCGTCCTTGGCTCCACCTTTCCACATCCACTTGTAACTGCTGCCACCGAACTTGCCATGGCGGATCAGATCGACGCGGCGACGGCCCTCGAAGTAGAACTCACGGCTCCACTCGTCGAGAATCTGGTCGAGCGTATAGACGGTCTTCGTCTCGGCATTGGCACGGGTGCGCAGAGCATTGATCATCTCTGTACCCTCAGCAGTGGTCTGGTCGCCGTTCTGACGGGCTGTTGCCTCTGCGTAGGTCAGGTAGGCCTCGGCCACGCGGAAGAAGAAGTAGTCGGCGTCGGGGAACTGGGCATCGCTACCCTTCACGACGGCACCCGTGGATTTGTAGTTGATGAACTTAGCCACGCCGTAGCCGTCCTTGAAGTCACCAAAATAACCAAACTCGTTTCTCAGTGAGTGACCCTTGCTGAAGAAGAGGGCGCGGTCGTCGCCGGCGGCGGTCTTCATGTCATAGCCCTGCACATCGGTAGGTGCATCGTCCTTCGGGAAGAACTTGTGAACCAGGTCGTAGCGGGCGCGGTTACCTGCCCATTTCTCACTGGTACCGTTGTTGCCACCGGGATCGGCAGCTGTGGCGTCCATGTCGATATCGTAGGTTGAAGCCATCAGGAAAAGGCTGACACCCCAGGAGGTGGTCTTCTTACCGTCGCAGAGCACGGGGAAAATACACTCGTTGGAAGCGGCGCTCTCACCGTTGTCGCCCATGAACAGCATCTGGTAGGCGCTCCAGTCGGCGGTGCCTGTCATGTTCAGCTGATAGGGAGAGTCGATGACCTTCTTGGCATACTCGGCAGCCTTGTCCCACTGGGCAGTGCCCGTATAGACTTCAGCATTGAAGTAGAGACGCATCAGCAGCATCCAGGCGGCAGCCTTGTCAACGCGGCCGTACATGAAGTCGCTGGAGTTCTTGGCACGGGCGGTAGCCAGTGCAGGCTCGATCTCCTTCAGCTCATTCTCGATCCATGCGTAGATCTCGGGACGGGTCTTATAGGTAGGTGTGCTCAGGGTCTCTGAGAAAGGAACGCCTCCGAAGGCATCCATCATCAGGTAGTAGTGCAGGGCACGGATGAAGCGGATCTCAGCGATCTTCTGGGCATCTCCGTCGCCGATTACCTGCAGGTACTGGTTGCAGTAGCTGATACCTGTTGTCAGACGGTTGAAGTAACCGTTCAACATCGGGTGGGAAGCGTCGTAGGTGTTGTAGTCGAACTGCTGGATACCATCGTCACCCCAGTGGCAGATGGCCTCGTCGGTGGTCAGTTCGTTGGAGTTCCACATCTGGCGGATAAAACCGGTGGTACCACCGTCCAGTCCGTCAATATCGCAGTCGCCGTTGGCGCCGCCATTACCCTGTAGTCCAAGGTTGGCATAGCACTTGTTGAACAGACCGTCATAATCGACTTCCAACGAGAGATTGGGGTCAATCGGGGTCACGTCCAAGTCCTTGGTGCAGGAAGTCATTCCAAACAGCAGCGTCAGTGCTGCAGCGGGAAGTATATTCTGAATGAATCTTTTCATGACTATTATTCTTTTATTGTTATTCATTATGCATGATGCATTATAAACTGAAGTTCACACCAAAGATGAACGAGATAGGACGCGGGTACATCTGGTTGTCGTAACCGTTGTTAATCTCAGGATCGATTCCGTCGTAGTTCGTGATGGTGAACACATTAGAGACGGTACCATAGACACGTCCTGCCAGACCGTGCCAGCTGCTGCACTTGAACAGGTCGCTGAATGAGTAACCGAGGGTGATGTTGTCACACTTCAGGAATGAAGCGTTGTGAACATAGCGGTCAACGATCTGTGCCGTCACAGCGTAGGTGTAACGACCTTCAGACATGGCGTTCACCGGACGGTTGTTCAACACGTGGAATGAGTTATAGACCTCATTCGGGTTCATGTTGGTCATACCGGCAGAGATATTGTCGAACACATAGTTGTTGAAGTTGGCACGGAGTGAGAAGCCGAGGTCCCAGTTCTTGTACTCCATGCGAGAGCTCAGACCCATGGTCACGTCGGGAGCCGGCTTCTTGTAGAAGTAACGGTCTTCGGGTGTGATCAGACCGTCACCATTGCGGTCAACAACGGCATTCTCGATGGCCTTGCCGTCCTTGTCATAAGCCTGCTGATACACATAGAAGGAGTTCATGGCATAGCCGACCTGGTTGTACTGGAGGTACTTATCGGTACCGATGGTGATGCCGGTGTTGGGCACGGGAGAACCGTCGGCTGAAACACCGCTCAGGTCGGTAATCTCGTTGTGGTTGTACGTGAAGTTGTAGTCAACCGTCCAGTAGAAGTCATTGGTCTGGATGGGCTTGAAACCGAGAGTGACCTCGATACCCTTGTTCTCCATGTCACCAATGTTCTGCCAAGCCTGGTTGCGGAAGGCTGACATGGCTACGGTCGGAGCGTAGTTCAACAAATCGGTGGTCTTACGGAGGTAAGCATCGATGCTGGCGGTGATGCGCTGGTTGAACAGA
>JAGCPV010000075.1 GCA_017965475.1 Prevotella sp.
CACCTTCAGGTCGTTCTTCTGAGCCAGCAGCACCTTCTCCTTCAGGATCTCGGGAGTCTCCTTGTAGTACTCACGACGCTCTGAGTGACCCAGGATCACATACTGTGCACCAGTGCTCTTTACCATCTCGGCGCTCACCTCACCAGTGAAGGCACCCTTCTCCTTGTCGGCGCAGTTCTCAGCACCCAGACCGATGATGCTCTGATCCAAGAACTGTGCGATAGAAGCGAGGTGGATAAACGGGGTGCAGATCACCACACCACAGTTGGGCTTGTCTGCTTTCAATGTCTCATTCAGCTCCTTTGCAAGAGCAATACCATCCTGGAGATTCATGTTCATCTTCCAGTTTCCTGCTACAATTTTCTTTCTCATAATCATTTCTTTATTTATAGGGTTACTATTATCCTTTCTAGTTCTGCTAGTTCTTATCCAGCGACTCCACGCCCAGAGGCGATCCGCTATCGTGAGGAGCACCAGCGGCAGCACAAACCACGTGAGTATCCACAGGATCTTGCTGGCAACGGTGTCGGTGGGCAGATGCCCCAGTTCTGTATCCTCCAGCCTCTCCGTCAGTTCACTCTCTTCAGGCAGATTGTTATGGCTCCACTTACGGATGATCTTGCCATCCTTGAGCAACAGCAGCCCGGGGTTCGAGCGGATCATGGTCTTCAGCGTGATCTCATCGGTGGAACAGAATGGGTATTCGGCTCCCGTGATGTCACGCCAACGGCTGATGACCTGCTCTGTACTTGCTGTCAGACAGTAGAAGGGATAGCCGTTGTCAAGGCTGTACTCATACAACTGGTTCAGACCATCGAGTTGTGAGTCGTCAGCCTGTTCCAGATGGGGTGAGACGAGCAGGAAGGTGTATCCCTCATCGTTGAGGACTGTTTCCGTGATGTCCTCGCCCTCGTTGGTGAGTTCCATAAAGAACTCTGCGTATGGCGACTCCTCTCCTTCCATCATCCGCTGCCAGCCTTCCCTCAGGTCCGTGCCTATGTGGTAGGGACGGAAGTCGAACTGTGGCAGGGTGTATAGACTCCGACCTGTGATGATGAGCAGGATGAATATGCCCGAGTAATTCAGGACAATCCACTGGTTTGACTCACTGATGAGCCGTGGCATCTCCAACGGGTACTTCCTGACCACGATCGCTGCTGCCAACAGGATCACATTCTTTGCGAAGGTCTGCCAGTTGGTGAGCACGATGGCATCGCCAAAACAGCCACAGTCCGTGATGGGGTCTGTCAGTGCCAGCCAGAACGTCAGTAACGTCATGATCACCAGCACGATGAAGACGATCCTCGACACGAGTCTCCGTCTGATGGCGAAGAGCAGGCAGACGCCTGCGATGAACTCTAGGGCCGACAACAGCACGGATGCCGAGAGGGTCATGAAGTCCGGCACGTGTTGCGCCATTCCCCAAACCGTCAGATAGTCTTGTATTTTATACTGTGTGCCTAAAGGATCAACGGCCTTGACGAATCCGGACAGGATGAACGTCACGGCGAGAACCAGACGACAGATATTGACGGCTGCTTTCCTCACTCCGATAATTTAATTACTCCAAAGACCGCGTAGTTGATGATGTCCATATAGTTGGCATCGATCCCCTCTGAGACGAGAGTCTCGCCTTGCAAATTCTCAATTTCCTTGATGCGCTCGATCTTCGTCAGGATGAAATCCGTATAGGAACTGATCCTCATCGAGCGCCAGGCTTCGTCGTAGTCGTGGTTCTTACGCTTCATCAGCTCCAGGGCCTCATGAGCATACTGGTCGTATAGCACCATCGCCTCGTCGTTAGAGATATCCACCATATCGGCGAATCCCTTGTTGAGCTGGATGAGACCCACGATGCCGTAGTTGATGAGTGCCACAAACTCTGGTCTGATGCCCTCGCCGACCTTACTCTCTCCCTTGATCTCCAGCGAACGGATGCGCTTTGCTTTGATGAAGAGCTGGTCTGTGAGTGCCGTGGGGCGCAGGATGCGCCACGAAGCCTTATAGTCGTGTAACTTTTTCTCGAAGAGCATACGGCATTCGGCCATTGCCTTCTCGAATTGGGCGTTTGTCTTTTCCAAATTTGCCATAATCGGGTGCAAATTTACAAAAAAGATGTGAAATGAGACAAACGAAGGGTGAAAAGTTGTCATTGCTCTACATTTATTAACAAAGAACAAGACTTCTCACCCTTCGCTTTTTCTCTTTACTTGTCATTCTCCGCTTCTTTTTGCTTTTGTCGGATATAATGTATTTTCGCACCAAGTGTCTCAAATTGGGTGCGGATGGAATCGCGCCAGATCCGTGTGCGCGTCAGCAGTGTCAACTCTTCTGGTGTGGCCTTAAGTGCGGCTTTATGCTCCTCCACTTCTTTCTGCAGGGCTTCCAGCTTTTTGTTGGCAAGCTGCAGCAGACTGTCCGTCCTGGTCATCTCCTCCTGAGCGGCTTTCAGCTCGATCTCCTGATGTAGTTTTAAAGCCTCTTTCCTCGCCTTAACGATGTTGGGAAAGGTCTTGCGCAGAGAGTCGATATCGGCCCTTGCCTCGTCGAGCTGTCCCTGTTCGAGATGGACGCGTGCCTCCTGCAGCAGTTGTTCTGCCTGCTCTTTCTCGTTATTGCCGCAACTTATCAGGAGTAGTCCGGCAATGATGATTGGTGATATTTTTGTCATTATATTTCCTAGAAACTGACGGCGAATGAGGCACCAAGGGTGAAATAGTTCATCTTCTTCTCGCGCTCAAAGACCATCGGTTCAAGGTCGAGGCCTCCGATCTCGAAGACGGTACTCAAGTCAGGGGCTGTAACCTTCATAAACCTCATGGGGTCGTAAGTCAGGTTGAAGACTTTTTTGGAGTAGTCGTAGTCAAGGAACAACCTCCACATGAAGTTGGACTTATAGCGATAGGTGAGGGAGATTCCTGTGCCATAGGTGGTGGAGTTGTTACCACCCAGGGTCAGGTAGTCCCATTCCATATCGTAGTCCTCGCTATCACGGATATTGCTCAACTGGAGGTCTGACAGTTCACCATTGTCGATCTCGATATGGGTATCCATTGCCTTCGATGTACCCTTGTAGTGGGCGTTGATATCGAGTTCCTGAGTCATGGTGCGTCCAATCAGGAACTTAGTACCCAGCGAGAAACGTTTGCTCAGCGGGAGATTCAGGTAGAGACCCACGTTGGCGGAGAATTCCGTCAGGTGGTCACTTTCCACGGTGATCTCCTCACTGGAAACCATGCCGCTCATCTTTGCCTGGAGTTCCTCCTCAGTGATCGGATTGGGCGTGTATGCATAATACATATCCTTTATGAATTGGGTGGCATTAGAACGGTCGTTAATGGCTTCGCCGACGAAGTCGCTCCACCCTTTGGCGGTCATTGCCCTGACGCGCAGGCGTCCGCCAACACCAATGTATTTATTGAAGAAATAGGCGCCCTCAGCATCCACTGACGTAGCCGTATGGAAGTCGATGCTGACTCCCTCGTTCAGATCGTCATCTATATACTCTTCTGCATACTTCAGGTCGTTGTAGCTGAAGTCGAGGCTCTTTGAACCGAAGCTCATGCCCATAGAAATGGCGAAGAACGACGGTTTCTCACCGAAGCCTTCCAGATCGTTGCGCAACAGTCCCTTGCCCTTGAAGAGCAGATCGCCGATGGCATAGCCCAGCTCTGTGGACATGATACCGATACCGGCACCAGAGAGCACATCACTGATCCAGTGGCGGTTGTTCAGGATACGCATCACACCAGTGGCAGTAGCCACACCGTAGCCGGCTACAGAGAACCAGGGCGAGCGCGTCAGACCGTACTCCTTATGCAGGATCGTGGCACCTACGAACGAGGTGGCCGTATGACCTGAGGGCCAGGAGTTAGCAGTGGAGCCGTCGGGACGCATCTCGCTGGCTGTGTATTTGATACCGTTGACGAATCCAGCCATGATGGCATACGACATCAGCGATGATCCCAGCAGACGGCCCCAGTCGCTACGGCCTTCGTAGCCTCCGAGTTTCAGACCGACGGTCATCACAGGACCGAAGAACTGTGTGTAGTCATCGATACCTGTCTTGAAATTGGCAATCAGACGCGTATTGGTGTGCGTGTTGTTGTAGTCCTGACGGAACGAGGCTTTCTCACTCTTGATGATCCATCCGGCAGCGAAGATGGGGATGCCCACGAAGGTGAGGTCATCCATAAACTTATAAGGTTTTACGCCAGGGTTGGTCACTTGTTTGAAGAAACGGAGATCCATCCCTTGGCTGTTGACTGACACAGGTGTGGCAACCTTGCTTTCGAAAGGATTTGCGGGCAACGCCACTAATTCAGGTCTCATCTCAGGAGTCTCCAAGGTGAGGGGGCTCGTGTCCAAATTGATTTCTGCACTGGCTTGAAGAACAGTCGTCAGCATGGTGACGACAATAACATAAAATCGCTTTTCCATATTAGTGAGTTTTGATATTTGTTGGCAAAGGTAGTTATTTTTTTAGATTTATTTGCATAAAAGAGGATAAATTTTTATTGTCATCGCAAATTATTGTCGGTTTTCCTTTTTTTTTCGTACCTTTGCACCCCGAATCATTCAGATAACTGTATGAAACTCTACTCTGACGAAGAATTAGCACAGATATTAGATCAAGATATCTTCCACCAAATCAGTGAGGCTGCAGACGGATTGGGTCTGGAGTGCTACGTGGTGGGAGGATATGTCCGTGATATCTTCCTGGAGCGCCCTTCGAACGATATTGATGTGGTGGTCGTAGGCAGTGGTATTTCTGTAGCAGAGGAACTGAAACGGAAGGTGGGCAGGAAAGCACATCTGTCTGTGTTTAAGAACTTTGGAACGGCACAGGTAAAATTCCGTCAGAAAGGTGTGGAATACGAGGTGGAATTTGTGGGAGCTCGTAAGGAGAGTTATAGCCACGACTCGCGTAAGCCCATTGTGGAAGACGGGACACTCGAAGACGATCAGAACCGTCGCGACTTTACCATTAACGCAATGGCCATCTGTCTGAATAAGAATAGGTTTGGCGAGCTCGTGGATCCCTTTAACGGACTGGCTGATCTGGAAGACGGCATCATTGCTACCCCTTTGGAGCCTGGCATTACTTTCTCCGATGATCCCCTGAGGATGATGCGCTGTATCCGTTTTGCTACCCAACTGAATTTCCTGATAGAAGATGAGACCTTTGAGGCCTTGGAGCGAATGGCCGACAGAATCAAGATCGTGAGCGGGGAACGCATTAAGGATGAACTTAATAAGATTATCCTTTCGAATGTTCCCAGTAAAGGTTTTGTGGAACTACAGCGTAGTGGATTGCTGAATATCATCCTGCCAGAACTGGCTGCCCTTGATATCGTTGAGCAGAAGAACGGTCGTGCACATAAGAATAATTTCTACCATACGTTGGAGGTGTTGGATAATGTGGCAAGACAGTCGGATAACCTTTGGCTGCGCTGGGCAGCTCTGATGCACGATATCGGCAAGACCAAGTCGAAACGCTGGGATCCTGCCATTGGCTGGACTTTCCATAATCACAACCTGACAGGGGCGAAGATGGTTCCCCAGATATTCCGTCGTCTGATGTTGCCGATGGACGCCAAGATGAAGTACGTCCAGAAACTTGTCGAACTGCACATGCGTCCTATTGCCATTGCTGATGAAGAGGTGACCGATAGTGCCGTGCGCCGTTTGCTGAATGATGCAGGGGAGGACATTGATGACCTGATGACGCTCTGTGAGGCGGATATTACCTCGAAAAACGAGGTGCGAAAGAAATTGTTTCTCGAGAATTTCCGTATGGTACGAGAGAAACTGGCTGACTTACAGGAAAAAGATTATGTGCGTCTGCTTCAGCCTGTGATCGACGGTAATGAGATCATGGAGATGTTCGGCCTGAAGCCCAGTCGTGAGGTTGGTGTCCTGAAACAGTACTTGAAAGATGCCGTTCTCGACAATAAGGTGGAGAACGAACGGGAGCCGTTGATGGCTTTGCTCATGGAGAAGGCGAAGCAGATGGGACTTGTGAAAGAATAAAAACTCTAATAGCCAATAAACTATGTTAAAAATGTAGTACGGAGATATATCTAAAGATATATTTTTCGTACCTTTGCAGTTCGAAAACTGAGCGGAAAGCCCAATGTTTCCGAAGTGTTGGACATTAGAATTAATCAATTTAGTAATAGAATTTTATATGAAAAAGAACAAAATTTTATTGGTTGCAGCCGTTACGATGCTGTTGACTTCGTGCGGTGGTGGCGGTGGTCGCCCCAGTTTTGGCGACAATGAGTTCCCTGTAGTCACGGTAGGAACGTCGAGTACGACGATGCAGAATACATATCCTGCTACCATCAAGGGTGTTCAGGATGTGGAGATCCATCCGAAGGTACAGGGTTTCATTACCCAGATCAATGTGAAGGAAGGTCAGACGGTTTCTGCTGGACAGGTATTGTTCGTTCTCGACAATGTGACTTATCAGTCGCAGGTTCGTCAGGCTCAGGCCTCTGTCAACACTGCTACAGCTGCTTGTAATACGGCCAAGCTGAGTTTTGAGAATTCTCAGAAATTGCACCAGAATGGTGTGATCGGAGACTTCGAGCTCCAGTCGGCTACCAACCAGTACGAGCAGGCTAAGGCCAGTCTGGCTGCTGCTGAGGCATCACTGGCTTCTGCCAAAGAGATGCTGAGTTATTGCTATGTGAAGAGCCCTGCTTCTGGCGTTGTAGGTTCTCTGCCTTTTAAAGTAGGTGCGCTCGTAAGTGCCAACAATACACTGACTTCCGTTTCTAATATTAGCTCGATGGAGGTTTATTTCTCGATGACAGAGAAGGACGTTCTGGAGATGGGTAAGAATGCAGGTGGTCTGAATGGTGCCATTAAGGAAATGCCTTCTGTCAAACTGAAGTTGGCTGATGGCACTTTCTATGGATTGGAGGGCACTGTGACCAAGATGAGTGGCGTGATTGATGCCGCTACAGGTTCTGTCCAGATGATCGCCGTATTCCAGAATCCTGAGAAGTTGCTGAAGAGCGGTGGTTCTGGTACAATCGTCATTCCTCGCAGCAATTCAAATGCCATTATTATTCCTCAGAGCTGTGTATCAGAGGTTCAGGATAAGCATTTCGTCTATATCTTGGGCAGTGACAACAAGGTGAAATATTCTGAGATTAAGGTGGATCCGCAGAACGATGGCAACAATTATATTGTGACTGAAGGTCTGAAGACAGGCGATAAGTTCGTGACCAACGGTATCACCAAACTGACTGATGGTATGGAGATTGTGCCCATCACGCCTGAGAAGTATCAGCAGAAGATCCAGGATCAGGCCAAGGCCATGAGTGCTGGTGATATTGTAGGCGCAATGAAGAAATAAAAGGTAAAAAGTAAAAAGGAAAAAGAAGCTATGACATTTACAGCTTTTATAAAACGCCCAGTGCTCTCGACGGTGATCTCCATCGTCATTGTGCTATTGGGATTAATCGGTTTGGTGTCGCTGCCTATTGAGCAGTACCCCAACATTGCACCTCCTACTGTGGTGGTTCACACCCAGTATCCTGGTGCCGATGCTGAGACCGTGAAGAATTCTGTGATCACACCGCTTGAGGAAAGTATCAACGGTGTGGAAGGAATGGACTATATGACTTCTACGGCATCCTCTGGATCAGCTCAAATTACGATCATGTTCCGTCAGGGTATCAATGCCGATATGTGTGCCGTGAACGTTCAGAACCGTGTGTCTCAGGCTCAGGCTCTGTTGCCTGCCGAGGTAACACGTGTGGGTGTGACGGTGATGAAGCGTCAGTCGTCGCAGGTGATCATGTACACCCTGACCTCTGACGGCCGCTACGACGACCAGTTCCTCACGAACTATGCGAACATCAATATCATTCCTGCCTTGAAGCGTATCCAGGGTGTGGGTGACGTGCAGTCGCCTGGTATGAAGACTTACTCGATGCGTATCTGGCTGAAGCCCGACGTGATGAAGCAGCACGGTCTGATGCCGAGCGATATCTCTAACCTGATGGCCGAACAGAACATCGAGGCTGCTCCTGGTACCTTCGGTGAGCAGTCGAATGTGGCCTATGAGTACGCCCTCCGTTATACAGGTCGTCTGAAGACGGCTGAGGAATTTGGTAACATTATCGTTCAGAGTAAGGCCGACGGTACGACCCTGAAGTTGAAGGATGTCGCCAAGATCGAACTCGGCGGACTGATGTACTCCGTTTCGATGAGAAACAACAACCTGCCCTCAGTATTGGGTATGGTACAGCAGATTCCCGGTTCAAATGCCAATGATATTGCCAAGCAGGTGAAGGCCGAACTTGAAGATCAGGCCAAGCTCTTCCCGCCGGGCATGATCTATAAGATCAACTACGACGTGACCGAGTTCCTGTATGCGTCGATCGAAGAGGTGGTGTTCACCCTCTTCATGACACTGGCACTGGTGTTCCTCGTGGTTTACATCTTCCTGCAGGATGTGCGCTCAACGCTCATCCCGCTGATTGCCGTACCTGTGTCTCTGATCGGTACGTTCTTCTTCCTCAACGTGATGGGATTCTCCATCAACCTGCTGGTGCTCTCGGCCTTGCTCTTGGCTATCGCTATCGTGGTGGACGATGCCATCGTGGTGGTCGAGGCCGTGCATGCGAAGTTGGACCAAGGCTATAAGTCCTCACTCACGGCCTCTATCGACGCCATGAACGAGATCTCGGGTGCCATCATCTCCATCACGCTGGTGATGGCGGCTGTGTTCGTGCCGGTATCGTTTATCGGTGGTACCAGCGGTACGTTCTACCGTGAGTTCGGTGTGACGATGGCTATCTCAATCATCATCTCGGCCGTGAACGCCCTGACGCTGTCGCCGGCCCTTTGTGCCGTGTTCCTGAAGCCTCACGATGCTGAGGGGCATGAGAAGAAGATGTCGCGCATCGACCGCTTCCACCAGTCGTTCAACGTTGCTTTCGAGACCACAACGGGCAAATATAAGAACCTGCTTGAGAAGCTGGTGCGCAAGCCTCTGGCCATCATTCTGACGGTCATTGTCGGTATCGTCGTGCTGGTGGTGACGATGTTCACCACGAAGAGCGGACTGGTGCCTGATGAGGATACGGGTACGATGTTCTGTACCATCACGATGCCTCCCGCAACTTCTGTGGCCCGCACGCGTCAGGTGATCAACGAGGTCGACTCTATCCTCGCTGCTGATCCTGCTATCCAGAGCCGTGAGCAGATCCAGGGTTATAACTTCATCGCAGGTTCTGGCTCAGACCAGGCTACGTTTGTGATTAAGCTGAAGCCCTTTGAGGAGCGTCAGAAAGGTCTCTGGTGGAAGATCAGCGGACTCTGGCAGGGTGATGGTATCTATCGTTTCTTCCTGAATCCGTATGATGCGACGGGTGTTACCGCCCAGATCTTCATTAAGACAGCTCATATCAAGGATGCTTCTATCCTGGCATTCTCACCGCCTATGATTCCTGGTTTCTCTGCCAACTCAGGTATCTCGCTTGTGATGCAGGACCGTACAGGTGGTGACTTGACGAAGTTCTATAATATCGTGAAGGACTTCATCGCTGAACTCAACAAGCGTCCTGAGTTCCAGATGGCACAGACTTCATACAACCCGAATTATCCGCAGTATATGGTTCATGTGGATGTAGCCAAGTGTAAGCAGAGCGGCATTTCGCCATCTGTGATACTCTCAACGCTGCAGGGTTACTATGGTGGTCTCTACGCCTCCAACTTCAATGCCTACGGTAAACTCTACCGTGTGATGATTCAGGGATTGCCTGAGACGCGTCAGACGCAGGAGTCGTTGAATAGTATCTATGTACGCACGCCAGCAGGCATGTCGCCTATTAAGGAATTCTGCAATCTGGAGCGTGTCTATGGTCCGTCTAACATCAACCGTTTCAACCTGTTTACCTCCATCAACGTAACAGGTACGGTGGCTAATGGCTATTCTACTGGTGAAGCCATCCAGGCCATCCGCGATCTTGCCGCAGTGACACTGCCAGCAGGTTACACCTATGAGTTCTCTGGTCTGACCCGTGAGGAGGCCAAGGCTTCTAACACGACGGCCGTGATCTTCCTGCTGTGTTTCATCTTCATCTATCTGATCCTGTCGGCACAGTACGAGTCGTACATCCTGCCGCTGTCAGTAGTTCTCTCTGTACCATTCGGACTGGCTGGCTGTTTCTTGTTCACCAACCTCTTCGGTCACGCCAACGATATTTACATGCAGATCTCCCTGATCATGCTGATTGGTCTGTTGGCTAAGAACGCTATTCTGATTGTGCAGTTCGCTCTGGAGCGCCGTCAGACGGGTATGGCTATCTCGTGGTCTGCTGTCTTGGGTGCCAGTGCCCGTCTGCGTCCTATCCTGATGACCTCTTTGGCAATGGTTATTGGTCTGCTCCCGATGATGTTTGCATCGGGTGTAGGTAAGAATGGTAACCAGACGCTGGGTGCTGCCGCTGTAGGTGGTATGTTGATTGGTACTATCCTCCAGCTCTTCGTCGTTCCCACGCTGTTTGTTATCTTCCAGTCCATCCAGGAGAAGATCAGTCCGCTGAAGTTCGACGATGAGGAGAACGAGGAGGTGGCTGCCGAGTTGGCCCAGTATGCACATAAAAAACCCGAAGATTATGAATTGGAGAAGTAATATGAAGAAACTGATGATATTCATGTCCGCAGCCCTGCTGCTGTCGAGTTGTGGACTCTATAACAAATATGATCGTCCCGATGTGAAGGCCGATGGTATCGTTCGTGACCCTGTCTCCCTGACGGATACGCTGGTCGTACAGGACACCACTTCGTTTGGCAATATGCCCTGGCGCAGTGTGTTTACTGATCCCCAATTGCAGGCACTCATCCAGCAGGGACTTGACAACAACCCCGATCTGCTGAATGCCGCCCTGAATGTGAAGATGGTGGAGTCTGCTCTGATGGTAGCTCGTCTGGCATTCCTGCCATCACTCACTCTGAGTCCGCAGGGTACGATCGCCTCTTTTGATGGTGCTAAGGCCTCACAGACCTATTCCCTGCCCGTCAGTGCCAGTTGGAATGTTGATCTCTTCGGCAATCTGCTCTCTGTGAAGCGCAGTGCCCAGATGCAGCTTATTGGCACGAGAGACTATCAGACAGTGGTGAAATGTAACATCATCTCCGGCATCGCCAACCTTTATTACACGTTGCTGATGCTTGACCGTCAGGTGGAGATCGTCACCGATATGGAGCAGTTGACAAAGGATACCTGGGAGAAGATGCAGTTTATGCACGACAACCGTGTCGGCTATCGTTCTACTGCCGTGCAGAGTGCGGAGGCTGCCTACTATAGCGTTCAGGCTCAGAAAGTTGATCTGCTCCGCCAGATCCGTGAAGTGGAGAATTCCCTCTCACTGCTCGTAGGTCAGCAGGGACAGACCATCGCTCGTGGAACATTCGCGAACCAGAGTCTGCCTACAGAACTGGCAACGGGCGTAGGCATCCAGTTGCTTAACAACCGTGCCGATGTCCACTATGCCGAGATGTCGCTGGCGCAGTGTTTCTACAATGTGGAGACTGCCCGCAGTCGCTTCTATCCGAATATCACGGTGACGGCTACTGCCGCTTTCACTAATAGTGGCGGTGGTGTTGTCATCAATCCAGGTAAGTGGCTCCTCTCTGCTGTTGGCTCGCTTGTACAGCCCATCTTCCAGCATGGTCAGATCGTTGCTGGTCTGAAGGTGGCTAAGGCACAGTACGAACAGGCTTACAATACATGGCAGAATGCTGTGTTGAAGGCAGGCAACGAGGTGTCTAACGCTCTTGTCGGCTATAACTCTTCTGCAGAGAAGGCCGAACTCGACGGCAAACGTGTCCAGGTGATGAAACAGAATGTCGAGGACACCAAGAAGTTGATGGAGTCTAGCAGCAACACCACCTATCTGGAAGTGATCTCCGCTCAGAGCAACCTGCTCAATGCCGAGATTTCCGAGGTGACTGATCAGTTCAACAAAATGCAGGCCGTTGTGAACCTCTACCAGGCTCTCGGCGGCGGCGCTAAATAAATTAAGAATTATGGCAAGCGAAATATCCCCTAAGGCCGAAGTCAGCCCAAAGGCGAAAATCGGCAACAACTGTAAGATATTCCCCTTCGTATATATCGAGGATGACGTGGAGATTGGCGACAATTGTATCATCTTCCCCTTTGTCAGCATCTGCGATGGCTCGCGCATCGGCAATAACAACAAGATCCATCAGGGCAGTGTTATTGCCGCCCTGCCACAGGATTTCAATTTCCGCGGTGCTAAGTCGTATGTGATCATTGGCGACAACAACGTTATCCGCGAGAACGTGGTTATCAACCGTGGTACACAGCGCGACGGTAAGACCGTTATTGGTAATAACAACTTCCTGCTTGAAGGTACGCATATCAGCCACGACACAAAGGTGGGCGACCACTGTGTGTTTGGCTATGGCGTGAAGATCGCGGGCGACTGCGAGATCGACAACGGTGCCATCTTCTCCTCCAGTGCCATTCAGAATGCGAACACCCGTGTGGGACGTCTCGCACTCGTACAGGCCGGATGTACCTTCTCGAAGGATGTGCCACCATTCATCGTAGCTGGAGGTAAGCCGCTGGGCTATAATGGTCCCAATACGACGATGATGAATGAGGCAGGCATCGATGAAAAGGTACAGAAACACATTGCCAATGCCTACCGTCTGTTGTTCCACGGGAAGACGAGTGTCTTCGATGTGATCAACCAGATCAAGGATCAGGTGCCTGATGGCCCTGAGGTTCAGGACATCATCAAGTTCCTCGAAGGTACCCGCCGAGGTATCATGGGTAAGTAAGATAATTCCCCTGCCAGCTGGCAGGGGAATTATCTTTAAAATATTTTGATTCGGTAGATGAGGCTCAGCTCCACACGGTTGTAGGATACGTCTGGTAGTCCTATGGCCTCATTGTAATGTGTCGTCCTTCCCACGTATGCCAGCGAGAGACGGGCATCCTGTGAGAGGTCCGGGATCCACTGAAGGGCTGCCTGATAACCGTAGTTGTGGCGGTAGTTCTTCAGGACCGGGATGCCAGATGCCGATGCCTTTTCTGCGAAACCTTTCACGAAACAGAGCCAGTGGGGTGTCAGCTGGTATTGGAAACGGCCTACAAGACTTTGGTAATAGACATCGCGCATTGTCGTAGGCTGGTCTCCCTGTGTCAGTCCTGCTGCTGCCGCGTCGGCACTGACGATACCGTGACGGTCAATATCCTCCCAGGCCTGATAATAGTCGAGGTAGCACGTCCACTTTCCAAGCGTCAGTCGTGATCCGAGCATCAGCAGACGGTTGTTGATCCCTTTGGCCTCATGCATATAGCTGTACGACCAGTGGTTCTCCAGCTTGTCCCAGAGACGGCTGCCTATCCAGTTCACGGTGACGGATATCGGGTGGCTGGCTTTCTCCAGCCCTGCCCCAGGATATGTCTTCTCAAGGGAATTGTTGTTTGTGTTCGAGATGTCCAGCTGTATTAGTTGTCTCTGGCCGATGTCATAGCTGACCTCCGCCCCGATGAGTGAGGTGTTCAGGTATTTGTTGAAGTCGGAGTAGTCCAGCACCTGGATGGCATTCGCATCATATTCGAAGCCTCCCATGGAGACTGCCCATTGACCTCCAGTAACCCTCAGCCGTTTGTTGATCTGGTAGTTCACCATCATGATGTCGAGGCTGTTGGCAAAACCATCGTCCTGCTTCTCCCACGTCTTGGTCAGTTGGTAGCGGAAGCGGTAGCTCCAGTGGTTATCCAGGAATCCTCTGGCCTCGAAGCGCAGGTGGCGGCCCTTGAACTCGCCCTGTCCGTCGTGACCGAGCTCCTCCTCATAGGCTATGTTTGTGTTGAGGAAGATGTTGAAAGCATCATTCTTCTTCTTCATCACGTCCAGTCTTTCGAGAATGGAGGCGATGCCCTCGTCACGTCCGCCCATGCCGACGTTGTCGCCCTGCGCCCAGCCGCTCAGTACGGTGATAGTCAGTGCCCATGTCAGTAATAGTCTCTTCCTCATGTCTGTCAGTCGTTTGTTAATAGGATGCGGTGCAGGGGATGCCGGCGGCGATGACCCTGTCGCGGATGGCGTCAAGCTGTTCGTGAGTTGCCTTCAGAAGCCCTTGTGTGGGTGTCTCACGGTCGATGGTGTAGATCATTACCTGCTGGGGGGCGATCTCCTTGACGGCTTCGAGCCAGGGAGCCACATATCCCTCCCCCGTATTATCTACAGACTCGCCAGAGGCAGAGCCACGCATGAACATCGTCTGGATGATTACATGGCCGTTGAAGGCTTTCATCCGTTCGATGATGGCATTCACGTCGTAGGTACCGCTCGGGTGATCCACCTTATTAATATATATAGGATCGATGGTGTCGAGTTTCAGGATGTTGTTGTCCACCCGCATCAGGGCATCGTGTACCTGCTGGCGGTGTATCATCGTCGAGTTGCTCAACACGGAGACCTTAGCCTGTGGACAATACTGGTCACGCAGACGGATGGTGTCGTCGATGATCTCCGCGAAATGCGGATGACAGGTAGGCTCACCGTTTCCTGCAAAGGTCAGCACGTCAGGCAGTTGTCCCTCGGCAGTCATCTGCTGCAACTTCTCCTCCAGTTTGCGGGCCACTTCCTCGCGCGTAGGCAAAGGTAGGGTGGGACGGTGGTCTTCGTTGAGGCCGCACTCGCAATAGATACAGTCGAAGGAACATACCTTGCCGTCGGCAGGTAGCAGGTTAATGCCCAAAGAAAGTCCCAGCCTACGGCTGTGGACAGGCCCGAAGATGGGCGATGGATAGATAATAGTACTCATACAGGGTACAAAGGTACAAAATAGTTAAGAATTATCGTTATGAATTAAGAAAAATAGATTATTATTTGGAAATCGCTTTAAAATGTTGTATCTTTGCACCTCGAAATTACGTACGTATTTGAATCATTCATGAAAAGACGCAAGAAGAATGCTGGCAGCCGTCGAGGTATGCAGATGGTAACGTTGTGCATCAGCACGTCGATGGTGCTCGTGTTGTTGGGCTTGGTCGTGTTCTCCGTGCTCACCTCGCGTAACTTGTCGCAGTGGGTGAAGGAAAACCTGACGGTAACGGTAATGCTGAACGACAAGGTGACTGTCAATGATGCCAAGTTGCTATGTCGCGACCTCTATCACAGGCCTTATTCTAGGAATATCGACTATATCAGTCGTGAACAGGCCCTGAAGGAGCAGACGGAGGCCATGGGCTCCGACCCCTCGGAGTTCTTGGGCACTAATCCTTTCTCGGCTACACTGGAACTACAGTTGCATTCTGATTATGCCAACAGCGACTCTCTGAAATGGATTGCTGCCGAACTGAAAAAGAACCCGAAGGTCGCTGATGTTGCCTATCAGGTGGATCTGATGGATAAGGTGAACCGTAACCTGACGAAGATCAACATCCTGTTGCTGGTCATTGCCGGACTGCTGACTTTCATTTCGTTCTCGCTTATCAACAATACAGTGCGCCTGAGCGTCTATTCCCGTCGTTTCCTCATCCATACGATGAAACTCGTGGGCGCCTCTTGGGGTTTTATCCGCCGACCGTTCATGCGCAACGGTCTGGTGGTGGGTATTCTGGCTGCTATCATCGCTATCGCCGTACTGGGAGGCTGCGTCTATGGACTTTACACTTATGAGCCGAACATGGTGAACATCATCACTTGGGTCGAACTGGCCATCACAGCGGGAGCCGTCCTCTTGTTCGGCATCATCATCACCTCCGTCAGTTCGTATATCTCCGTCAATAAGTTCCTGAAGATGTCGGCGGGAGATCTGTATAAGATTTAATTGAAGCTTGAAAATTGATAATTGATAATATGGATAAGAAGGATTTTGCATTCGACAAGATAAATTTCATCCTGCTGGCAGTAGGGATGGCCATCGTGGTCATCGGTTTCCTGCTGATGGTAGGTCCGAACTCCACAGATACGACTTTTGAACCCGACATCTTCAGTGCCCGCCGTATCAAGGTGGCTCCGCTGGTGTGTTTGTTCGGCTTTGTCTCAATGGTCTATGCTGTGGTGCGGAAACCGAAGGATAAGTAAAAAGGTAAAAAGAAAAAAAAGTAAACCATAAAGCAACCATGGATTGGATTCAAGCATTGATTCTGGGTGTTGTTCAGGGACTGACTGAATATCTGCCCGTGAGTTCAAGCGGTCATCTGGCTATTATCTCCACGTTCTTCGGCATCGATGGCGAGGAGAGTCTGATGTTCACCGTTGCCGTGCATGTAGCCACGGTACTCTCTACGCTGGTGATGCTCTGGAAGGAGATCGACTGGATTTTGAAGGGCCTCTTCAAGTTCGAGATGAACGAAGAGACGAAATATGCGTTGAACATCCTCGTGTCGATGATTCCCGTCGGCATCGTGGGCGTGTTCTTCAAGGATAAGGTGGAGGAAGCCTTCGGTTCCGGCCTGCTCATCGTTGGCGTGATGCTGATGCTGACAGCTGTCCTGCTGATTTTCTCCTACTATGCGAAGCCCCGTCAGAAAGAACATATCTCGCTGTGGGATGCCTTCGTGATCGGTGTGGCCCAGGCCTGTGCCGTGTTACCAGGTTTGTCGCGCTCCGGCTCGACGATCGCCACGGGTCTGATGCTGGGCAATAGTAAGGAGAAACTGGCACAGTTCTCGTTTCTCATGGTGATCCCCCCGATTCTCGGCGAGGCGCTGCTGGATATCCTGAAGGCAGCGAAGGGTGAGGCTGTGATGGGGGATATCGGCACGTTCCCACTGGCTATCGGCTTCTTGGCCGCATTCCTCTCAGGATGCTTCGCCTGTAAGTTGATGATCAATGTCGTCAAGAAAGGCAAGCTGGTCTATTTCGGTATCTACTGTGCCATCATAGGTCTGGCAGTATTGGTATATCATCTGGCACAATGAACTTCCAGGAAGGCGCGTATATCTATATCAACAAGCCTTACCGGATGTCCAGCTTCGGTGCTTTGGCACATATCCGTTATGTCGTTTCCAAACGGCTGAAGGTGAAGCGCGTGAAGATGGGACATGCAGGCACCCTCGATCCCCTGGCAACGGGTGTGCTCATCCTCTGTACGGGGAAAGCGACGAAGCAGATAGAGCGCCTGCAGCTCCACACGAAGGAATATACGGCGACCCTGCAGTTGGGTGCCACCACACCTAGCTACGACATGGAGCATCCTGTGGATCAGACCTATCCCACCAGTCATATCACGCGGGAGTTGATCGAACAGACACTGCCGCGTTTTGTGGGGGATATCATGCAGGAGCCACCGCTCTTCTCCGCCTGTATGGTGGCAGGCGACAGGGCCTACGAACTGGCGCGTCGCGGTGAGGATGTGCGTCTGGCAGCAAAGCCAGTCCGCATCGATGAGATCGAACTGATGGCCTTCGACCCGGAGACGATGCAACTGAGCATCCGTGTGGTCTGTGGTAAAGGCACCTATATCCGTTCGCTGGCCCGCGATATTGGCCAGGCCCTTGGCAGTGGTGCCTATCTGACAGCCCTCTGTCGTACCCGTGTGGGCGATGTCCGTATCGACGACTGCCTGACATTCGAGGACTTCCCAGCCTGGTTGGAAAAGGAAATGAGTAATGAAGAAGTAAAAAGTTAAATAATATATGAAGTTATCACAGTTTAAGTTTAGGCTCCCCGACGAGCTGGTTGCACTGGAACCCACGTACCATCGTGATGAGTGCCGCCTGATGGTGGTGCATCGCAAGAGCGGGAAGATTGAGATGACGAAGAAGGACGAGAACGGTAACGACCTCAAGGACGAGGAAGGCAATCCTGTCTATCTTGATTTCCGTAATATTCTGGACTACTTCGATGAGGATGATACCTTCGTGTTTAACGACACACAGGTGTTCCCCGCCCGTCTCTATGGCACAAAGGAGAAGACGGATGCGAAGATCGAGGTGTTCCTCCTGCGTGAGCTGAACCCGGATCTGCGCCTGTGGGATGTGTTGGTGGAACCCGCCCGTAAGATCCGTATCGGCAACAAACTGTTCTTCGAGGACGATGGTCCCATGGTGGCAGAGGTCATCGACAATACCACTAGTCGCGGCCGCACGCTGCGTTTCCTCTACGACTGTCCTCACGACGAGTTCAAGCGTGAGCTTTTCGCCCTGGGTGCTGCCCCGCTGCCCCGCTATATCATCGACAAGCGTCCTGCCACTGAGGAGGATATGGAGCGTTTCCAGACCATCTATGCCAAACAGGAGGGTGCTGTCACAGCTCCTGCCACAGGTCTTCACTTCAGCCGTGAGCTGATGAAACGTATGGAGATCCAAGGTATCAACTTTGCCTATATTACCCTCCACTGCGGTCTTGGTAGTTTCGATCCCATCGAGGTGGAAGATCTTACGAAGCACAAGATGTCATCCGAGCAGATGTTCGTCAGCAAGGAAGCTTGTGATCTGGTGAACGACACCAAGAATGCAGGTCATCGTGTCTGTGTCGTAGGCACCAGCACCGCTCGTGCCACGGAGACGGCTGTCGGCACTGACGGTATGTTGAAGGAGTATGAAGGATGGACCAATAAGTTCATCTTCCCACCATATGAGTTCGGACTGGCCAATGCGATGGTGGCCAACTTCTATCATCCGGAATCCACGATGATGATGAGCCAGTGCTCCTTCGGTGGTTATGATCTGGTCTATGATGCCTACAAGAAAGCTGTTAAGAATGGCTATAAGTTCGGCTGCTACGGTGATGCACTCCTGATTGTTGACGACTGATGCACAAAGTTTATCTGGGACTAGGGAGTAATCAGGGCGACAGGGAGGCACAGATTAAACGTGCCATCGAACTGATCCGTGAGCGGGTAGGTGAGGTCATCCGCCAGTCAACGCTCATCGAGACCAAACCATGGGGGTTCACCTCAGGTAACCTGTTCCTTAATGGGGCTATTCTCTGCGAGACGGAACTCACGCCTCGTCAGGTGCTTGAGGTCACCAAGCAGATAGAGCGTGAGCTGGGACGCTACTATAAAGGTGTCGCCTATCGCGATCGTCCCATCGACATTGATATCCTGCTCTTCGACGACTATCATATCGACATGCCCGACCTACAGATTCCGCATCCGCTGATGTACCAGCGCGATTTCGTGATGATCCCCCTCCGTGAAATAATGGAATAAAAAAATCCCCACCAGCTGGCGGGGATTTTTATTTGCCTTTCCGAAGAAATCTTACTTACGAAGACCAAGGGCCTTGATGATGGCACGATAACGGTTGATGTCGTTCGTGTAGAGGTACTTCAGCAACTTACGACGCTTACCTACGAGCATAGTCAGCGAACGGGCTGTGACGTGATCCTTGTGATTCTTCTTCAGGTGCTCCGTCAGGTGAGAGATACGATAGGAGAAGAGGGCGATCTGAGCCTCTGGAGAACCAGTGTCTGTGGCGCTCTTGCCAAACTTACCGAAGATCTCTTCCTTCTTGGCTTTGTCTAAATACATAATTTTTAAGTGTGATTAATTGTTGTTGCACATACATCTTTCAGACGCTCATCCTCCTAATCACTAAGGGGTTACGTCGTGAGATGCTCCGGATTTTCCGAAATGCGGGTGCAAAGGTACGACATTTTCCCCATACCACCAAATTTTTCCTCATCTTTTTGTGCTAATTTAGAAGACAACTGCAACGCCGCACACCTCCTACTGGGGCCTGACCCCGAGATAAAGTTTTTCGGCGCTGGGGACAGGTGTCCCAATAAGGAGTCCTTTTTGAAAAATAAGGAGTCCTTTCCGCGCGAAAAGGACTCCTTAATTTCAGAAAAGTACTGTTTATTATAGTACCATACCTATCGTGAAATCCCAACCTTCGAAATAGATGTCATCCGCGATATCCGTCAGGTCGCGATAGTAACCTGCGCCGATGACGACGGTCTCGCCTATCATGAACTTCACTCCTCCGTTCACACCTACCTGGAAGCGCTTGGCATTGAAGTAGTCGGATTTGAACCAGTTGATGGATTTACTTTCATTAGGCTTTGTCTTGGCCAAGAGGTTTGCACGGCCATAGAAGCCTCCGTATGGCAGGATCTTGAAGTCATCGGAAATATTGATGGAGAATAGCAGGTTGACGGGTGCTTTCAGTGCGAGAATATTGGTCTTTGCCTCGTCTTCGCTCTTGAATGCCCATTGGACGGCTCCACCAAACTCCAGATAGAGGGGGATGCTGAATAACGGTGTGGCATAGTTATAACCCAGCGTTACCTCGTTGTAATTATCCTTGTGAGAGTCAGAATCGTGACTACTCTTCAGGTAACTAAGGTTATACTGCCCGTAGAATGTTGCGAATGGTTCCTGTGCAGATACTGACATGCAGATGGCTGCAAAGGCGGTTAATGTGATCAATCTTAGTTTTTTCATCATTGTCATTTTTGTTGTTAATGTAAAATAATTATTAGTTTGTGGACAAAGTTAAGCATTATAATTTGAATTACGTCACATTATTTTATAATAGATGTTAATTTTGGTCTAATTGTGTGGTGCGTACTGTTTTTTTTCCTATCTTTGTGCCAAAATTGAATTATTTTATAAAAGTTTAATCACTAAAATCAAACGATTATGAAAAAGCTAATGTTGATTGCAGCCATGGTGCTCATTAGCACTGGTGCTTTCGCTCAGGAAAAAGGTATGAA